>NZ_JAYWXI010000014.1:0-53284 GCF_036016955.1 Bergeyella anatis | reverse complement strand
AATAAACTCAATAATCGACCTCGTAAAAGACTTGGATACCTCACGCCAAACGAAAAATTTAAACAAATTATTAATCAGAATTCTGTTGCATTTGCAAGTTGAATTCAGCATCCTAAATCTTCTACGGGGACGCTGCCTTTTTCCACTTTAGTCTTAGGGCAAATGATTTTCATTTGCAGGTCTTTCAACTTCAGGTAGGCAGGATTGCCAATGTAGATGGAGCGGTAGAGCATAATCCATTATTTTTAGTATTCTCCCTCTTGAACGATTTTGCCGATATGGTTAATACGAACTTTTTTAATATTCCTTAACCCTTCCAAACTTTTTAATTGAATGTAAGAAATGTCTTTTAATTCTTTTTTTCTTTCAACGGCTGTTTCTATATGATGTCTGAAAATAATATCTCTGGCGAAACTATTACCTACTGGAACCTTGGATATTGCTTGAACTCTGTATAAATGTTTACTAATTAATTCTGCATTATTGTCATCTAATAAATCAATGTTATCTATATCAAAATCATCATTAGGAAAAACGAACATTTCATTTTGTTTTAAGGAAAACAAAAACTTCCATCCTAAATCTTCATTAAATCTTTTATCAATAACGGGTAAGTCTTGACTCGCTCTCGCTACCGCCTCATAAAAAGAAACTATATTGTCTTGTAACTTACCTTCTGAATCAAGATATACCGCCAAATGATGATTATTCCCTGTGCTTACAAAATCCGTAGGTATAGGGTTTCCGTTATCGTCCAAAATTTCCCTGCCTAAATGGTCTTTTTGATGGTGTAGAGCTTCGGCGTTACTTACTCCTGTAATGGTTACTCGCTTGATGCAAATTCCTTTTTCCTTGTTGAGCCATATCGGATTTTTATCCAAATCTGAAAAGGCTTCTTTGGTATTACCTCCAAAATCTTTTTTGCGTTGCTCTAAAATAGCTTTTATTTTTTCATCCACCACCTTTTCAATCTTTAAATCAGGAGTAATGTCTTTTCTAATCGTAAAAATTTCCTCAAAACACAACACTTCTTTCAAAGGTTCACCATTTTTAAGTAATGGCATTTTTTTGAGTGTTTTTGTATCAAAAGCAACCGCTGGATTATTGTCAAATTGAGCTAAATGACGAAGCACCAATTCTTTTTCCTGTACATTGATAATAAGTTGAGCCTGTTCTAAACTAAAATTTTTATTGATTTTAGTAGGCTTACTCATCGGTCTTTTGGACTTCCCATAAACTGTTTCTTTATGCAATTGTCCTCGTGGCGTTAGTTGTTCTTTGGTATGATAACCTGACTCTTTCTTGGTTTTATTGATGTTTTTGGTGTAAACCTTATTTTTATTTTTAATCGAAACCAAAATGGTTTCTATATGCTTTTTGGCTTCCTCTCTAAAGTTAGGCATTGGTGGAATAAATTTTCGTTTATCCTTTTGCTTATGCGTTATCTTATTCTCAATCCCTTTAATGTTTTTATGTTCTTTGTGAGATTCATTTTTTCTTGCATTAAGGTAGTTTAAATATTGAATATGACTACTTGTTGTGAAAGCCACCGTTAGTGCATCCATTGCGTGGTGTCTATGGTCGTTTCGTTTTGTCCAATCGGTAATGACTTCTACTTTTTTTGTTTTTTCTTGCCCAATATCATAACGCTCCTCTATCTCTGTCAGTCCTAAAGCCTTATATTTAGGAAAATTCAATTCTTTCATCACATTGATTAAATCCCAATCTTCTCGCAGTCTATCGGTAATACTTCCAGAGGTAACATTCACATCCTTAAACACTTGATATAACATCGCCTTTGCTTTTTTAGCAATGTATTGGCTATTACGCAAATCTCTTTCAATAAAACCATCAGGCAGATTTTTTTGAGCCATCAAGAGTTTATTTCTTTTACCTTTGGAAATAGTTCCTTTGGCGTTATTATAAAGCGTTTCTACCCGTTGGATATAATCGTCAAGTGTTGCATTATAATCACTTTCTATAAAATCATAAGCCGTTCGGTCTGCTTTTTTAAGATTGGTTTCCCTAAAAGCTAAAGTTTTATTAGAGAAAGAATCATCAAATAATAATGCCTTCGGAATAATGTGTTCTATATCTATTTTTGATGAAAATAAATCTTCCTTTTTAATTTGTTTACCAGTAAAAACATCTTTATAGGCTAAAGGTGCTAACTCTTCCCATAAACGATAACGAACCACATCGCTTTTAGTAGGATTAGGAATACCAAAATCTTTAGTAATGAGTTTTTTAATATCTTCATTTCTTCGTGTGGCTTCGTTGATGCCTTTGGTCATTTCAGCTCGTTCCTCTGCACTTTTTTTCAGTTCTCTGGCTAATTCAATACGCACTTCATCGGGTTTGCCATAGGTTTCAATCACTTGATTAACTACATTAACCATTTGGTTAAGTATTTTTTCCACCACAGGATTGCGTAAACTATTTTTAGACAATAACTCTAATTTATCCAACAATTCTCTATTATCATTTTCTTCTTTAGTCAAACTATTAGAATGATTATATCCTGCTAATGCACAGGCTTCTGAATAATCATTTCCGTCTATAAGATACGGAATGATTTTACGCATCGCTTTGGTTGATAAATTCCCGTAATCATCTTGCAAGGACACATTCGCCATCCATTTAGCATATTCGGGAGTAAAGCCAAATTTTTCACAAAGTTTCTTTTTTAAACTGACTGCAGAGTTCCCGTAAATGATTTGGTCTTCTTCGTTGATTTTATCATCTTCCTCGGCAGAATACAACAAATGCCACAATTGATAAGAGGCTTGATTTTCAAATTCTTTTCCGTCTAACTCTGCATTAAAATCTAAAATATCCGTCTGAATACCGATTTGTGAAAACACGGCTTTTAATTCTTCCTTAATCTCTTGAGCTGATTTTTTAGTCCAATCACCATAGCCCTCATTTTCTGCAATGGCTTGGTAAACATTGAATAAAGCAGCATTGGTTCGGTTGCCTTCCAAACCTTCCGGAAAATTTGTTTTGTATTCTTTATCTTTTAAACCTAAAATTTGTAACACCTCTTTTTGTGAGAGATTTCCTCTTAGATTTAATTCTTCAAATAATAATTTTCGCTCATCATCACTTAAAGTCTCTGTTTCCTTTTTATTCTTTGAAACTCCCTCACTAATTTTTGTCACCTCTAAATTATTGATATTCTGCCATATTTTAAATTCTTGAAATAGCGGAGAAGATTTAGGAGCAACACGCCTACCTACCGTCTGCCTTTTGGGTAGTTGGGTGGATTTATTGAGAATAACATTGCCATTTTCGTCTTTTCGTTCTATTTCCCAACTTTCAAACTGGCAGAAACTCAATAAACCTTTTTGAGATTTTAATTTTCGTTGATAAAAAATAACCACATCACGAATTTGCTCCTTTAAGGCAAGTGTTAATTGTGGGTGAAATTGAGCTTGTGTTTCCCAAATTTGCTCAAATTCATCTAAATAATCTTGACGATAGAAAACTTGGTTCTTTAGTGAAGTATGCGGATTTTTCTGTATTTGTTTCCAAAGGTTTTCGCCTACGGTTTCTTTATTAAAATACAATTCCTTGCTTCTATCTGAAATCGCCCCTAAATACCCACTGGATTTATTGAGGTCGTTATTAATTTCTACTAATGCATACGCTACTTCTTCTATATTTATTTTTTTTGAAATAGCTTCGGAACGCCATTTGTAATGTTGTAGCTTTACTTCATCTCTTTTCCCTTTATTTTCGGCAGTATAAACCCCTTTAATGGCAAGAAATCTTTTTCGGCTATTTTGTTGCCCTTGTCCTTTTAAGGCATTATATAATTCATCATCTAATATATCGGTGTAAAACTGCTTTTGATATTCCCAAATAGCATTAAACTCCGCTTGTAAATCCGAACGATAGAAATCAGGCACATATTTTTTACCTTTTGATAGCAATTCATAGGCGTACTGCCCTGGCGTTAAGTTTTCGTCATACAACTTTTTAGCTACTGCCATACCATCAACCGCTTGTCCTTCTTCTTCATTATTTACTTTTCTACTGCTTCTGTAGCCTCTCTTTTTGTTAATCGCTAAAAATACACGGGCTAAATCTTCTAATTCTATTCGTTCTCTCGCTGCCTTGGCTCTTAACTCTAATGTTTGATGGGTGGTATTTTTACCAATTTCGGTTAGTGGTGTATCTTTATCAATCAACTGATTTTTAATCAACAAGTCTATTAAATTTTTTCTTCTGAGTTTATAGCGTTGTAAATTTCTTCTTGCACTTCTTTTAGCTGTTCTATCGGCATTGGTGGATAAGGGTCTCCCTGCTTCAAAATTTGTTTTTTCATCTACCGTTAGAGGATTTACACGAACACCTAACTTAATAATTTCAGATTTCTCACCCTCTTCTTGTGCTTCTCTAACCAACGCCCAACCGATAGAGTTGGTTCCTAAGTCTAATCCAAGTATGGTTTTCATTTTTAGTATATTGATTTTTAAACAATAATAATCTTTATTTTCGTGTATAAATTTAATAAATATTTTGTCATTATGATATTTATATCTAAATTTGTCGCTGAAAGCAATTCACAATAAGGATTATTCCGTTGTGAGAACATTTATTACGGGATCTGGTTACAGGTCTCGTTTTTTATTTCTTTAACAAAACTTTATGAGGTTTTAGGTTTTAACTCCTTGGGTTATCGGCTATCCAAAGGACGGAAATTAAGTTAAACACTAAAAAACAAAAAGAAATGAAAAAAATAGTTTTCATGTTGGCTTTTTTGTCTTTCGGGGCATGGGCAACGGCGCAAGAGATGCCAACTTCAGGTAAGGTTGAAGGGAGTAGAAAAGAAAGAAACGCTACGGACGCCAAGCGGCATTTGGAGGAGATGAAAAAAGAATTGAATCTTACTCCGGCTCAGGTGGCGCAGTTTGAGGCGGCTCATGAAAAGTACCGAAGCCATAGGGAGGAAGAACGAGCCCGGAATAAACAAGTCCGGCAGCAGATGGATCAGGAAATTCGACGGATTTTAACACCGGAGCAATATACCCGCTGGGAGGCTCGCCATTCAAAAAAGGACGGGAAGAAACGCGGGGGCCATGGCGGTAGAAGATAAAAGGATTTTGAACCGAAGTTTTTTAATTCATAGTTTTATTTTTTTATGGTTAGTTGGAGCGGGCTTTGGTCTGCTCCTTTTTTTTAATGACGAAAAAAGTTTAATTTTACCTTTCGAAATACAGAAATTATGATTAGTAAAAAGATTGCTCATCTTATTAATGAGCAGATTTCCAAGGAACAGTATGCTTCTCAGCTTTATCTTTCCATGTCGGCTTGGTTTAGTGCCAAGGATTTGGAGGGGATTGCCAATTATTTTCGCATTCAGAGTAAGGAGGAATTGATGCATGCGGATAAGATGTTCGATTATTTATCGGATGTTGGTGGCGATATCGTCATTGGAGCAATTCCTCAGCCTCCGCATGAGTTTGCGGGCGAAGAGGAGGTTTTTCAGCAGGCGTTGGAGCATGAGAAACTGGTGACGCAAAGCATTTTTAACATTGTAAAAGCTGCGAATGAAGAGGGGGATTTTGCCACAACGTCGTTTTTGCAGTGGTTTGTGAATGAACAAGTGGAGGAAGAATCTTCGGCGTCTTTGTTGGTGTCCAAGATCCGCATGGTGAAAGATAATAATTCAGCGTTGTACCTTTTCGATCAAGAATTGGGGCAGCGGGTTTTTAATCCGGCGGCGGAAGCTTAGGCGTTTGGCGCGCTTTAGGTGTAAAATAAAAACTTCCCAATCATTGGGAAGTTTTTTTATAGGATGCGGAGGTCCATTACTTTTTCTTGCTCCAAATAGGCTTCCAGGCGGTCGTTTTCTTCGACTTTGCCTACGCCCTGCGGGGTTCCCGTAAAGATAAGGTCTCCGACTCTCAGAGTGAAATATTGGGAGGCGAAAGCGATGATTTCATCGGGGTGGTGCAGCATCAGGGCGGTGTTTCCTTGCTGGACGGTTGTTTTGTTTTTTTGAAGGGAAAAGTTCAGGTTTTCCAAATCGAAACGTTCTTTGGGGAAGAACGGAGAGACTACGGCGGAGCCGTCGAATCCTTTGGCTAATTCCCAGGGGAGTCCTTTGGCTTTCAATTGGGATTGAAGGTCGCGGGCAGTAAAGTCAATCCCTAAGGCAATGCTTTCGTAGTGCTTGTGGGCATTTTCTTTTTGGATGTATTTTCCTCCTTTGGCAATTTTCAGTACGACTTCTAACTCGTAATGGATTTCCTCGGAAAATTCGGGGAGATAGAAGTCTTGCCCTTTCAGGAGGGCGGTATCGGGTTTAATGAACAAAACCGGTTTTTCGGGAATTTCGTTTCCTAATTCTTCGGCGTGGGCAGCGTAGTTTCTGCCGATGCAAATGATTTTCATGGCGAAAGGGGGTTGAGGTTAAAAACGGCTTCGGAGTTGGATGGCGGTTAAGATTTTTTTCGTGTAGAGAGGGAAATCTGCGTTTTGAATCCATCCGTAATAGCCTAAATCTTTTTGGAAGACTTCTTTTACGCGTTGGCCTTTGTATTTTCCGAACATGAAGATTTCCTGCTGTTGCTGGTCGTAGCCGATGAATCCGGCCAAATCGGCAAATCGGTTTTGATAGGTGAATTCGCTCAGACCGGCAATGTCGTTGGGGACGTCTTCGTATTTGGCCACTTGGGCATCGAGCACTTCGAAGGTGGCTTGCACGTCGGCTTCGGCCGAGTGGGCATTATCAAGATTTTTGTTGCAGTAGAACTGGTAGGCAGCGCTTAGGGTGCGGGGTTCTTTTTTGAAAAAAACGACCTGGGCGTCCACGAGTTTGGTTTTGCTCAGGTCGAAGTCTTGTCCCACCCGTAGGAGTTCTTCTGCCAAAAGCGGAACGTCGAACTTGTTGGAGTTGTAGCCGCCCAAATCGCATCCGGAAATCATTTCGATGACTTTGGGCGCGATGGTTTTGAAGGTGGGCGAATCTTTTACGTCTTCGTTGGAAATGCCGTGGATTTCGGTGGCGAAAGCAGGGATGTGCATTTCGGGATTTACGCGCCAGGTTTTGCTTTCTCTGGAGCCGTCCGGATTAACTTTTAGGATACAGATTTCGACGATGCGGTCTTTGCCGATGGCGGTTCCCGTGGTTTCCAAATCGAAGATGCACAGCGGCTTATGAAGCTTTAGATTCATGATTTTTTAGTCTGAAAAAGTTGATTTATTTAGCGAAGTTCGTGGCGAAATACCAGCGAAATTAAGATGTAATAGACGATGACGAGCGGAATTCCGGCGAGGCTGAATAACGCCAGAATTAGGAGTCCGCCCAAGACCAAAGCGATTTTTGAGAGGTTATCCTTCAGGGCTTTGGATTTGAATTTCATGGAAATCATCCTTATTGGGGAAACCAGCAGCCAAGCACTGACGATAGTGAGTAGAACGAGGGCGTAACGGTAAGCTTCGGTGTGCCAGTCCAAAGCGTTTTCCATCAGGAAATAGTATAACCCGAAGATAAGGATGGTATTGCTGGGGGTGTTTAGACCTTTGAAATAGTATTTTTGGTCTTCGTCCAAGTTAAAAATGGCCAGACGCAGGCAGGAAAAAGCGGTAACCAAGAGACCTAAATATTGCAGGCGGAATGACAGCGACGCACCGAGAAACTCATTGCCGAAAGGGGCGAGAAGCTGATACAGGGTTACTCCGGGAAGCAGCCCGAAGCTCACCATATCGGCAAGCGAATCCAACTGGACGCCCAAATTGGAATTGGCTTTTAGGGCTCTGGCGACGAAACCGTCCAAGAAGTCCAATAGGAGGGAAAGCACGATACAGAATGCCGTAGTGCGATAATCCCCCTGAATAAGATGAATAACGCCAATACTTCCGGAAAAGAGGTTTCCCAGTGTGAGAAGATTGGCCAGGTTATTTTTTAGGAAGGTCATGGTTGTTCTACAAGGGTTAAAAAGTGGAAAATAGTTTTAATTGTGATGTTTTTACGGTTGATTCGGAAGCTTATTCCGCCGCAAAAGTACTAAAAACTAACTTTACGACCGCGGTGTTTGGTTTTGTGTTTTTTTTAACGGATTCGGATGCAATGCTTCTGTTTTTTTACCTTTGTCTCCATTTTTTAGACGATCAATAGACTTTATGAAGCATTTTCGATTTCGCGAGGTTGGAGTTCTTGTTTACAGAATTCTTTTAGCCTATGGGTTTTATCAAGTGGCGAGGCTCCTTTTTTTTCTTTATAACAAAGAATTTCTTGGGGTTAAAGGACTGGGAGAGTACCTTAAACTGGCGTATTATGGAACGGCTTTCGATACTACGGCTATTCTTTACGTTAATGCTCTTTTCATACTGCTTAGTTTGTTGCCGCTTACGGTCAATACGTCCAAGGGGTATCAGCGGATGTTGTTTTGGCTCTATTTTGTAACCAACGGGATTGCTTATGCGATGAATTTTGGGGATTTTATCTACTACCGCTTTAGTCAATCTCGTCTGACGTCCGCGGTGCTGGATGTGGTAGCGAATGAAACCAACCTTTGGCGGGTTTTTGGGGTTTCTTTGCTGGAACACTTTGAACTTCCTCTCCTTTTCGGAGGGCTTTTATGGGGATGGGTGTGGCTTTACAAGCGGGTGAAGATAGAGGCTGATCGTCCTGCGAAACTTGGGCCTTATTTGGCTTGGTCCATTGTTACTCTTTGTGTGACGGCAGCTTTGGTGGTAGGCGGTATTCGAGGGGATTTTAAGCATAGCACTCGTCCGATCAACTTGGTGGATGCCAATCGTCATACGGAAAATCCGGTTCAGGCGAACTTGGTTTTAAACAGCACTTTTTCGTTTTTTAGAACGATTGATACCAATAATTTTCAAGAGGTTCATTTTGTAGATGAGGACTTTATTAAGCGGTACGTTAAGCCGTATAAGCATTATGAGCGGGAAGTTCCTTCTCCTCGGCCGAATATCGTAATCTTTATCGTGGAGAGTTTCGGTAGGGAGTATTCGGGGGCGTTTAATCGGGGGAAAGGGTTAGCGGATTATGTTTCTTACACGCCTTTTATAGATAGTTTGGCGGGGGAGAGCCTTATTTTCACGAACATGTATGCTAACGGAAGGCAGTCCATTCATGGGATGAGTAGTGTTTTGGCGGGAATTCCGAGCTTAAAGGATGCGTTTACGAGTTCGCCTTATTCCAATCAGAAGATACAGTCCATTGTTTCGGTGTGCAACGATTTAGGGTATTCTACTTCGTTTTATCATGGGGCGCCTAATGGATCGATGGGGTTTCAGGGGTTTGCGAATATTTTGGGTTTTAATCGGTATTATGGGATGACGGAGTATGGTAACGATGCGGATTTTGATGGAATGTGGGCGATTTGGGACGAGCCTTTTCTGCAGTATTTTGCCAAAAATGTTGGGCAAGAGGCCGGGCGTCCGTTTATGGCTACGGTGTTTACGGCTTCGTCTCATCATCCTTTTAAGATTCCTGAAAAATATAAGGGGAAATTTAAGAAGGGAACAATTGAGATGCATGAGCCGATACAGTATACGGATTATGCTCTTCGTAACTATTTTGAAACGGCAAAAAAGCAACCTTGGTTTCACAATACGATTTTTGTCATTACGGGGGACCATACCAATCAGGTGTTTTATCCCGAATATGAAAAAGCCATGAACCGTTTTGCGCTTCCTCTTCTGCTTTATTCGCCTAATCCTCGTTTTCATTTGCAAGGCGTGCGGGAGACGATGGCCCAACAGGCGGATATTTATCCTACTTTGGCGGATTTAATTGGGTATAACCAACCGATAAGAAGCTGGGGGAGGAGTCTGGTTGCTGACGATACGGATTCGGGGATTATTGTTAACTCGGATGGGGTTCAGGAGCAATTCATCATCGGGTCTTACATTTACCGTTTTGATGGGCGTGAGGTGACCGGAGTGTACTTGAAATCGGATTTAGGTTTGGAAAACAACTTGTTGGGTCATGCGCAAGGGGCAGAGATTGAGCGGGGCAAAAAACTTTGTAAAGCTTGGTATCAGGATTATATGCATAGGGTGATTCGCCGGAAACTTTACTGATGGAAAACTTTGTTTAATCGGATAGGGAAGGGGCAAGTGTCGAAAATAAATAAAAAATGAGCGAAGGATGTAGTTTGTTTAATTTTTTTGTTTACTTTTAGCAAAAAATAAAGCGTAAAGTATAATTGTTTTTAAGAACGAGAAAAATGAAAAAAATCTTATTATCATTTGTGGCGGTTTTTTTTGCCACGCTTTCCCAGGCTCAGATTGAGGGGAAATGGAAAACTATTGACGACGAAACGGGACAGGCTAAGTCGGTGGTGGAGATTTTCAAAAAATCGGACGGTCGTTATTACGGTAAAATTGTGCAGTTGATGCAGAAGCCGGAGAATAATAATTGCGTGAAATGTACGGATGACCGCAAAAACAAACCGCTTGTGGGGCTTGAGATTATTCGCGGGCTGTCCAAGAAAGAGGCTGAATTTACGGGAGGTACGATTACGGATCCTAAAACGGGCAAGACGTACAAGTGTACAATTACCAAAGACGGAACGAAGCTTAATGTTCGCGGTTACGTGGGCTTTTCGTTAATCGGAAGGTCGCAGACTTGGCATAAGGTGAATTAGATCGTAGGGCTAAGATGAAATAATTGATGGGAAAAGCAGCTTTTGTAAGGCTGCTTTTTTATTTTTTGGTTCGGGATGTTGGAATTATTGCGCGGATTAGTTGCGTTATAATAAAATTAAAATGCGTAATTTTGTGCATCAAAAATTATAAAAGAATGGCAGAATATACTTTTCGTGAGGTGATTGCGCAGGCAATGAGTGAAGAAATGCGCAAGGACGAGTCTATCTATCTGATGGGCGAAGAGGTAGCGGAATACAATGGTGCGTACAAGGCCTCTAAGGGCATGTTGGCAGAATTTGGTCCGAAGAGGGTTATCGATACGCCGATTGCGGAGTTGGGTTTTGCGGGGATTTCCGTGGGGGCAGCGATGAATGGCAATCGTCCGATCGTGGAGTTTATGACGTTTAACTTTTCTTTGGTGGGAATCGACCAAATTATTAACAATGCGGCTAAAATTCGTCAGATGAGCGGTGGTCAGTGGAATTGTCCTATTGTTTTCCGAGGGCCTACGGCTTCTGCCGGTCAGTTGGGGGCGACGCATTCGCAGGCTTTCGAGAGTTGGTATGCCAACTGCCCGGGGCTGAAAGTGGTGGTTCCATCTAACCCATACGATGCAAAAGGGCTTTTGAAGACGGCAATTCAGGATAATGATCCGGTTATTTTCATGGAATCCGAACAGATGTATGGCGATAAGATGGAGATTCCGGAGCAGGAATATTACATCCCGATCGGTAAGGCGGACATCAAGCGTGAAGGGACCGATGTTACGTTGGTTTCGTTCGGTAAGATTATGAAATTGGCGCTTCAGGCGGCGGAAGATTTGGCGAAGGAGGGGATTTCTGTGGAGGTGATTGATCTTAGAACGGTTCGTCCGTTGGATTACGATACGGTTTTGGCTTCGGTTAAGAAGACCAACCGTTTGGTGGTGTTGGAAGAGGCTTGGCCTTTTGGATCGGTGGCTTCGGAGATTGCTTATATGGTTCAGCAGAAAGCGTTTGATTATTTGGATGCTCCGATTAAGCGGATTACGACTCCGGATGCGCCGGCACCTTACTCTTCGGCTTTGTTTGCGGAGTGGTTCCCTAAATTGGAAAAAGTGAAAGAGGAGCTGAAAAAAGCGATGTATGTAAAGGCGTAAGCCTTGAAATAAAATAGATAAAAACTCTCGAAAGAGGGTTTTTTTATTTATAAAAAGTAATATGCGGGCTTTGATATTCCCGTTACCTTTGTCAAAATTATTTTTAGCGTATGGGACACGACACAAGAGGGCATTTATTTGATTTGAAAAAGCTCTCGGCATTGGGGGTATTGGTATCACTGGGGATTGTATTCGGGGATATTGGGACTTCGCCGCTTTATGTGATGAAAGCGATTGTTAATGCGAGGGAAGCGGGGACGGTTCTTCCTTTTGACGAGTATGTGGAGGGGGCTTTGTCGTGTATTATTTGGACGTTGACGCTTCAGACCACCCTGAAGTATGTGATTGTTGCGCTTCGGGCGGATAACCGTGGCGAGGGCGGGATTTTGGCTTTGTTCTCTTTGGTGAAGAACCTTAAAAAAGGTTGGCTTTACCTCATTGCGATAATTGGGGCGTCGGCTTTGATTGCGGATGGGGTGATTACTCCGTCGCTTACGGTGATGTCGGCGATCGAGGGGTTGGAGATTTATAACCCTCATACGCCGGTGGTTCCTATTACGATAGCTATTATCATCCTTATTTTTACCATGCAGCAGTTTGGGACGAGTTTTATTGGGAAGTTTTTCGGCCCTGTGATGGTGCTTTGGTTTTTGATGCTTGGGGGTGTGGGGATGTTTCATCTTTCGGATAACTATGCGGTTCTCAAATCTTTCAATCCTTATTATGCCTATAAACTGATGGTGAATTCGCCGAGTGCCATTGTCATTATGGGAGCGGTCTTTCTCTGTACGACGGGAGCGGAGGCGCTTTATTCGGATTTGGGGCATTGTGGGGCGAAGAATATCCGCTTTAGCTGGGGGTTTGTGAAGGTGATGTTGGTGCTTAATTATTTGGGGCAGGGGACTTGGATTTTGGATAATTATGAGCGGGTGCATACTCAGGGGATTAATCCGTTTTTTGGCATTATGCCGGAGTGGATGCTTATTCCGGGGATTATTATGGCGACGATGGCGGCTATTATTGCTTCTCAGGCTCTTATTACGGGTTCTTTTACTATTTTTTCGGAAGCGATGTCGCTCAACTTTTGGCCGAATCAAAAGATTGATTACCCTTCCGGGGTGAAGGGGCAGATGTATATTCCTAGGATTAACTGGGGATTGATGTTGTTTTGTATTTTGGTGGTGCTTTATTTCCGAGAATCGGGGAAGATGGAGGCGGCGTATGGGTTATCGATTACGGTAACGATGTTTATGACGACTTTGCTTTTGTTTTTCTGGCTTTTGAAGCGTCGGGTGAATCGTTTATTGGTCTTTTTGTTTATTGGGGTTTATGGTACGATAGAGTTAGGTTTTTTCGGGGCAAACATCATTAAGTTTTTTGAAGGCGGCTGGATTACGGTGGTTTTGGGTGGTTTTATTGGTTTGTCGATGTATGCTTGGTACAACGGTCGTAAGATTAAGACGGCTTTCATTAAGTTTGTGAAATTGGAAAAATATGTGCCGGTGATTAAGGATATGAAGTTGGACGATACGATTCCGAAGTATGCGACCAATTTGGCTTTTCTTAGTCGGGCGAAGCGGGAGGATGAGATTGAGGCGAAAATTATTTATTCGATCATCCGTAAACAGCCGAAGCGTGCGGATCATTATTTTATCCTTAATATTATTAATCAGGAGGATCCTTATACGTTTGAGTATGAGGTGGATGAGATTATGCCTGGGACAATTTTCAGGGTTAATTTTCATTTGGGCTTCAAGGTGGATCGTCGGATTAACGACTATTTTGATCAGGTGCTGAAGGATTTGATGGCGGAGGAAGTTATTCCCAGCCGGAGTTCTCATCCTTCGTTGAGGATGCATCAGATTCCACCGGACCTCAAGTATGTGATTATTGATAATACTTATATTAATGACACGCTTTTGACGGTGAAGGAAAAAATTATTCTCAATGCGTATAATTTTGTGAAATATATTGGTAGTGACGATTTCAAGGCTTGGGGGGTTTCGCCTCACAATGTGGTGGTGGAGTCGGCTCCGCTTTTGGATCAGGAGATTACGACGAAGAAGATTTTGCGTCGGAGTCGTTAATAGGCGATTATTTTTTTGGGGGCGTGCCCCCGTGCCTGGGCTTTGGCTTCTGCGGGGTCGGCCTTCGGGCAGTCGCTTTCAACAAAAGGCGAAGGGAATTTTCCCTTCGCCTTTTGTTGAGGAGCTCCGACAATGCCCTTCGTCCTCACGCGTGAAGCTGGGGGGGGCTTACTTGGAGATGGAGATTTTTGAAGGATCAGAGACTAAGAAGAGATAAAAAAGTCCGCGGATTTTTCCGTGGACTTTTTTGCAGAAAGGAAGGGATTCGAACCCTCGTGCGTATATAATCTTTTAAGGTGCTAAAATAAGATAATGTTAATGTATTGTTTGTTAGTTGTTTATCTTTTTTAATTTGAAATTTTCTCATTATCGGTTTACAGAAAGAGGAAAGAATTAATGTTGCCAACATCTACCTCCTCCGGCAACTCTCCTTGAACAAGGGCCTCCCTTTTTAGTAGGAGCACCACAATATCCAGAGTACGAAGATGAAGAATAAGATGAAGAACGTTTATAGGTTTTTTGTTTCTTGTTTTTTGTTTTTACAGATGGGGATTTAATGCTGCTATAACTTGTATTTGTCCTGCTGCTGTTTGACTTTGTGACAGAAGATGAAAAACCGTATGTTTTTTTACTTATTGTTTCATATTTCCAAGTATAGTCGTTGTATAATGTGATTGTTCTACCATTAGATAGTGTTAGTGTTTCAATTTTTTTCTGTGAAAATCCTAATAAAGGGACAATAAACAACGTTAATAAAAATAGTTTTGTTTTCATAAATTAAAGTTTATTTTGGTTAATAATTTTTATTTTTCTAGAGGCTGTTTTGTAGGAGTCCATAATCTTATTTTTATAAAAAGTTTCTACTCTATTCAGCGTTTATTTTTACCCTTTTGCCTTGTTTGCAACCAATGTCACTTCCGTATTACTGCTGTACTGTTTTAGTTTTATTCTCTCTGTGGTAAGTTTTCAATTTTTATGTTTTCTTGCTTATTGGTTAGATAACTTTTTATTGTTTGAAGTGTGGTTTCTAACGTTTTTTGTAGATTCCGTGAACTCCTGTGGCGGTTGGAGGGGTAATTTTTAGACTGTTATATCGTATAGATTCAATAAAATTTCTTGTTGTATGGATACAAAAGTAAAAAAAATGAATGAAAAAGCGGAGAGAATCAAAGAGGTGTTTTTTTAGACCATTTCACCTGAAATGAAAGACAAAGAGGGTAGAAAACGTATCGAAAAATTGGTGGTCGATTTTGTAAAGAATAACTGGATTTACGCGTAGGCGAAGTTTCTACTGAATGCGAGAATGAAGATCTGTTTATTGTAAAGAACTAAGTGAAATCGCAAGGCGATAGTTGGCTAAAGCGGATGAGAGAGAGTAGAGAGGAAAAAATAGTATGAAAACTATCTATTTCATTCTATTTTACCCTGCTTTTGTCGGGTTGAAAAAGCTCTTAAAATACACAAAACAAAAAAGGTAAGATACTATTTGAAATATCTTACCTTATGCAGAAAGGAAGGGATTCGAACCCTCGATACGGTTACCCGTATACTACCTTTCCAGGGTAGCCTCTTCAACCACTCGAGCACCTTTCTATTGTGGGGCAAAGGTACTAAAAATTTTGTAATTTACAAATTTGAAGAGGCGGAAATCTTTTTTTCTTTAGACGGCTGGTTCCTGTTGGCTCAGACAATGGAAGCTACCTAATCCCCAAATGATGTCGGTGGAGTCGATGCCTACCACTTTGCGGGTTGGGAAGCATTGTTGAATCAACTCCAGAGCTATGGCGTCTTTGCTGCAGCGGTAGGTTGGGACGATGACCGACCGGTTGGCAATATAAAAGTTGGCGTAGGATGCCGGTAGACGCTGGTCTTCCCATACCACAGGATCGGGCATGGGAAGCTCGATGATGTTTAGCGGTCGTCCGTCGGGCAGGCGCATGGCTTTTAATTGGCTCAGGTTGTGTTGCAGAATTTCGTAGTTTTCGTCTTCGGGGTTATCTTCCACCACGGTCAGGACGGTATCTTCGTTTACGAACCTTACGGTATCATCGATGTGTCCGTCGGTATCATCGCCAACGATGCCGTCTTCCACCCATAGGATTTGCTCGGCGCCGTAGTAATGTTTTAGATAATGTTCGATTTCCTCTTGTGAGAGATGAGGGTTTCGGTTTTTGTTGAGCAGGCAGGATTTGGACGTTAGGATGGTGCCTTTTCCGTTAAATTCCACGGAGCCTCCTTCCATGATGATTCCGGGATAGAAAACGGACAAATTTAGAGCCTGTCCGACTTTGGTGGGAATGTCGTCGTCTAAATCGTAGGGAGGGTATTTTCCGCCCCAGGCGTTGAAATTCCAATCGACGATGACTTTTGGATTTTCTTCGTTGTCAGGGTTGATGAGGAAGGCGGGGCCGTGATCCCTGCACCAAGCGTCGTTGGTGGGATGAAAGTAGAATTCGATGTTTTCCAATCTTGCGCCGGCTTGGATGAGGTATTCCAAGGCAAACGTTTTCATGGCTTCGTCGGCCACGTTAATGCGTACGAATTCGTCTTCGGAAAGAACTTTGATGAATTCGGCGTACCGGGGATATATCAAATCGATTTTTCCGGGCCAAGATTCTTCTTTATGCGGCCAACTGAGCCATGTGGCTTCGTGTGGAGCCCATTCGGGAGGGAAAAAGTAACCTTTTTCTTTCGGGGTGGGAGAGTCTGGAAGGGGGTGTTTTAAGGTTTGCATTTTACAGGTTTTATTTTGGGGTGAGAAGTAGGGTTAATCCTCGTCCAAGAAACGTTTGGTGATGGGTTGGTAGGAGTCTATTCTTCGGTCTCTGAGGAAGGGCCAATGCTTTCTGAAATAATCGGTTTGTGAAAGATCTACTTCAGTTACCTCTACTTCCTCTTGGTCGTGGGAAGCGAGATAGAGCAGCTTTCCTTGCGCATTGGCTACGAAACTCCCGCCCCAGAACTTCATGGCGCCGTCTTGTTCGTATCCCACACGGTTGACCGAAACGACGGGAAGTCCATTAGCGACGGCATGGGAACGTTGAATGGTTTGCCAAGCATTGTATTGGTCTTTATTGGTTTCTTCGTCTTGATCGGTGGCCCAGCCGATGGCGGTAGGGTAAAAAAGAATGTCGGCCCCTTTCAATGCGGTGATTCTGGAGGCTTCCGGATACCATTGGTCCCAACAGATCAGTACGCCGACTTTTCCGAATTTGGTAGGGAATATTTTGTACCCCAAATCTCCTGGTGTGAAATAAAATTTTTCGTAGAAGGCGGGGTCGTCCGGGATATGCATTTTGCGGTATTTTCCGAGGTAGGTTCCGTCGGCATCAATGACGGCCGAGGTATTGTGGTAAAGGCCTTCCGCTCTTTTTTCGAACAGGGAGGCGATGATGACCACGCCCAATTCGCGAGCGACTTGGCTCAGGGCTTCGGTGGAGGGGCCGGGGATGGGTTCGGCTAAATCGAAATTGTCGTAGTCTTCCACGTCGCAGAAATAAAGCGAGGTGAAAAGTTCTTGGAGGCATACGATTTGGGCTCCTTTTTTCGCCGCTTCTTTTATTTTTTCAATTGCTTTGTTTAGGTTTTTCTGTTTATCTTTCACACAACTCATTTGCACTGTGCCGATTTTTACTTTTGCCATAATGATGATGATGTTTTTGCAAAAATAGTTTTTTTAAGTTTAGTAAGGGAGATTTGTTTCCGAACTTAGGTGGATTTAATGCAAAATCCTGCCTTTTGGAGTTGGGCAGGACTATGTTTTTAGTGTTGAAAATTTTAACCGTTGGTATGATAGGCTTCTTCGTGGACGTTGGTTACGGCTCTACCGCTGGGGTCGTTCATTTTTTTGAAGGCTTCGTCCCATTCTAAAGCCACGGGGGTGGAGCAGGCAACCGAAGGAACCGAAGGGACGGTAGCGGCGGCGGCCTCGCTTGGGAAGAGTTCCTCAAAGAGGCTTCTGTAGCGGTATTCTTCTTTATTTTGAGGCGTGTTCACCGGGAAACGGAACCGGGCGTTGGCCATCATTTCGTCGGAAACTTCTTTTTCGGCAATGGCTTTTAAGGTATCAATCCAGGTGTAACCCACGCCGTCGCTGAATTGCTCTTTCTGTCGCCATGCAATGGTTTCGGGCAGGAGGTCTTCAAAAGCTTTACGCAACACCCATTTTTCGATTTTTCCTTTGGTGCGGTCCACCATTTTGTCTTTGGGGTTGATGCTCATGGCTACTTCCATGAAGTCTTTGTCTAAAAAAGGAACTCTTCCTTCGATTCCCCAAGCCATCAGGGCTTTGTTGGCGCGCAGGCAGTCGTATAAATGGAGTTTGCCTAATTTCCTTACGGTTTCGTCGTGGAATTCTTTGGCATTCGGGGCTTTGTGGAAATAGAGGTAACCTCCGAAAAGTTCATCGGAACCTTCGCCTGAAAGCACCATTTTGATTCCCATCGATTTGATGACGCGAGCCATGAGATACATCGGAGTGGAAGCCCGTACGGTGGTTACGTCATAGGTTTCCAGATGGTAGATTACGTCTCTAAGGGCATCCAGCCCTTCCTGAATGGTAAAATGAATTTCATGATGGACGGATCCGATGTGCTCTGCGGCTTTTTGGGCGGCGGCTAAATCGGGGGACCCTTTCAAACCTACGGCAAAACTGTGCAATCGGGGATACCAGGCTTCCTGCGTGTCGTTGCTTTCGATTCTTTGTCGGGCAAATTTGGCGGCGATAGCGGCGATGATGGACGAATCTAACCCGCCAGAGAGTAAAACTCCGTAAGGAACATCGCTCATTAGCTGGCGATGAACGGCTTCTTCCAACCCTTTACGAAGAGCTTTGAAGTCGGTATTGAGGTCTTTGACGTTGGCATAGTCTTCCCACTCTCTTTGATACCATTTTTGGAGTTGAGGTCCGTCGCTGGAATACACTAAGTGTCCGGGAAGGAAGGATTCAATCGTGTTACAGACGCCTTCCAATGCTTTAAGCTCGGAAGCGACGTAATAGTTTCCTTGTTTGTCCCTTCCGTGATACAGAGGGCATACTCCCATGTGGTCCCGTGCAATGAGGTAGGTGTCGTTTAGGGTGTCGTAAATGGCAAAAGCAAATATGCCGTTGAGCTTCTCCACCAATCCTTTTCCGTATTTGCGGTAGAGTGGCAGGAGAACTTCGCAGTCCGACTCGGTTTGGAAAGGGTAATCGGGAAATTCGCTTCGCAGTTCCCGATGGTTGTAAATCTCGCCATTGACTGCTAAAACGAGGGTTTGATCTTCTGAAAATAAAGGCTGCTTCCCTGAAGAGGGATCGACGATGGCCAGTCTTTCGTGAGAGAACAACACTTTTTCGTGTTGATAAACGCCGCTCCAATCCGGACCTCGGTGGCGGATTTTTTTTGACATTTCCAGTATTTGGGGTCTTAGAGCTTCGGTATTTTGTTTGGCCTCAAACAGGCATACGATTCCGCACATGATTTTTGATTTTTATTTTTGCAATATTATGGAGTTTGTGTATAAAATAAAAATCAAAGGAATTAAAAGTTAAAATTATTACTTAAAAATAGATTTTGTATTAATTTTTTTAACTTTTCTATTTAATGAAAGCGTTTTGAGTTGATTTTTTTTAGTTGGGTGATTTTTTTTAATTTGGTTGTGCGGATTAAGGGAATAGCAAACAAGCCCACCTTTTGAATCAATGAAAGAGCGGGCTTGTTTTCGAGAATGTTCGAATAAAATTTTGAAAGATAGGGCGAAAACCGATACGGTAATACTATTGATTTTTGAAAAAAAAGAAACCTCTGAATTTTCAAGTTTTGACTCAGAAATTCAATTTTATCTTGTTCCGATACGTATTAGCGCAGCTTTTGTTTTTATTCGGTAGGTCTGTTTTGATTTGCAGCGTTAAGTAAGGCCATATTTCTTGCGTAAGCCTCCTCTTGTTCTTTTTTCTCTATGAGGTCTATTTGCCTAGCGATGGCCAGATTGTGAGCGTTAACCTTGGATGGCATAAGGAATAAGTCAATTAACGCCCAAATTCCCATTCCTCCAAAGGTGATCCAGTATAAGATTTGCAGTCCCCATCTTCCAAGGTAAGCATAATGGCATCCAAGGAAAAACCAGCAGAGGTAAGCTGTTCCGGTGGATTTCATTTTAGACATCAAATAATGTTTGTTCATAGATAGGGTTTTATTGGGTTAATGTGTGGTACAAAAATATTCAAATGGTTTGACTCGATTAAGTTTGAAAGTCGGATTTAGATGAATGCCGTTAAATTTACAATCTAAAAAATCAGGCTTTTCGCTCAATGAGAGCCATGTAAAATCCGTCGTATCCTTCGCTTGGCATGATGTTTTGGTCTTTTATCAGCGCAAAGTCGGGATTGTTTTCAAGAAAGGTTTGCACTTGCTTGCCGTTTTCGCTGGGAAGGATGGAGCAAGTAGCGTAAATCATTTTTCCGCCTTTTTTTAGTATTTTGGAATAGTCTTGGAGGATTTGTTGCTGTTCGTTTTTAATACGGTCGATAAAGGCTTGGTCGATTTTCCATTTACTATCGGGATTTCTTTTCAGTACGCCTAATCCGGAGCAAGGGGCATCAATCAGCAGGCGGTCGGCCTTTTCGTGAAGTCTTTTGATGACTTTATTGTCGGTGATTAGACGGGTTTCGATGTTATGGGCTCCGGCTCTTTTGGCTCGGCGTTTTAGTTCGGCCAGTTTCCAATCGAAGATGTCTAGAGCGATAATCTGCCCTTTGTTTCGCATGAGGGCTGCGAGGTGTAGGGTTTTTCCTCCGGCTCCGGCACACGCATCAACCACTCTTTGCCCTTCTTTTACGTCGAGCATTTCGCCTATTTTTTGGGAGCTGGCATCTTGCACTTCAAAAAGGCCGTCTTTGAAGGCGGAAGTGAGAAAAACATTCTTTTTCTCTTCCAGTTGTACGGCATCGGGATAGTGGCGGAGAGTGAAGCTTTCCACGTTTTCTTCCTTTAACTCGTCGACTAGTTCCCTTGCAGACGTTTTCAGTGTATTGGCGCGCAATACGGTGGGGGCTTGTTCGTTTAGAGCGGTCATTTCCTTTTCCCATTGGGGGCCGAGTTCTTTTTCGAGGGTTTCGGCAAGCCATTCGGGGATGGAGTGTTCTATGGCCTTGGTGGGAAGGGTTCCTTTTTTTAGTTTAGTCAGTATGTCGGCGGTTTTAATGCCGTCGAATTCTTCGAACTTTTTGTAGCGGGTTTCGCTCCATAGCAGGTAGGCCAATATTAGTTTGTAGAGGTTGGAGGGTTTTACGCCTTCTCCCATGTAGTATTCCAGACGCTTGCGCCAACGAATGATGTTGTAGAAGATTTCCGATACGACGGCACGATCCTGACTTCCCCATTTTTTATGGTCTTTTAGGAGTCTTTCGATGACTTTGTCGGCGTATTTGTTTTTTTCGAAAAAGGTTTCATTCAGGGCATCGTGTATTCCTATGAGGAGATTGCGGTGTATTAGTTCCATGACCGGGGATTTTTGATTAATAAATAGCTCCGTGGAAAAATTTGGCTTTTTTCTACGGGATTAGCGATGCAAAAATACGGTTTTATTTAGATTAAACTCTCCTGCGGAGGGAAACTTCCCTTAGGGGAAAGGGAAGCTCGTCATAAAATCATATCTTTGCAAAAAAAAACGAAGAATGAGCGAATTAATGCCTTGCCCAAAATGTGGTAGCGAGTACACGTATGAACAAGACAACCTTTTGGTTTGTTCCCAATGTTTCCATGAGTTTGATCCTGCGGAAGTTGGGAATGAGGATAAGGTTTTTGATAGTAATGGCAACGAGCTTTCCAATGGGGACTCTGTGGTGGTGATAAAAGACCTTCCCGTGAAAGGGGCTCCTAAGCCTGTAAAAGCTGGTACTAAAGTGAAAAATATTCGGTTGCGTCCCGATTCGGATCATAATATCGATTGTAAAATCGACGGATTTGGGTCGATGGCACTGAAATCGGAATTTGTTAAAAAGGCTTAGAAAGACCAATTTTTTTAATCGGACAGCCTGCTTCTCCAGTCGTTTATGCTATCGGGAGAAGTAGGCTTTTTTAGATTTAGAGGGTTCTAAATTTTAGGGTGATGTTTCCCGATAGGGCCGTAGGAGAGTGCATCAGGAGTGGGATATCTTGGCATGAAATGCGGGTGCGGTAATGGCTGCCGGCAAAACGGCTTTCGGTAACGGTAGCATTTAGACCGTTTTCGGAAAGCTCAAGGTCTTCGGGAAAGAGGTAACGCTTGGGGGCGTTGAGTTGGCGTTGTTGCGCTTCGGTCAGAATATTGACTTCGCCGAAGAGTTTGGCGACATAGTCGTTGTACGGGGCAAGGTAGGTTTCTTCGGGCGAATCGTTTTGGATGAGTCTTCCGTCCTGAAGGATGATGATTTGATCCAGCCACGGCATGATTTCCTGAATGTCATGGGTGGAAATGATAATGGCAATGTCATGTTTTTTAGCGTAGCCGAACAGCTTCTCGCGGAGTTCTATTTTTCTGGGAAAATCCAAATTAGAGAAGGGTTCGTCCAATAGAAGCATTTTGGGAAGCACCGATAATGCGCGGGCAATAGCGACGCGCTGCTGTTGACCGCCGCTGAGAAATTTGGGTTTTACGTCCGCATAATCGGTTAAATCCACCAATTCGAGAAGCTCCATAACGTGGTTACGTTTGGCTTTCAGGTCGATGTTGGAAAGGTATTTTCCGACGTTATCGTAAACGGTAGAATACGGCATCAGGTCGTAATTTTGAGCCACAAATTTCATGTTTTGTTCACCGGGAACAATATTGCCTTTGGGGCCCATGAGGGGAGTGCCTTCGAAAATGATGCTTCCCTGATCCCAGTCGTATAGGCCGTAAATTAAACTCAAAAGGGTTGATTTGCCACAGCCGCTTTCGCCCGCCAAAGCAACGATTTTACCCTTTCCGATCCGGAGATTCAGGTTGGTGAATAATTTTTTTTCGGGGGAATAGGCAAAGTGTAAATTTTTAATTTCCAAAAGCATAGCGCAAAATTACGGTTTTTATTTGTTTAGTGGTACTAAAAAAGCATCCCTTCGGGGGATGCCTTGTTTTTTTTAGGAGGCCTGCTGTTAGTTTGAGTATCCCATGAGTTCTTCTTTTTTGGCATTATAGAGCCTGAACTCAAGGTACTTGAAGCTGTCCCTTGGGATGATGGTGACCCATTTTTTGTATTTAAGAAACCATTTCAGCTGAATGCTGCTCAATCCTTTGGTCAGGTAGGCTTCCACGAAAGGGTGCACGTGGAGGTAGAGTTTGCCTTTTTCGTTTTGGATGATGTTTCGGATGGCTTCTTCCATGCGTTCGATTATGACAATGGGCGCAAGTATTTCACCATCGGCATTAGGGTTTTCTTCCTTGGTTTCAATCTGTTTTTCGGGTCTTACCCTTTGTCTGGTGATTTGGATCAGCCCAAATTTGCTCGGAGGGAGGATTTTGTGTCGGGCTTTATCCCGTTTCATTTCCTCTCTGAGATGGTCGTAAAGTTGTTTACGATGATCGGCATTTGGCATGTCGATGAAATCGGCGACAATGATACCGCCCATGTCCCGCAGACGGAGCTGTCTTGCGATTTCGGTGGCGGCCATTTTATTTACGTTTAGGGCGTGTTCCTTATTGGTTGTGGCCGAAGTGATGCTCGGCCCGGAGTTTACGTCGATCACGTGCAGGGCTTCGGTGTGCTCGATGACTAAGTAGGCTCCTTTAGAACTCGGGATGTTAACGTGTTTTCCAAAACTCTGCTTGAGTTGTTTTTCCACGTTGTAATATTCCAAAAGAGGAATGTGCGAGTCGTAGAACTGCACGATGTTTTTCCTTTCTGGCGCGATAACCTCCAAATAATTTCGGATGTCTTCGGTCATTTTTTCGTCGTCGCAGATGATGGCCGTGAAATCCTGATTGAAATTATCCCTTAAGATGGCTGAGGCTTTGTCTTCCTCGCTCAAGACTTTTGACGGGATCTTTTGCTTTTGAATGTTCTTGAAAGTAGACTCCCATTTTTGAACGAGTTGGTTCATGTCGTTGTGGAGTTCGGCCACTTTTTTTCCTTCGGCGACGGTTCTGATGATGACGCCGAAACCTTCGGGCTTAATACTTTCGATAAGTGTTCTCAGGCGTTCGCGGTCTTCGGCACTCTTTATTTTTTTGGAGATGGAGACCTTGTTGTCAAAGGGAATCAGCACCAAAAAACGCCCGGTAAGCGAAATTTGCGTGGAAATTCTTGGGCCTTTGGTGGAGATGGGTTCCTTGGTGACCTGGATGAGAACGGTATCGTCCTTGGCAACGGTCCGATCAATGGTTCCGTTTTTGTCGATTTCTTTTTGAACCTGAAAGTTTTTTAGACTTGCACTTTGCATCCGTTTCGCAAAGGTGTCTTTAAGAAATTTTTGATAACTCAAAAAATCAGGGCCCAAATCCTGATAATGAAGGAAAGCGTCTTTACTGTACCCGATGTTGACAAAAGCCGCGTTGAGGTTAGGGGCTAACTTTTTTACCCGTCCTAAAAATAAATCACCTACGGTGAACTCGTTATGATCCTCCTCTTCGTGGAGTTCAAAGAGTCTACCGTCTTCGAGCAGTGCGATCTTCGTGTGTTCATTTTCGTAAGAAATGATAAGTTCTTTCTTCATGCTCTTTTTAGGGGTTAGTATGATTTGATTAGGTTGTAAACAAAAATATAGTTAATGAAGCATTTTCATCAACTATATTCTTGTATTTTTCGTCTCAGAAGATTACTTTTTCTTCTTATGTCTGTTAGCTCTTCTTCTTTTTTTTCTCTTGTGTGTCGCTACCTTATGTCTTTTTCTTTTCTTTCCGCTTGGCATTTTCTACAGATTTATAAAGGTTAATATTAAATGAACTATACTCTTGTTTATTTGTTTTTTTGATTTATTTTACCGCAACTTTGGTTTTTACTTTTTCCACGAAGCTTTTGGAAGGTTTAAAAGCCGGGATATTGTGCGCTGGGATTTCGATGGCCGTGTTTTTGGAAATGTTTCTTCCTGTCTTGGCGGCTCTTGTTTTGATGATGAAAGACCCAAATCCTCTTAGATATACGTTATCTCCGTTGTACATGGAAGTTCTAATCTCCTGCATGAACGCTTCGATAATCTTCTGCGTCTCGTTTTTTTCCGTCCCTAACTTATTGGAGATGGTGTTTACCAATTCTGCCTTTGTCATTTCCTTTTTTGTTTTTAATTTTGGTCTGCAAATATATAACTTATTTTTGAAACCAAACAAACAAAACCCTGATTTTCTACACCTTGGTGTAAAACTCCTGAAATGGTACGATAGTCATGCCAGAGAATTGCCTTGGCGAGCGACGAAAGACCCTTATAAAATATGGATTAGCGAGGTGGTTCTCCAACAGACGCAGGTGCGTCAGGGGATGGGGCATTACCTACGTTTTGTAGAACGTTTTCCGGATGTTCGGACATTGGCTTCAGCCCATCCGGATGAGGTGCTTTTGTACTGGAAGGGACTGGGGTATTATTCCCGTGCCTTGAATTTACATAAGGCGGCTCAGCAGATTATGAAGGATTATGAGGGTATTTTTCCTATGGTTTACAAGGATGTTCTTTCTTTAAAAGGGGTGGGGCCTTATACGGCTTCGGCGATTTGCAGTATGGCTTACGGTGAGGCAGTGGCAGCGGTGGATGGGAATTTTTATCGAGTGCTTTCTCGACTGTTTGCCGACGGTTACGATATTTCCGGGGCAGGGGCTTTCGCTTATTTTTCGGCTTTGGCCCTGAGGCTAATGCCTGTGGACCGGGCGGGCGATTTTAATCAGGCGATGATGGATTTAGGGGCAGGGGTTTGCCGCCCGAAGGCTCCCTTGTGTGGAGAATGCCCTCTTTCGGAGGATTGCTTGGCTCTGGGGGTTGGAAGGGTAATGGATTTCCCCGTGAAAATGAGAAAGACCAAAACGACGGATTTGCTTTTGGATTATTATTTTGTCTTTTATGGGGAATCGTTTGTGGTGCGTCAGAGAGGAGAGGATTTCATTTGGAAACGGCTCTACGAGTTTCCGAGTCGTTTTTCTTCTGCTTGGCGGGGGGACTTTATCGGTGTTAGGGACGTGAAACATCAGCTTTCGCATAAGAATCTGCGGCTTAGTATTAAAAGCGTCAGGATGGAATCTTTCGAGGCGTTATTGGCTTTTGCAGAGAGCGAAGGGCTGGAGGTGGTTACCCTGAAACAGGCGGAGGCGAAATCTTTTCCCAAACCGCTGGAAAACTTTATTGAATATTGGGCCGAAAAAAAAGGCTAAGGGAAAGAGGAGTCTTTTGGAGAAACAAAAGCGGGTTAATTCATTAAATATCTTATTTTTGCAGAATGTTAAGAAGTGCAATTTTGGCATTGGCGGGATTTTTTTTGCTCGCTTGCGGTAAAGAGACCGTGCCTAAGCCTGCGGGCGAACTTCGTTTGTCGTATCCTGCACCCAACTACCGGACTTTTGCTTCGTCTTGTCCTTTTTCGTTTGAATATTCGGACTTTGCGAAAGTGGATTCGGGGAAGGAGCCTTGTTGGTACTATATTAATTATCCCGAGATGAAGGCTAAGGTGTTCATCACGTATTTTCCCATCAGAAACGACTTTCAACTTCATGTGAAAGAAGCCGAGAAGATGGTTTACGAGCACACCATTAAGGCTTCTGCGATACAGACGAAATCGTTCCGTTATCCGGAAGCGAAGGTTTATGGTAATTTTTACGAACTCAAAGGGCACAGTGCATCGAATATTCAGTTTTATGCGACGGATAGCACGAGGCATTTTGTAACCGCCAATTTGTACTTCAATACAAGGCCGAAACCTGATTCTTTGGCGCCTGCCATTGAGTATATCAAAAAAGATATGCTGCATATGTTGGACACGTTTCGGTGGAAGCCTTAGGGGCAGAGAATAAAAAAGTTGTAAACGAATATTAAACATAGAGAATGAAATTATTAGTTGTAGGCTCGGTTGCTTTTGATGCGATAGAGACTCCTTTTGGAAAAACGGATAAAATATTGGGCGGAGCGGGGACTTTCATTGGATTATCTTCAGCGGTTTTGGGGACACCGGTAAGTATTGTTTCGGTGGTTGGCGGCGATTTTCCGCAGGCACACTTTGATCTTTTGAAGTCTCGTCATATCAATACGGACGGTATCGAGGTCATTAAAGAAGGGAAGACGTTTTTTTGGAGCGGTCGGTACCATAACGATTTGAACTCCAGGGATACTTTGGTAACGGAGGTCAATGTAATGGAGAACTTCGATCCTAAAGTTCCGGCGCATTCCCAAGATGCGGAAGTGTTGCTTTTGGGGAATCTTCATCCGGCGATTCAGTTGTCGGTTCTCAGCAAGATGAAGCAGCGGCCAAGGCTGGTGATTTTGGATACCATGAATTTTTGGATGGACACGGCACTGGATACGTTGAAAGCAATGATAGCTAAGACCGATGTGATAACGATTAATGATGAAGAAGCTCGTCAGCTTTCCGGGGAGTATTCTTTGGTGAAAGCGGCGCAAAAAATTCATGCGATGGGACCGGATTATGTGATTATCAAGAAAGGGGAGCATGGGGCGCTGTTGTTCCATGAAGGAAAGGTTTTTGCTATTCCGGCACTTCCTTTGGAGGATGTTTTCGATCCTACGGGAGCGGGCGATACGTTTGCCGGCGGGTTTGCGGCTCATTTGGCCAAGACGGGCGATTTTAGTTTTGATAATATGAAAACGGCGGTTATTGTGGGGTCGGCATTGGCCTCTTTTACGGTTGAGAAGTTCGGAACAGAGCGTTTGGTGGAAGTTACTATGGAGGATTTAAAGAGGCGTATTGACCAATTCCGCCAGCTTACGACTTTTGAAGTAGATTTGTATTTTGATTAACCCTCAGATAAATTAAAAAATAACCCCCATAAAACGATCTAATGAAAAAAATAGCGATTACGGCTTCCGTTTTGTTTTCATCTTTGGTTTTTTCCCAGTATATGGTGGTGGGAAAGGATAGTATTTCCCTGAATGACTTTAAAAAAGAAAACCTTTATAGTTTACAGAACTCCGGAGTAGAACGTACGTTGCAGACGGTTCAGGAGTTTATGTTGCTTCAGCAGTTGGCGGCGGAGAAGAAAGTGGATACCTTATCCTATTTCCAAAACCGTATGGCGCAGCGGGCGGCGGAACTCAAAGAGGAGTATTTTTACCCTAAGGCTTTGGTAGAGCGTTATGTTAAGGATTACGTTCGCGATAACCGTACGGAGCGTAATGTGCTTATTTTTGCGCTTCAGAAGAAGGAAGGCGACCGTACGGATTACCGTAAGGTTTACGAGGAGGTGGTTTCCGGTCGTAGGACGATGGAGGATGCGGTTAAGACGTATGTTGGGCCGCAGGTTGGTTCGATGTATCTGAAACCTGGGGTTTTGGCGGAGGAGCTTTATGGTGAAATCAAGACTTTGCCGGAGGGCGGCTATACCCGGCTGCATGAGACCAATGGGTATGTTACTTTTGCCAAATTATTGGCTAACCGACCCAGTTTGGGGTATATGATTTTTGGAACATTGTCTTTCCCTAACGATGCCGAATCGGCCAACAAGAAAAATGAAATTTTGGAGGCTTTGGCTTCCGGTAAAAAATTCAACGAAGTTACGGCTCAGTTCGGAACGACGGAAAACGAAAAAAATAACGGAGGGGTTATTATGGGGTCGCCTACTCTGCCGGAGGAGGCGTACAAATTGTTGAAAGACAAAAAAGTCGGAGAGACAGCGGGACCGATTTTATTTGGGGAACGGTATTATTTTTTCCATATTTATGATTTGGTGCCTTATGAGGTTACGCCTCAAATGTTCCCTTTGTTTAAAAGGGAGATGATGGCTTCCAATTATGGCGATCGGCTTCAGCAGGATTTGGTGGACGGTTTGGTTCATTCGTCGGCCTATAAGGGCTTTCCGGATTACGATAAAATTAAGCTCTCGTATGCTGCTTTTAAGGATTTTAAGAATCAGCAGGCGGTTTTGTATAGCTATGGTAACCATAAGGGGACTTTTGGTGATTTAAAGACGGACGTGGAACAAGGGTTTCAGAATTTGGATTCCATTTCTAACGACGAATGGAGGGGGCTGATGGATATGCGGAGGGATCATTTTGTCATGGCGGCTTACCAGCAGGATTTTGAAACGCTTCCGGAGGTTAAAAAAGAGCTTGATGCCCTACGGCGGATGATGTATTCGGAGTATATCTTTTCCGAATACCTGAAAAAAGAGATTGAAAACCATCCGGAATGGTTGACGGATTATTACAACGAAAACCGTTCGGCTTACCGTTGGGACGAGCGTGCCGGAGGGCGTATTGCCATTGTGGCGGACGAAAAATTGGTGAAGGGGCTTCAGAAGCAGCTTAAAGATCGGACGCAGTGGGAGGCTCTCAAGAAAAAATACGAGGGGCAGTTGAATGACAAAAACCAAATTTTGGTTCATTTTGAAGAGGGTAAAATGCCTAAAGATGCGGAGGTTTTCACTAAGTATGGTATGCCGTTTAAGTCTGGAGTTTACACGACGAAGATTGGGGATAGGACTTTGGTGGTTGCCATTGATGAGATTCATCCTCAGATGCCGATGACGCAAGACGAGGCAAAGGAGCTTTTGTTCGATGCGGTGTCCGAGCGTCGGATTAAGCAGATTGTTGCCGAGCAGAGAGCCAAGACCAATATTGTGATTGATCCGGCTTTCCGTAGCGATTTGGAGAAAAATTTTAAGAAATAATTATAAAAATAAATAGCGCTTAATCCGTATAGAGTTCTAATTTTGCAAACTAGAATTAAATAATAGTATGAATAATAATAAGGCGTTTTTCTTTTTGGTGGCTTTGTTGATGATGTTTGGTGGTTATGCTAAGGCGCAGCTACAGAAAGGGGCATTGGTGGATGGGATTACGGCGGTGATTGGGGATGAGATTATTTTGGAGTCCGATATTGAGGAGCAAATGAACTATGCTCGTCAGCAAGGGGCTCAGATTAGCGACCGCTGTGGTTTTTTGGAAAATATTGTCAATAACAAACTTTTGATTTATGAAGCCAAAAGGGATACGTTGATTGAAAATAAATCGGCGGCGATTAAGGATATGGCGGAGAAAAAATACCAGCAGATTCTTTCTCAGTTTCCGGATGAGCGTACCATGCTTGCGGCATATAAGTTTCGTACGGCTTACGAGATGCGTAATGCCATCGAAAAGATTGACACGGATAATTACTACGGTCAGCAAAAATATGCGCGTATTACGGAAAAAGTGGATGTAACGCCTAATGAAGTGACGGATTTTTACAATACGCATAAGCATGAATTGCCTATGGTGAAGGATGAGGTTTCGCTTTCGCAAATCCTTCGTTATCCTAAATTATCGGAGGCGCATAAAGATGAGTTGAAGAACCGTCTTCTCAAGCTCAAGAAGGATATTCAGGGAGGAGAGAGTTTCGAACATATGGCGAGGATTTATTCGGAGGATCCGGGGTCGGCGGCTAATGGAGGGCTCTACACCAAGGTTGCCAAGGGACAGATGGTGAAGCCTTTCGAAGCGGCGGCGCTTAATCTTCAGGAAGGGGAACTTTCCGACCCGGTGGAGAGCGAATTTGGCTATCATTTGATTCAGTTGGTCAAAAAATCGGGGAAACAATACGATGTGAGGCATATTCTCCTGAAGGCAGAGCCCAATGCGCAGGAGATTGCGGCGGCTCGGGCGGAGTTGGATAGCATTCGTACTTTAATTATGGAAGGGAAGATGACTTTTAAGGAGGCGGCACATCGTTTTTCGGATGATAAGGCGACCAAATACAATGGCGGGACTTTAACCGGAGGGGATGGTGGCGATAAGATTGAGAAGATGGATTTGCCTCCGACGATCGCGTATCAGATTGCGGGGCATAAGCCCGGGGATATTACCGATGTTTTTTCGGACGAGAGTAATCAGAGAAAGGTGGTGGCAATTGTAAGGCTTAACGAGGAGATTCCTGCGCACCAATTGGATATTGCGACGGATTACGAAAGGATTAAAAATATGGCGTTAGAGCGCAAAAAATCCCAAAAGGTCGATCGTTGGATTAAGGAACGGTTGCCCGATACGTTCATCTCCATTAACAGCCGTTATGATCATTGTGCGTTCAAAGGAGCATGGAGTAAAGGGAATACGGCGAAATAGTCTTTGCAATAAATAGTAAAATCCTCCAAAAGGCTTTTGGGGGATTTTTTTTACTTTTGGATAATGAATAATTATATTGACTTTGGTGTGGCTCGAAAAATGAAAGCGATGCAAGAACAAAATAAAATAACGTCTTTGTTTGGCATCCGTTACCCTATTATTCAGGGGGGAATGGTTTGGCATTCGGGTTGGCGGTTGGCTTCGGCGGTGTCGAATTGCGGGGGATTGGGGTTAATCGGAGCAGGCAGTATGTATCCGGAGGTGCTTCGGGAACATATTCGCGAGTGCAAAAAGGCGACGGATCGACCTTTTGGGGTGAACGTGCCGATGCTTTATCCTGATTTGGATCGGTTGTTATCGATTATTTTGGAGGAAGGGGTAAAGGTGGTTTTTACTTCGGCGGGTAATCCCAAAACGTATACGGAAATGCTCCAGAAAGAGGGGGTTAAGGTTGGTCATGTGGTTTCTTCGACTAAATTTGCGATGAAATGTGAGGAAGCGGGGGTGGATGCGATTGTAGCGGAGGGTTTTGAGGCTGGGGGGCATAACGGTCGGGACGAGACCACTACGATGGTTCTGATTCCGAACGTTAGAAGGCATACGACTAAACCTTTGATTGCGGCCGGTGGGATTGCGTTGGGGGCTCAGATGAAGGCGGCGATGATTCTCGGTGCGGATGGGGTTCAGATTGGCTCTCGCTTTGCGGCGACCTTTGAGGCCAGTGCGCATGAGGCGTGGAAGCAGCGTATTACGACTTTGGGTGAGGGCGATACGCTTTTGACGTTGAAAGAACTGGCGCCGGTTCGGCTGGTAAAAAACAAGTTTTTCAACGATTTGGAAGAAATTTACGGTTCGGGCAGATCGGCCGATAAGTTGAAGGAAAAACTGGGGCGAGCCAGGGCGAAGTTGGGGATGTTTGAAGGGGATTTGGAAGAGGGCGAGTTGGAAATCGGTCAGGTTTCGGCTTTGATTGAGGAGGTTTGCTCCGTGGAGGAGGTGTTTCGCTCTCTTTTGAGCGAATTTGAGGCGGCGGACTTTTCTCGTTTTTAGATTGGCTTTGTGCAGGGAGAAACGGAAAAAATCAGATATACGACGAAAAATAAAAATAAAAAAACAACATAAAAACCATAAAATATGGGAAGAAAAACCAATCGAGATATTAAGAATTTTAATCAAGCCGCTTTGGATTATCATAAGGCGGAACCTAAGGGAAAAATCGAGGTGATTCCTTCCAAGCCGCACTCTTCGGCGAGGGATTTGTCTTTGGCTTACTCGCCTGGGGTGGCGATTCCTTGTTTGGAGATCGAGAAAAATCCGAAAACGGCGTACGATTATACGGGGAAGGGAAATCTTGTGGCGGTAATATCCAACGGGACGGCGGTTTTGGGCTTGGGGGATATTGGGGCGGAAGCGTCCAAACCTGTAATGGAGGGGAAAGGACTTTTGTTCAAGATTTTTGCCGACATCAATGTGTTTGACATCGAGATTAATGAGAAGGATCCCGATAAGTTTATTGAAATTGTGAAGGGGATTGCTCCGACTTTTGGAGGGATTAATTTGGAGGACATCAAGGCGCCGGAGGCTTTTTATATTGAACAGCGTCTGAAGGAGGAGCTGGATATTCCGTTGATGCATGACGATCAGCATGGGACGGCCATTATATCGGCGGCGGCTCTTATCAATGCTTTGGAAATTGCGGGGAAGAAGATTGATGAGGTTCGTATGGTGGTTAACGGTGCTGGTGCGGCAGCGATTGCCTGCACGAAGCTTTATCTTGCTATGGGGCTGAAAAAAGAAAACGTGTTGATGTGCGACAGTAAGGGGGTTATTCACGATCAGCGGGAAAACCTTACTCCCGAGAAGTTGGATTTTGTAGCGAATACACCGCTGCGTACTTTGGAGGAGGCTCTTTGTGGGGCGGATGTTTTTGTGGGGCTTTCCAAGGGGGATGTGGTAACGCCTGAGATGCTGCTTTTGATGGCGGAAAATCCGATTGTTTTTGGTTTAGCGAATCCCGATCCGGAAATTCGATACGATTTGGCGATGAAAACGCGTAAGGACGTGATTATGGCGACGGGACGCAGCGATTATCCCAATCAGGTGAATAATGTGTTGGGATTTCCGTACATTTTCCGGGGGGCGTTGGATGTTCAGGCGTCTGGGATTAACGAAGCGATGAAGCTGGCGGCGGTTTATGCGATTGCGGATTTGGCAAAAGAGCCTGTTCCTGAGGCGGTTTTGTTGGCTTATAATCTTAGCGGTTTGAGTTTCGGTAAGGACTATTTTATCCCGAAACCGTTTGATAACCGTTTGATAACCAGGGTTTCTGCGGCGGTGGCTAAGGCGGCGATGGAAAGTGGTATTGCGGGGAAGCCGATTACCGATTTTGAAGAATATGAAAATCATTTGCTCGACCGTATGGGCAGGGATGAAAAATTGATACGGATGATGCAGAACCGCGCTAAGGCTAATCCGAAGCGGGTTACATTGGGGAATGCGGAGGAATATAATGTGCTTAAAGCGGCTCAGATTCTTTACGAGGAAGGGATTGCGCATCCTATTTTGCTTGGGGAGAAAAAGTTTATTAAGGAGCAGATGCAGAAATTCGGTATCGAATTGGATGTTCCGATTGTGGATCCGGCGGACGACGATCAGGAAGAAAAAAGAAGGGAATACCGCGAGACGCTTTGGAAACTTCGCCAGCGTAAAGGCATGAACGAATATAAGGCGAAACGTTTTGTTCGTCAGAGGGATTATTTTGGTCCTCTAATGCTTCAGCACGGCGATACGGATGCCTTAATTGTTGGTTTTTCCAAGAATTATACTTCGGTTCTTCGCCCTGTGATGGAGGTGATCGAGAAGGAAAAAAACGTGGATAAGATTGCTTCTATGATGATGATTCTTTCCGAAAAGAAGCCTATATTCTTTGCCGATACCTCGATTAACCCTAATCCCACGGTGGAAGACTTGGTGAATATCGCTAAAATGGCGGAGATTACGGTGAAATCTTTTGCGATAGAGCCTCGTATAGCCATGCTGTCGTATGAGAATTTTGCAGCCATCGGCGATACCTCAAAGAAAGTGGCTAAAGCGGTGGAAATTCTACACGAAAAATTTCCAAAGATGATTGTGGATGGGGAAATTCAGCCTGATTTTGCGATGAATGCGGATTTACTGGCGGATTATCCTTTCTCTAAGTTGGGGAACACGCCGGCTAACGTTTTTGTTTTTCCGAATTTGGAGAGTGCCAATCTCTCGTATAAAATTATTCGGGGGATGAATGTGGCTCAAGTGGTGGGGCCGATTCTTATGGGGCTGAAAAAACCGGTGCATGTGCTACAAATGCGAGCGAGTGTTGATGAGATTGTCAATTTGGCGACCATTGCGGTTTTGGATGCTCAGCGGCGCGAAGAAAAGAAATAATGAAGGGCGGGATTTTTCCCGCTTTTTTTAATGGTTTTTTATGGAAAGGCTTTTTTTGTTTAACGTTTTTTAACAAATTGCTATCTTTGAAGCATTAAAAGACTACGATGATATATTTTTTGAAAGGCACGGTTGAGGAGCTTTCGCCGACGCGGGTTGTGATTGAGGTTAACGGGGTGGGCTACGATGTGGGAGTCAGTCTTCAGACATCGGAAAAGATGCTTCATGGGCAATCGGTAAAACTTTTTATCCAGCCGATCATTCGGGAGGATGCGCATTTGCTTTTTGGTTTTTTTACTACGGCAGAGCGGGCGATGTTCAATCTTTTGATTAGTGTGAGCGGGGTTGGGCCTGCTTCGGCGCTTATTATGCTTTCTTCGTTGAGTAATGAAGCTATTGCTTCGGCGGTTACTTCGGGGGATAGTGCGCTGCTTCAGAAGGTGAAAGGCATTGGGGCTAAGACTGCCGAGCGGATTATCGTGGATCTGAAGGATAAGGTTCAGTTGTTTGGCCGCTCCGAGCCAACGATTTCGGGGGCGGGTCATAATAAAGTGAAAGAAGAATCGTTATCAGCATTAGAAGTTTTAGGCATTCCTAAACGGATGAGCGAAAAGATTGCCGATCGATTATTGAAGCAGTCGCCGGAACTTTCGGTGGAAGAGTTGGTGAAGCAGATTCTAAAAAATATTTAATTTTTGGTGAAAAAGAGTTTTATGGTTTTCAGGTTTTGCCTGTTGGTCGTTTTGGGGTTTTGTTGGACGGGAATTTGGGCGCAGGAGGCTCCGAAGGAAGAGGTTAGTGTAAGAAAGGACTTTAGTCTGCCTAATCCTACGCGTTATGAGGCTTACTATGACGTTGTGTCGGGCAAGTATTACCTTTACCCGAAGATTGGTAATGTGATTGTGGGCTCGCCTTCGGTGATGACGGTGGAGGAATATCAGGCTTACCTAATGAGCGTGCAATTGGGCGAGTATTACCGGGAAAAATCCGATAACCATAATATGGCTTTTCGGGCGGATCAATCGGATGCACAGAAGAAGGGGTTGTTGCCAGCGCTTACGATTCGTAATAAACTGTTTGAAACCATTTTCGGGAGCAACCGGATCGAATTGATTCCCCAGGGGTTTGCATCGTTTGATATTGGCGGACTTTACCAAAAAATTGAAAATCCGATGATTCTTCCCCAAAACCGGACGAATTTTGCCGTTAACATTCAGCAGAGGATTCAATTGGGGCTTTTGGGTAAGGTTGGCGAGAATTTACAGCTTCGTGCGAATTACGATACGCAGAGCGGTTTTGCTTTTGAAAACCGGATGAATTTGGTTTGGCAGGGCAAAGGTTCTTGGAAGGATTTGCAGAGCAAAGGGCTGAACGATCCCACGACGGGAGGGGAAGATAAAATCATCAAGAGAGTGGAGTTCGGTAATGTCAATATGCCATTGTCGACCGGTTTGGTTCGGGGCGCGCAGTCTCTTTTTGGGCTTAAAACGGAGTTTCAGTTGGGTAAGACTTACGGAACCATGGTTTTATCTCAACAACAAGGTGAGGCGAGAAACATTGTGGTTCAGGGGGGCGGTTCGCTTCAGACCTTTAAGATCAATGCGGTGGACTATGAGGAGAACCAGCACTATTTTATAGGGCACTACTTTTTGGATAACTACGATCGGGCTTTGGCGAATTATCCGCTGATTAATTCCAGGGTTAACATTAACCGTATTGAGGTTTATGTTTTGGAACAAGGTTCGGGCAATCTTCAGGATCAGAAAACGATTGTCGGAATCAGGGATTTGGGGGAAGGCCTTTCGGGGTATCCGTCCAATGCCCAGAACAATCTTTATCAGGAAATTGTGAATTTGGGCGCGGGGCTTCGGGATCCCAATTCGGCATATAATACGATTAACCGTCAGACGTTTTCCAATGCCAATGGTGTTCCTGAACTCTATACGGATGGCGAGCAGTTTATTTTCAACCGTCGGGCTCGGCGGCTTAATTCCAACGAATATAGTTTTCACCCGCAGCTGGGGTATATTTCCCTGAACCAAAGGCTTAATGACAACCAACTTTTGGCGGTGTCTTATTCTTTCACGGTTAATGGGGAGAAAACGGTGTACAAAGTCGGGGAATTTTCCGAGGAAAGTCCGGTGCTGATTACCAAGGTTCTGAAACCCAACACGACGGTCAAAACGACTTCGCCGATGTGGGAGCTGATGATGAAGAATATTTACCCGATGAATGCCAATAACATAGCGCGGGATAATTTCATGCTTAATGTTTATTACCGTTCGCCTCAAAACGGGCGGGTTAATTATCTTCCCGGAACTTCGGTGGAAGACGTTAATCTTTTGAAATTATTGAATTGGGATCGACTTAATCAGAATAACGATTTACAAAGCGACGGTTCCACCGAGGGGGATGGGCTGTTCGATTTTGTGGAAGGAATTACGATTCGTTCGTCGGAGGGACGGCTGATTTTCACCAAGGTTCAACCGTTCGGAAATTACATTCAGGATGTGTTGGGAACCAATGATCCGCAGTTTGTTTTTCAAGACCTTTATACCCAACAGAAGCAGGTGGCTTCGCAGAGCAATTTGGCTCTTCGTTATACCATTGAAGGGCGTTATAAGGGAACTCAGGGAACGGGGATTTCTTTGGGGGCAATTAATGTGCCTCAGGGCTCGGTCAAGGTAACGGCTAACGGGGTGCAGTTGGTTGAAGGACAGGATTATACCGTTAACTATATGCTGGGAACGGTGGAAATCATCAACGAAATGGTTAAGAATTCGGGGCAGGCCATCCATGTGTCGTTGGAAAACCAAATGATGTTCAATACGCAGCGTCGTCGTTTCTTGGGGCTAAATTTGGAGCGTAAGATTAATGAGAATTTGCTTTTAGGTGCTACGATTGTCAACTATGCCGAGCGTCCGCTGACTCAGAAAGTAAACTATGGCGATGAGGCCGTCAACAATACCATGGCGGGAATGAACTTGATGTATAACAAGGAACTTCCCATTCTGACGCGTCTTACGGATAAGATTCCTTTGGTTAATACCGAGGCGCCGTCTCATGTTAATCTAAAGGCGGAAGGGGCGTATCTTATTCCGGGGCAAAACGACGGCATTAATAATCAGGCTTATGTGGACGATTTCGACCAGACTTCGACCAAGATTTCGATTAAGGATCCGGCGTCTTGGCATTTGGCGTCTAAACCGGAACTGAATTTGGGTGATCCTCTTTACGCCGATGCGGGCTTGGATAACGATTTGAGGAGCGGTTATGGAAGAGGGCTTCTTTCTTGGTATAATATCGATCCTCGTTTTTGGGGGGTAGGAGGCCGTCCGCCTGCGGGCATTAGTGCGGAAGCGGTTTCCAATCATGCTTCGAGACGTGTACGAATGGCAGAACTTCTCAATAACAGGGATTTTGTGGCGGGGGAGCAAACTTTCACCAATACGTTTGACATTACCTATTATCCTACGGAGCGGGGGCCTTATAACCTTAATCCCAATCCGGAATCTACGCAGGAGCGTTGGGCGGGGTTGATGCGTTCGATTTCCGTTTCTAATTTTACGCAATCCAATATTGAATATGTGGAGTTTTGGATGATGGACCCTTATGCGGATGGCAATCCTTTGGGGGCGGCTCCGAAGCTGAAGTTGCAATTAGGAAATATTTCTGAAGATATTTTGAAAGATGGGAAGCTGCTTTACGAAAACGGTTTGCCTACTCCGGATAACCCTTCGTCTGTATCCGAAACCAATTGGGGAAAACAGCCGAATCAGTTTCCGGTGCTGTATGCTTTTTCGACGGAGGGCGAAGCGCGTAGGATTCAGGATGCGGGATTTGACGGCTTGACAAATCAGGAAGAAGCGTTGCGTTTCAATACGGGGTTTGTTCATCCCATTACCAATGAGTTGGATCCGGCGGCGGATGATTTTGTTTTTTATCTTTCGGATCGTTTTACGGGAAGTCAGGCGGCTTCGGTAACGGAGCGTTATAAGTATTTCCGAAATCCGGATGGAAATTCGGCGGCAGGTTCGTTGGAGGTTTCCTCCCAGACGCCCGATTCGGAAGACATCAATGGCGACTTTAATTTGGATCAAAACGAAAGCTACAACCAATATACCGTAAACTTGGATCAGGCCAGTATGGTGCTGAATCAAAACTTTATTGTGGACATTAAAGAGGTAACCACAAAGTTCCAAAATGGGCAGGAGGGGCGTAATAAATGGTATCTTTTCCGTATTCCGGTTTCGCGTTTTGATACGCATGCGGGGGAGGCATCAACCGATGTGCTCAACAATGTTCGTTTTGCGAGAATTATTTTGGATGGTTTCGATCATACTTCTACGCTGAGGTTTGGGACGATGGATTTGGTTCGTTCGGACTGGCGGAAATATCCTAAAAATATTGCTTATAGTGCATTGCCTGCCGATCCTTCGGTGCCCGATAACGAGGGATCGGTATTGGTGAACAATGACGATTTTTTTGTGGGCAGCATCAATTTGGAAGAAAATGCCAAGGGAACGCCGCCTTATGTTCTTCCTCCGGGGATCGATCGTCAGGTTCTTAGTGGCAATGCGGGAGCACAGCGTCAGAATGAGGCTTCGTTGTTCATGAAGTTTCTTAATTTGGGTAACGAGGCTAAAGGGGTTACCAAGAATATGTCGCTTGATATGCGTCGTTATAAAAGGCTGGAACTTTTTGTTCATGCGGAAGATATCCGCCAAGGGGCGCCGAGCAACCATTTGGACGAGCAGACTAAATTCTTTATCCGTTTCGGTAGTGATGCGACGGATAATTATTACGAGTACGAGGCCTCGCTTACTTATACGCCGCTTACGGCGCGTTCGCCATTGGAGATTTGGCCGGTGGCTAATAATGTGGATTTGGAAATTCAGAATTTCGTTAATGCCAAAATCAAACGGGATATGGAGGCGTCCAATCTTATTGCGCATCGTTATCACTATCCGGGGTATGGGGATGCCCATAAGAAAATATACGTGAAGGGGCGTCCCAGCCTTGGCAATGTAACGACCATGATGATAGGTATCCGTAACTTGCAATCGCAGCGTAAGGACGTTATTCTTTGGGTGAACGAAATCCGCCTTTCGGAAATTGAAAACCGGGGAGGCTATGCGGGAAATGCCAGTCTTAATTTTAATCTGGGGGATTTTGCAATGGTTAATGCCAATGCGGCTTACTCGTCGGTGGGCTTTGGCGGAATCGATCAAAAACCTTCGGAGCGAGCGCAGACCACCAATTCGGCCTTTAATATTAATACGACCGTTAATGTGGATAAATTTATTCCGGAAAAAGTAGGGATGCGCATTCCGGTCAATTACTCGTATACACAGACGATAGAGGACCCCAAGTATAGCGTCATCGATACGGATGTGGAACTAAACAAAGCCCCGAATAAGAACGAACTGACCAAAGTGGTGCGTACTTACAGCCAACAAAGGAGTATCGGGGTGGTCAATATGCGTAAGGAACGGACGGGCGAGAACCGGAAACCAAGGTTTTACGATGTGGAAAACCTTTCCGTTACGGCGATTTATAATGACGATTATTATCGGGACATCTACACGGCTCGTAACTTGAGGCAGAACCTTCGGGGGTATGTTGATTATAATTACAGTTTTAAACCTTATGCGATACGTCCGTTCAATAAAATGGTGAGCGACACGGCTAAATCGTATAAATATTTGCGTTGGTTAAAGGAAATCAACTTTAATCCTGTACCTACACGGCTTTCCTTCCGTACCGAGCTCGACCGGAATTACAGCGAATTGCAGTTCCGTAACATCGAGGCGTTGCTCAATGGGAATTCGGGAAGTGATTTTGACGTTCTTCGAAATCGCAACTTTTATTTTGGATGGCAGTACAATTTAGGATTCAATTTCACGAAATCATTGAAGTTGGAAATCAATTCGGCTACACGAACGCTTAATGACCATATAGCGGCCAATAGTATGAATTCCAAATCCATTTTCGATAATCCTTTCCGTGCGGGACGTCCGGTGCTTTATAACCACAGGGTGCAGCTGAATTACCGTTTGCCGTTCGAGTTTATTCCTTATTTGGATTTTGTCGGGGCGGAAATGGGCTACGGATTCACTTATAACTGGAATGCCCGTTCCACGGCGCTTTTGCATAGTGCATCGGGGAATATGGGAAATGTGGCGCAGAACACCAATACGGTGGTGGCTACAGCGACGGTGGATATTCCTAAGTTTTTCAGTAAGTTTAAGTTTACTCAGAGCATAGACGAAATTATGCGTAAGCGAAAGCGGGAAATCGATTCCTTAAATACGCTTTACGTTAAGGAGGCGGAGAAAGCCGGCAAGAAGAATAAATTCTTTATGTTTGTGCCGTATCGGGGGCATAAATTCAAGCACAGACTTACGCCGCTTCAAAGTCTGGCTTATGCCTTGACCTCGGTTAAACAATTGGATTTGTCGTATAACGAAAATAACGGAACGGTGCTTCCGGGAATTCTTTCGTCGCCTAACTTCTATGGCTATGGACAGGGGATGGGAGGTCCTACCTTTGGATTTTTGGTGGGATCTCAGGCGGATATTCGGCGTTTGGCCATCGAAAACGGATGGATCAGTTCTTCCGAATTGATGACCGATAGTTATACCCAGCTTAGTTCGAGGACGCTGGATGCGAATTTGCAAATTTCTCCGATGAACGATCTTCGGATTGATTTCAGGGGAATGATGCGTTATAACCGTAATTTGATGCAAGGCGGGTATAATGTGGATGTGGATCCCACGACGAGGTATTTTGATTTTTCGTTTGAAAACGAACTTTTGACTTATTCGCGTTCGGCGTGGATGTTCCGTTCTTCGTTTAAGTCGGGCGATGCGGTTTACCGGACGATGGTGGCTAATGCACGGGCGTTGTCTTCCAGGATGGGGACTCCTTTGCAGGCGGATGGCTTTGCAGACGGATACAGCCTTGCTAATGCTTATGTTTTGATTCCGGCATTCCAGGCGGCGGTGGAAGGACGTAGTGTGAAGGCGATGGATAGCCCGAAAAAAGTAGGAATTCCTTTGCCGAACTGGAACGTGGTGTACTCGGGATTGAAAAATCTTCCGTTTATCAACAGTCAGTTTTCCAAATTCGATATTTTGCATTCGTACTCCTCCACTTATACGGGGACGGGAATTCAGTCTAATGTGGAATACTATAACGATCCTTCGGCTAGGGATGTGAATCGGGATTTTATCAATCCGTACATTTTCTCCCAAGTGGGGTATGTGGAATCTTTTGCTCCGTTTTTGGGTGGTGATGTTACTTTCCGAAACAATATGCAGTTTAGGGCACAATATAATAAGAACCGGATGTTTATGTTGGGGTTAATTAATCATACCTTAACGGAGGATGAAAGCCGGGAGTATATTGTGGGATTCGGTTATATTGTCAAGGATCTGAAAATGAGGCTTAACATGAAAGGGAAAAGCCGTAATATTGTGAGTGACCTTAATATCCGCGGGGATTTTTCACTAAGGGACAGCCGCACTCGTATTACCAATATCCTTTTGGACGACTCTCAGGTAACCGGAGGGCAGCGTTTGCTTGGGGTTAAATTCACGGCGGATTACAGTATGTCTCAGAATTTTAATATTCGTTTCTTTTACGATCAGCTGCTGACTCGGTATAAGATTTCCACGGCGTTTCCTCTCTCCACGATTCGGGCGGGGCTTACGGCTACCTTTAATTTCGGAGGGACTTCGGGCGGGCGATAAGCCTTGACGATAAAAAATTTGCGGCATACGGATATTTGGATTAAATTTGGAAAGATAAATAACAAATAAAAAATGAATACACCAGCAGAACTAAAGTACACTAAAGACCACGAATGGGTAAAAATTGAAGGTAACATAGCTACAGTCGGCATTACAGATTTTGCACAGTCTGAGCTAGGGGATATTGTTTTCGTAGATGTAGATACTGTAGATGAAACTTTGAATTCAGGTGAGGTCTTCGGTAGCGTAGAAGCGGTTAAAACTGTTTCAGACCTTTACTTACCATTAGCAGGAAAAGTAGTGGAGTTCAACGAAGCGTTAGAAGATGAGCCAGAATTGGTAAACACAGACCCTTACGGAAAAGGTTGGATTATAAAACTAGAAATTGCAGAAGGCGTAGACCAATCAGAATTATTATCTTCTGAACAATATCAAGAAGTCATTGGTTAAAAAATATCACCATATTATAAAAATAGTAATGCCCATTTATTGGGCATTACTTACTTATGTCCTTCTCAAACCTGTAGGAGAACACAAGGACTATTGGTTCTTGTTTCAAGGGATAGATAAAGTAGTTCATTTTAGTATGTTTTTTGTGTTAGGCTTTCTATTTCGTTGGGCGTATCCCAAGGCTAGTGTATATGCCTACTATTTTATCCTTGTTGCTTACGCTATTCTTACAGAAATTTTTCAGCAAGTTATGGCACTTGGGCGTTCTGCTGAGTGGCTAGACCTTTTAGCAGATACTATAGGCTTGGTGCTAGCTTATTATGTATATACTAAAGCTACAAGAAAGTAAAATTTTAAAATAATAAATAGAGAAATTCTTTAAGCTCGGTGAGGTGGTCAACGGGCTTTTTTTGAACGTTAAAATAAAAAACAAGAACGACCTATTTTGACGATACAAAGTAGTAATATTGCAGACATATAGGATTTTAGCCTGCGTATATAGGTCTGTTTGATAATAAATATTATCTTTGTGCAAACATAATATAATTATGAAAAGATAATAATTAAAACGACATATAGAGCATAAGGTGCTTACCATTATTTCATTCGGTTAAATCTGGTACATTTAAACAAAGAGATGAAGTATAATGGGCAAAGGCATGGTTGCTCCCTTTTATAGGGACGCAGGCTGTTTTTTCCTATTTTCATCTCAGGTTTACCAGAACCCAACCGAATAATATGGACAAAAGCAAGTGCTGTGTCCTTTTTGTTTTTAGTAAAATCAACAAAAAATAAGATTATGGCAGTATTATGGCGTGTTACAGTAAAGAAAAAGTACGGGACCGTAGCCTCGGGTATGTGGATAGAGTTGCTCTTCCAAAATAATAGCCAAATCCCAATGCAGGAAGATATCAGAAATGCACTGAATGCAAAGTATGGTAAAAACACTCTAAACGGAACTATACCTAAAGAGTTTTTGGAAATTGTGAAATTGTAAAAGAATAAATAAACTAACTTTTAAAATAAAATAATTATGTCAACACATTTATGGAATGTTACCGCAAAGCGTGATGTTAACAAAATTGCAAAGGGAATGAGTGTAGAAATCGTCATTCGTAATACATCTAGAAAACCCAATCAAAAAGAGGTAATAGAAGCATTTAATGCTAAATATGGTGCTGGTACAGCACTCAGTGGGCTCAGTATTTCTGTTAACTTTGAAATTGTGGAGGTAAAATAGGGTTTAATTAAAATAGTGATATTAGTAAAATTAAATTGCTTTAAGTATCTAGAATAGAAGTTGTATATCTCTTCTATTGAACATAGTAATTTTTTTAAAATGGAAGACATTAATAAATTGATTGAGATAGCTCAATTTTTGAAAAGAGAGGATTTGGTTGTAGATCTACATCTTATTAAAGAGAGATTGGAACAGCCAAACAAAGAGATTATCATTCCTATAGTAGGGGAGTTTAGCTCAGGTAAAACATCTTTAATAAACGCTCTTACAGATTCTAAAAAATTAGAAACAGCCTCTAAACCAACTACCGCAACAATATTTGAAATCCGTTTTGGTAGCGATATTGCTAGAGCTGAAATAGTGGGAGGAGGGAATCAAGAAACTTCAACAGAAAATTTAGAGGAATTAAAAAATGACCATTTAATAGATGTTAATTTAGTACGTGTTTATGATACTTCAAAAAAAGTTCCTTCGTCAACGGTTTTGGTAGATACCCCAGGATTGTCATCAAATGACCCTAGACATAAGTTAGCATTAACTTCATATTTACCTTTCTCGGATGCTATCTTTTTAGCTATTGACGTAAATCAACAAATTACCCGTTCTTTATTAGAGTTTGTAGAGTCTACTAAACTTTCCCAAAAACCTATTTACTTGATAATTACCAAGTGTGATACAAAAACCAAAAAAGAGATTGAGGATGTTAAAAAGTATATCGCAGAAAATATTAAACTAGCATTAGACCATATTGTTTGTGTTTCCGCAGAAAAAGATGATTTGACTGAATTGTTTGATTTGTTTAAGAAAATACAAATTTCAAAAAACACAATTGTAACAAAAGCCTTAGAAGATAGAACAGACAGAATATCTTTACATCTTATAGAGTACATAAATGAGCTACTAAAAAACACCTCTTCCAAATCTTCTTTAGACGAGCAAATAAATGAGCAGAATTACCAACTAGAAAAAATTAAATCAAATATTGCTCGCCTCATTAAAGATGCTAGGCTACGGATAGAAGATAAAGCAGATGATTACATTAGAATATTTAGCAACCAAATTATGGACAGGCTGGATGGCATCATAAAAAATCAAGGTGCTGATTGTGATATAGAAGTTTATAATGCAGTTAATGTTGCTGCTGCTCATACCTTAGAAAATTACAAAAAGGATGTTCGTAACACACTTTTAGATATGGCAAGAGAAAGACAATCACGGATTGAAGCTGTTCCTCTACAAACCTTAGAAAATTTAGATTTGTCTTCTGTTGCTTTTGATGATTTTACTTATAATATGAATTTATCTGAGCTGGGGCATAAAAATGACAAATTAATAGGAAATATAACTAAAGGGGTTTTAATTGTTGGAGCTGCTATTGCTACTGCAGGAGCTGCTAGTACAATGGTAGCAGGAGCAGCAGGAACGGGAACGATAGCAGTAGGAACAGCTCAATTAGCAAATACAACAATCAATATGGCAGATACAGCTACCGATATTGCAAGTATGGCTTCAAATGCAAAAACATTAAGTAGAATGCAAAAGCTAGCTAAGGGAGTAGAAAAAGCACAAAAAGTACAAGGTTACCTTAATGCAGGAGTTAATACTATAGAACAATTTGATCAACAAATGAGTCGAAAATTTGTTCCTAATCAAAATAGAGGATTTATCGGAAATGCTGTTCATTGGGCTACTGATAAAGCTTGGGGGAAACCCCAAAGAAGAAGGGCTATTAGTAGTTATATAGATAGCACACTGCTTCCTGAATACAAGATGAAAATGTCAGATATTTGCTTAGGAATAACCCGTTCCATAGAGAGTCTATTACAGGAGGAAGCTGAGCAAGCTACTTCAAGTATGACTCAAGCACTAAAAGAAATGGAGGAAGTTAAGAAAACAGAAAAAGAAGCATATAAAAAGAAAGTAGAAGAGTTAAAAGGATTTGTTAATATATTAAAATCAAAGTCAAAATGTTAGAATTTATAGCAGGAGCTACGATAGGAGCTGCGGGAGGTTATCTTGCAAAAGATAAGCTAAGCGGAAATAGTGATGCTCAAAAAATAGAAGATCTTCGTCACAGTTTAGAAAGAACTATCAGTGAAAATAAGGAGCAAAAAGATAGGATAAAAACGCTAAAAGAGCAATTAGAAGAGCAAGAGCAAAACTTTATAAGAATGCGAAAAAAAGTTTATGAAAATGAAAATGATGTAGAGGATAGAGATGACGAAATACAATCTTTAAAAAGAAAAATAGGAAGTTATAAGAGTGAGAACGATATGCTCAAAAAAGAATTGGAGGAACTAAAACAGTTCTATGATGATAAGAAAAAAGCATTTGAGAAGTTGGAATACGAATATGAAGAACTAAAAAGAAAAAATTAATGGAAAGTCAGCAGGTAGTTATTATTTGTATGGTAGTTATAGCCCTACTAATTGGGGCTATAATTTACTTGCTAGTTTTCAAAAAGCAATCAAATATAATTCATAAGAAAGATGATGTAGATAATCCAAATACTAAAAGTATTGATAGAGAAAAAGAAATTTCACAGTTCAAAGAGAAAATAAAAAAACTAGAGGAACAACTTAAAGATAGCCTTCAGTTAAACGAGTCTTTAAAATCTAAAGATTTGAATTCTTTTAATCAAGATTTGGAAGAGCGATTAGAAAAAATTAATAAAGAGTTAAAAAGCACTCGTGAGGAGTTAGAGGATGCAGAGGACGAAATGGAGGACTATAAAAAAAGGTGGAGAAGGGAAAAAGAATCTAGTGATGAATTAAAAGAATCTTTAAATGAAAAAGAGAAAAAGCTTAGTGAAATTTCAGAAGATTTAAAAACAGTCACGTTTAAGCTTAAAGAGGCGAATGCGGATTTATTTAGTAAAAATGAAAGTATAACTTTCGTAAATGATATTTTGAATGCTCAAATTGATGATGAGAAAGATATAAAAGATGTTCATAGAAAAATTGATGCTATTCATGATTTTGTGGAAGGAAATCTAATGGATACTCTTAAAAAACATAATTTGATAGATAAAGAGAAAGAACAATTCTATAAAGAAAATATTTGGCAATGGTCTAATTCACAAAAAAAGAATTGGATAGAAGGAAAAAAAGTGATTGCTTTTGTTGGAGAATTCTCCGCAGGAAAGACCTCTATTGTCAACAGAATCCTTTCACAAGACAACGATAATGTACCTAAACTACCTGTTAGTTCTAAGGCTACAACAGCTATCGCTACTTATATAAGTTATGGGGTGGACTTTCGTTCTCAGTTTACAGACCCAAGTGGGAGGCTTAAAAAGATTGAGACAAAAACCTTTGAAATGGTTAAAAAGGATATTTTATCAGAGATTAATGTATCTTCTCTCATTCAGTATTTTGTAATGAAATATAATAACGAAAATCTGAAAGAAATTAGTATTCTTGATACTCCGGGTTTTAGTTCTAATGACCCTGAAGATGCTAAGAGAACCTCCGAAATAATTCATGAAGCTGATATATTGTTCTGGGTGTTTGATGCTAATGCTGGAGAGATTAATCAAACTTCACTAAATACAATTCAAGAGAACTTGCAAGGGATGCCTCTATTTATTATTATGAATAAGGCTGATACTAAGTCTCCAAGAGAATTAGATGATCTTGAAAAACATATTAAAACAACAATGGAAAAGGTGGGGATTGCAGTAAATGGTTACATTCGTTTTTCACATAAAGAGTCTATTGATAAATTGATGAGTGCTATTCAGAGTATTCCCAAGAAAGATAATTCTAATATTCGTCTAAAATCCATTTTTGATGAATTAAAAGCTTGGACTGAGCAGGCTGAGAAAAACCTTATACAAAAGAGTAATAAATTTCGTAAATTAGGGAGAGTTATTGAGCCTAAAACTGTCGAAATGGAAAACCTATATGAAGAGGTTTCTGATTATTGTGATGAAATTATTAAGATACCACAGTCCAAAAAAGAGTTTTTTGGTTTAGGTGATGAATTTTTTAAGATGAACCAAAATGAATATAAATCGTTTAAGAATAATGTGAGAAAAATAAATTATATAAAGGAATCTATAAAAAAAGTAAGTGCAAAAGTTATAGAAACTACTCAGCAAATTACTAGTTCAGAAATGGATTTGCAATCGTCTCGAAAAATATATAATGAACTTCGTGGTACAAAAGATAGCTTCGAAAAACTTTTAAAAAAGTGGGATTCAAAATTTAAAGATTTATAAGATATGGAACAAAATTTATTTCAAAAAATACAAAATAAGCGAGGGCAGATGAAATCATTTGTAATGGCTGCTAGAGAGAGAAATTGGATTGGTGAAAAGTCCTATCAAGATATCATAAAAAAGATAGATGAGGATACGCTTACTATAGGGGTTATTGGACAGATGAAATGTGGAAAATCAACTTTTCTCAACTCTTTTTTATTTGAAGAAGAGGTCTTACCTGCAGCTACTACACCAATGACGGCTGCTTTATCAGTAATAACTTATGGAGAAAGCAAAAGTATTAGAGCTGAGTTTTATAGTCCAAAAGAATGGGAAGAACTGAGAATGCAAGCAGAGAGAGAGGTTAGCGAAGCAGAGGGGGATAAAGCAACCGAATCTAAAATTAAAGCAGCTAAAGAGTTGGTAGAAAAAGCTTCAAAATTAGGAAGTAGTGTGGCTGATTTATTAGGAAAAATCCAAGAAGATAAATTTGAAAACCTTATTGAGTATGTAGGAGCAGATGGAAAATATATTGCTATTACCAAATCTGTAACTATTTTCTATCCTAAAGAATGGTTGAAAGGTGTTGAGGTAGTAGATACCCCGGGATTTAATGACCCAGTAGTATCCCGAGAAGAGCGAACACAAGAATTCTTGAAAAGAGCGGATGTTGTTTTGATGCTACTCTATGCAGGAAGAGCTTTTGATGCTACTGATAGAGATATTGTTTTCGAAAAAGTAAGAAGAGTGGGTGTGGGTAAAATTCTAATAGGAGTAAATAAGTATGACTTATGCTACTCCAATGGAGAAACAGTAGAAGAAATTGTAGGAAATGTGGAAACAGAGATTCAGAAGGCTTGTAGAGAATACCAAGACCCTGTGATAACAGAATTGTTGGAGAATGCTAAACCGATTCCTTTTTCAGCTAATATGGCTCTGATGTCTAAAATGCCATTAGAAAGAATTAGAACTGATGAAAGTCTAAGTTTTCATTGGAAAAATATTTGTGATGACTTTGAAATTTCTACTCAAAAGGAAATGTTTGAGAAAAGTCTTGTTACGAACTTAGAAGAGGCTATCAAATCTATGATAGAGCAATCTAAGGATGAGATATTGTTCCGAAAGCCCATCAATATGATACTGCAAGCAGGAGAAAATATCAAAAGCAAAATAGCAAGTGAACTTATAGAACGAACAGAATTACTAAAAATATCTGAACAACCCGATGATGAAATAGAAGGAAAAATAGATACTTTTACGAAAGTAAAAAGAAAAATAGAGAGAAAGATTAATAATTTGACGGAAGACTTATCTTATGATTATGATAAAACTTCAGAAAAAGTTATTGAATCTTTAGACGACTTTATAAAGGATGAAAGAAATAAAATTTTAAACCAAATTGATATTTCAACAAGAGGAAATGTAGAGAGAAATGTAAATGTTGCTATCGGTGACTTTGAAGACAAATTTTATAGGCTACTTAAAAAAGAAGGAAGAAAATTTGAAAATCTTATTTGTAATAAAGCAAATGAAATATCAAATGATGTCGCAGAAATTTTAACAAAATATATTGAAGATAGTGAAGATTTAATTGCCAATTTCGAGACAAAAGTTAGGCAAATACAAATTTCATTAGTAGGGAGTGAAGAAGAAAATGAAGAGAATTATGATGAACAAGAAAAAAATGAAACTAATCTTTTAAAAGATGTTGGAGATTTTTTATTTGGACTCACTATTGTTCCAGTAGCAATTGATTATCTTATGCTAAAAGATGAATATAGAGATGCAGTTACAAAATACTTTATTTCTATCTCGTTAGAACCAATAGAAGTTAATTTATCAAAACAGAAAAAAAACTGTATAAACCAGTTTGAAAATATTGCAAAATCGAATATACTTACAGAATTGATAAAACAATTGGAAACTTTCAAAAATGAAAAATCTGATTGGGAACAGAATGTTAATCAATTAAAAGTAGAAATAGAATCTTTAAAAGATAAAAATAAAATAGTAGACTTACAAATATCTGAAATGAAATTACTTAAAGAAAATCTTTAAATTTATAGTCTTTCCTATAAAGGAGGGTATTTCTTGTAGGAAAGACTTAATACTTTAAACTATGAGCTCCAAAAACAACATTACTTCCGCCATAATTATCAATGTTATAGTATTTTTTGTACTTTTATTGTTACCAAACTTGTAAAGTTAGAAGAGCTACCCACCCAAACGATAGGGGTGTTATTTGGTGGTGTAATAACCGCTTTAATAACATATTTTTACTTATTGGGCAAACCCAAGCCGAAGAGCATAAAGAAAGAAATGTAAAAGTTTTTGAGGAAAAATCCCAAAGATTTAACACATTTATCAATAAACTTTGGGAAATATGGGACGATGGAACGGTAGAGCTGGAGGAACTCAATGAACTCATTAAATTAGTTTCACGAGATGTTGTGCTGTATACGAAGCCTGAAACGGTGGATATTATACTCAGTAATCTGATAGATATTGCAGAACACGCAAAACCAGATAAAACCAATAGCAGAGATGCGGAGGTTACAAAACTAATCCAGCAGAAGATTTTCAACATAATCAATGAACTTGCAAAAGATATTGGTTTAGGTGGAGAAATAAAACCACAGATTAGGAGTAAGCTAAATCTTCTTGAAGAAAAAGTAATTCCTTATTTAATTCAAAAAGACTTTAAACAGTCATTTTTGGAGCATTTTAAAAACACTATATTTAACAATGACGATAATAGTATTACAAAGATTGATTACAAAAAACAGGGCTATATATAGAATGTAGAATAAAAGAGTCTAATGTTTATTTAAAAATAGGTCCTTTAGATAGAGAGCCTAACCAAGATATTTTATTTACCTTCTTTGTGGAGTTTTACCAAAACAGGCAATACCAAATCTACCGAGATGCCACTAAGGGTTGGCGTAAAGATCGCCTAAAAGGCTCTGTTCAGTGGGAAAAAGGTTCTAACTATATTAACTTTTCAGACTCTAAACAATTAAAAGAAGAGTATCAAATTATCAATCGTTCCGACTATTCTACTAATAGCTTAGCAGAAAGAGCATTAGACTTATATCAACATTGGAACTTTAATGGTAAAAATATTGAAGATATTATCCAAGAAGTTGAGAAAAATAACTTATAACATTTTCATATACGCCTTTAGTTCCTCATACTTTTCATTAGTATTTTTAGGTTGGCTACTTGGGTGTGGCACTACAAAAATGGGGTAATCGCACTCATAAGATAATAAGTGGAGATTACCTTTTTTATAGTAAGCCTTTTTAGGAAAATTATTCCATAAGCGGTGTCCCCAGAATATAATCAGATGAGGTTGTAGTTTCTTTAATACCTCTTTAAAAGCAGACTCGCTTTTTATAAACTCTTCTGTGGTTGGGGATTCACGAGGACCGCCCATAGGGAACTGCACGAAATTATAAAACGCTAAATTTTGCCACACTTCCACGGTTTCCAAACCATCAAGCTTCTTCCCAGATAAGAGATTAGAAAATTTAGTAAAAGTATTCATCCAAGTTTCAAACAAACCGCTGCCGTTTTTATAGGTTATAAATCGCTGTACCACCTCTTGGGTTACACCATTGATTTTAGAAGTATTCCCTTCAATAAATGCTTTTAAATCTTCATCACCAAAATAGTGGCTTTCTCCTAAAACTAAAATTTTAAAAGGATTTTTATGATAAGATTTGCCAACAAATGGCTGAAACTTTATTTCGTTTTCCATAATATAATTTTTAGCAAAGGTAAATATCCGTTAAGACAATTGATGACCGTCACACTATTAAAATATCACTATGCCGTATTTTGTCGTAGTAAAAGTATATTTTTGTAAAAAAATAACTATGGTAATTGAGCAAATATTTAGACTAAAGTATATAGAAGAATTTTTGAAAAGACGAAAAGATAGAGGAGCTTCTTACCAAGAAATTTTTGAATACTTATCCGAGCGCTTTGTTAATGAAGATTTAGAACTAAGTTTTACCAATCGTACTTTCCTCAGAGATAAAAAACTAATTGAAAAATTGTCAGGAATAAATATTAGCTATGATAAAAATAAAAAAGTCTATATTATTTCTGATGACGAACCAGAAGAATATTTTGAATCGTTGTTATTGTTAAATGCGTACCGCTCCTCAAAAAAGAATGCGGATATTTTGCTCTTCGAAAATCGTACACCTAGAGGTATTACCGAAAATCTTGAAGATTTACTAAATGCAATTAACAAGCACAAAATCATCAGTTTTAAACATTATAGCTTATGGAATAATGATGAAATTCCCAAACTGAAAAAAATAAAACCTTACGCTCTTAAAGAATTTAGATACCGTTGGTATGTCTTAGGTCAAGCCTATGACGATGGTAAAACTTCCAAAGAAATTACGGCATATGGTTTAGATAGGATAAGCGATTTAGAAGTATCCTCCTCCTCATTTGTTCCTGAAATTATAGACATAGAAAATCTTTATAAAGACTCCTTCGGTATTGTGTTGCCTAACGGAATGCCTCCTGAGAAAATAATCCTTTCTTTTGATAAGCAACAGGGTAGTTATGTTAAAAAACTACCTATACATCATTCTCAAAAAGTGGAAAAGGAAACGGATACAGAAACCATCGTCAGTGTATTTCTATTTCCTACCTACGATTTTTGGCAAGAAATTTTATCATATGGTAAAAGAGTAAAAGTACTACAACCAAAATCTTTTGTAGATATTATCAAAAGCGAACTGAAAGAATCATTGATAAACTATACTTAGTTTTAGACATAATCTAAAAATTGTTACATATTATAAGGTAGATATATATCTAGATTATGTTCAATTTTTTCATTTTGTATATCAGTCGATTATATATGATGGATAAAAAAAGGATGTAAAATATTTGGAGTTAATGACAAAGAATTTATATTTTTGCAGTCCCAAATGAGGGGAGCAGGAGATACGGATTGATAGAGTTGGAGTTTAAAAAAAACGAAAAAATATTTTGTCAATTTAAAAATACTTTTTATCTTTGCGGTCTGTGTTTGAGTGATCGACGCGGGAAGCGCAGAAGGGTAGGTTGATAGGATTGATTTTGAGATTAAGCTTACGAAAAAAAGTTTAAATTTTTTCAAAAAATATTTTGTCAGTTCAAAAATAAG
>NZ_JAYWXI010000130.1:0-467 GCF_036016955.1 Bergeyella anatis | reverse complement strand
AAATAATTTAACAACTCTTCTTTACCCACTCCTGAACGAGCATCTGTAAAATTTTTAAGTATCCTTGCCAAAGAAATTACCGATAATAACATATGTACAGGAGGCATATGTGGAGACAAGCATCTAAAACGATTAATCTCGGAACCTAAATAACCAAGTAGTTTATCTGTTAATGCTTCCATCATTTCTACTAAAATCCCGCTCTGCTTTTTTGCATGAATTTTTTGCTCAATCTGAACCCCATACAATTCCATCTGCCCATAAAATCGGTCTATTTCATTATATAAATCGGTAAGTTTAGGGTGAGAGGATACACTCACGCAAGGAGGTATGTAAGCCTCGTCTATTCTTGACTGAGCATTACTAACCAAAATTTTTCCAATAGTTAAATAATGATTACCTAGACTGAAAGATTGTTGTAACTCTTTTTCATCAATAAGTAATAATGAATATTGTGGTTGTGTATA
>NZ_JAYWXI010000129.1:0-472 GCF_036016955.1 Bergeyella anatis | reverse complement strand
TATTACGACCCGAGAGTAAGTTTGTGGCTGAATGTAGACCCGTTAGTAGAAAAAACAATGCAACCGTATGCTTATACGAATAATAACCCTATAATGTTGATAGACCCAACGGGTATGGAGGCAGAGGATTGTCCTACTTGTCCAAAACCAGAGAGAGCGGAGCAAACTTTTAGGGTAAATAATAACACTTATGTTGCAACTCCTGCACAAGAAAATTCTAATAATTTAGAGTGGGTAAAGCAGAGAGATATAGAAGGTGTAACGCTAACAAGAAACAAGTCGGATGAAAATATAAGAGCAGCAAGGTTGCGTTTAAGCCAAGCCATAGCTAATAGTCCTGCGGCTAAGTCTGTGGAACGATTTGAGAAAGGTTTAGCAATAGCAACGGGAGGTATTATTTTAGCCCCGCTACTACCTTATGCGGTAAGTACTGGTTCTACTTCTGTATTAGCGACTAAAGCAGGTATTAGTA
>NZ_JAYWXI010000128.1:0-473 GCF_036016955.1 Bergeyella anatis | reverse complement strand
AATACTGATTATACATTAAAGAAGAAGTCTTCTTCCAAATTTATAGACAAATACTGCATAGATAAATTAAAAGAAACTAATAAATACGATTATGCTATAGTTGGGAGAGCCTCCGAAACGCAACAAATAGTTGAAATACTTTCAAGGTTCAGTAAACCCAATATCTTGTTGATTGGCGATTCGGGGGTTGGAAAAACAGCCGTTATAAAAAGTTTTATAGATAGAGTAAGAGCTAAAGAAGTTCCAGACTGGTTGGCAGATCTATCTATTTATGAGTTAGATATGAGTGCTTTAATAGCTGGAGCGTCTTATAAAGGCGAAATTGAAGACCGATTAAAAAATATCGCCCAAGAGTTGAAATCCATACCTAAATCGGTATTGATTATAGAGGAATTACATACCTTACTAAGTAGCCATTCTGATTCTGGTGTAGCAAATCTATTAAAAGGAGAGTTGGCAAAGGGGTTACGAGT
>NZ_JAYWXI010000127.1:0-473 GCF_036016955.1 Bergeyella anatis | reverse complement strand
ACTCGTAACCCCTTTGCCAACTCTCCTTTTAATAGATTTGCTACACCAGAATCAGAATGGCTACTTAGTAAGGTATGTAATTCCTCTATAATCAATACCGATTTAGGTATGACTCTCAACTCTTGGGCGATATTTTTTAATCGGTCTTCAATTTCACCTTTATAAGACGCTCCTGCTATTAAAGCACTCATATCTAACTCATAAATAGATAGATCTACCAACCAGTCTGGAACTTCTTTAGCTCTTACTCTATCTATAAAACTTTTTATAACGGCTGTTTTCCCAACCCCCGAATCGCCAATCAATAAAATATTAGGCTTACTAAACCTTGAAAGTATTTCAACTATTTGTTGCGTTTCGGTGGCTCTCCCAACTATAGCATAATCGTATTTATTAGTTTCTTTTAATTTATCTATGCAGTATTTGTCTATAAATTTGGAAGAAGACTTCTTCTTTAATGTATAATCAGTATT
>NZ_JAYWXI010000126.1:0-474 GCF_036016955.1 Bergeyella anatis | reverse complement strand
ATTGATGGAATAGAAAAACACATAAATGACTGATAAACAAAAACAACGCCCCGCGTGGGCCTATACGCTGCCGGCAGCACTGCTGCTGATGGCTCCTTTCGACATCCTCGCTTCACTGGCGATGGATATTTATCTCCCTGTCGTTCCAGCGATGCCCGGCATCCTGAACACGACGCCCGCTATGATCCAACTCACGTTGAGCCTCTATATGGTGATGCTCGGCGTGGGCCAGGTGATTTTTGGTCCGCTCTCAGACAGAATCGGGCGACGGCCAATTCTACTTGCGGGCGCAACGGCTTTCGTCATTGCGTCTCTGGGAGCAGCTTGGTCTTCAACTGCACCGGCCTTTGTCGCTTTCCGTCTACTTCAAGCAGTGGGCGCGTCGGCCATGCTGGTGGCGACGTTCGCGACGGTTCGCGACGTTTATGCCAACCGTCCTGAGGGTGTCGTCATCTACGGCCTTTTCAGTTCGAT
>NZ_JAYWXI010000125.1:0-479 GCF_036016955.1 Bergeyella anatis | reverse complement strand
ACAAATACGAGGAGTTAGACAAAAAAGTCCAAGAGCAGGTATTAGACAAGTACCGATACAAAGAGGTCGATAGCCATTGGTGGTGGCAAAATACTTACTTTGATTTTGTGGAGATATGCTCAATATTGGAGATTGATATAAATCCGTCCGAAATCTTTTTCAGTGGTTTCTATTCACAAGGCGACGGAAGTAGTTTTGCGTGTAATATACTTGATATAAGGAAATTTATACAAGCCGTTAAAGCTGAAAAATGGAAAGATTATGCCCCCAATCAAGAGTTTAATTTTGATGTTTTGGATATGGATAAAAGAGTGCTTAATCTTATCCAAAACGGATATATAGACATTTATTTTAAGACCTATAACAGGCACCGATACTATTATCTGCACTTTGATTGGGAGTACACTTTTAACGATGATAGTAAGGAATACCCACACATTGAGTATCAAGTTGAAAAACTATTGAAATGGGTGGAAAGT
>NZ_JAYWXI010000124.1:0-485 GCF_036016955.1 Bergeyella anatis | reverse complement strand
ACGGTCGTTTTTACCATTTTGATATTTTCTATAACACGACTCCCGAAACGACCACAATGGATTTTAAACGCATTATGAATGAGTATAATACTGAAGATTTTAGTGCCAAAATGGATATTTTGTTTACGGATATTGGGAACCAATCCCCTGCGGTGGCTCAACTCATTATGGAATCTATTTATCAGCAAAAACGAAACTTTATCAAGCATATCGGTTCTAAAAATGCAGGTATTCAGTTTCTACTTAGAGGAATCTATGTTTATCAGGGAAAATTATACTTTGATATGCGTATGAAAAATCAAAGTAGTCTACCTTATCAAGTGGATTTTATCACTTTTAAAATCGTCGATAAATCCACAGAAAAAAAGGAAGTCGCTCAAGAAATTCCCATTCAGCCTTTACGCACTTATCAAGAACTACAAAGAGTAGAGGCAAGAAGTAAAGCCAATGCCGTGTATATGTTAGAACAATTAACCTTAGACGAT
>NZ_JAYWXI010000123.1:0-485 GCF_036016955.1 Bergeyella anatis | reverse complement strand
CCATCGTCCGATTCATTGGACGGAAAGTAAAGCCGCTTTAGTTGAACTCCTCTATGCTCTTCACGCTGCAAAAGCCATCTCAAGTGGACAAATTAGTTTAAATAAAATCGCTATAACTTTTCAAGCTTTATTCAAAGTTGAATTACAAGATGTCCACCACACCTTTCATCGTATGAAAAGTCGTTCAGGTTCAAGAACTTTATTTTTAAATCAATTAGTCAATTCCTTAGAAACTTATATGGATAAAAATGTTTAAGAAATGACCAGCCTTCTAAGGGGCTGAATGACCTTTGCCCATAACTACCCATTGGCAAACCACACTCTCACTACTTACTTTACTAACTTCAAGATGATCATCAGTCGCTTTAAGCGTCTTTTTTTTGCTCTAAATTTATGATTATTAAGGCATAGGCAAAATGTGCTAAAATGTGTTAAATTTCTATCTACCCATTGGTAAAACTTGGCGTTATCATCGCCTGAGTCTT
>NZ_JAYWXI010000122.1:0-485 GCF_036016955.1 Bergeyella anatis | reverse complement strand
GCCAGCGGTTAGACCTGTCGGCTGATGAAAAGTACCTTCCCCTAACTTACTTACTATTCTTGAAGTTCCCTCGAAGTAATGCTTGGTAAATTTACCCTTATTAACCACAAAGTATGGATTAACATAAGCCGTGTAATTCTCTGCGTGAACGATAACCGCAGAACTTACCCCATTGATAACAGTCTTCTGACTTTCCGCACTACTCTTTACGGCTCTCTCACCTGTGTGGTCGTAAGTGTAAAGGTGGAGTTTGCCATTGTCGTTTAAACCTTGCAAACGGTTTTCTTCGTCCCATACCATCACTCTAAAATCCTTAAAGCCTTCGTAACTTATCGGATTACCATTGCCGTCATACTCATAAGTGCGAGGTTTAGGCGTGGTGGTATCTTTTAAGATACTTAAAGCGTGTGGGTGTTTTTGCCATTTTGGCAGCCTTTTTTTATTGCGTACCGCTCCGTCATCGCTCCGTCGTGTCTCCGTCGTAG
>NZ_JAYWXI010000121.1:0-488 GCF_036016955.1 Bergeyella anatis | reverse complement strand
CACATTTCATAAAAGAGTTTTTTACATTCAGGCATCAAGTTATTGAGTTTTTAGTAACTGAATGTGATTTTGACACCTTGGCATTTGAGTTTGGTTTTTCTGAAGGATTAGAAGTTGATAAGTGGATAAAATCACAAATTCCATTCGACGATTTGGATAAGTTACTGTCACACTTTTATTATCCAAATGAGTTTAAAGATACTTTGCTATGGCTTCGTCGGTATAATCAAGACAATAATAATCAAATTACCTTTTTAGGTGTGGATATTCCTAAAAATGGAGGTTCTTATTTTCCAAACTTTCGTATTGTATCTGATTATTTGCAAAGACTTTCAATCGTTTCTTCTGATGTCTTACAGAAGATTTTAAATCTTGCTGAGAAATTTGATTTCTATTCGACTTCTCAGCTTGCGTTAAATTTATCGCTTTTTGATGAAGCTGAACATAATGAATTAAAAGCATTGCTATTAAAAGTTTACATTCGTTTG
>NZ_JAYWXI010000013.1:0-63312 GCF_036016955.1 Bergeyella anatis | reverse complement strand
ATTCAGAGTGAGAGAAAGGGGGACATTGTCTCTCTTTCCTCTCTGAAAAATAAATGTTTTTATTGCTTATTATCCGCACCCAAAAAGTTGCATTTATAAGTTGAATTCAAGTAAACTAAAAAAGTAAGGAAAAATAAAAAGCGCCCATCCCCCGTTCCGACACCCCGTTAAACAGCATGAATAAAACCCCAACAAATACCCACAGCCTCAATAAGTTCAACAACCAAAACACCCGTCTGAGCCTAAAAAACACAAGCGGATAAAGCGCACTCAAAAACACGATTGAAGAAGCTAAAAAATAACCATCCATCCACCCCAACGCACCTAAAGAACTAATCAGGAGCCCCAAAACCGCATTTAAAACCAAAAGAAGTCCCAAAACCCGCACCGTCCCCTTAACCCCTACCGCAATAGGCAACGTACGGTAGCCAAACACCGCATCCGGACGCATGGTAAGAATATCTTTGATAAGGTCGATAATCAAAAGACTAATGAACAAAAACACCGCCATCAAAAAAATAATCTGCGAAAAATGCCGGTAATAAACCAACATCCCAAAAAACGGATAAAGCGTCAAAGAAACAAAAACCAAATTATTCCAAACCAACAATTTACTCAGTTTATGACTGTAAAACCACATCAGAAACTGATACACCACGAAAAAAATGAAAATACGAAAAGATAAAATTCCTGCCACCCCTAAGGAAAAAGCATTGAGAACCACATAGGAATACAGAAAGTATTTCTGCTTAAGAAACCGCTGCAGCTTGGAGCGGAAAGGCCGCTGCAAACGGTCTTTTTCCAAATCGTAAAATTGGTTAATCAGTCCCCCCGCTGCAATGCTCAAGACCGAGCAAACAATAATGCCATGCACTTTATAGTCGAACACAAAACGGCGAAGCGACTCCTCCTGACTAAAAAGAAAAAAAGTGGAAACGTACAGCGTAAAAGCAAAAAACACAAGGACAAAAACCCTTATCCCCAGCAAAAAACTAATCAACTGGGCGATACGATACACGAGCGGATTTTCGGATGTCCTCATAGAAAAAAGGCCTCTTTGACTAAAATTTGAAGACCAAAAACGGCAGACCCTACCTCCGAAATATTGTCCCTCGCCACTCCTCGGCCTTAAAAACGGTAAATAATTTCTTTATGAAAGCCCTCCAACATTCTATCGGCTTTTTCAAAATCCATGGTAAAGCCCAAGATATACCCGCCACCTCCGCTTCCGCACAACTTTAGGTAATAGGCGTTGGTATCAATCCCCTTCTTCCAATGTTTATACAAACTTTCAGGAATCATCGGTTTAAAATGCTCGTACGCCCACACCGAGAGGTTTCTAAGATTCTTGAAAAACGGATTCATGTCCTTTTTCAAAAACGTCTCTATGCACGCATTATTATAGCGGATGAATTCGTCTTTCAACGTTTTGCGAAAACCTTCGGTCTTCATTTTCTCAAAGAAAATTTGCACCATGGGCCCCGTTTCGCCCACCACACCGGAATCAATGAGGAAAATAGCTCCTTTCCCCTGCTCCCCCTCGGGAATAGCCACTTTGTCTACCTCTTCCCTATTCTCGATAAGAATCGGCAAATTCATGTAACAAATCAAAGGGTCGATCCCCGAACTCTTTCCGTGAAAATAACTTTCCAAAAGACCAAACACTTTTTTAAGCGACTTCAGATCCTCTTTCCCTATCGTGGAAGGATCGTATTTTTTCAACGAATATTTTTCAAAAATAGCCGCAACCAAAGCCCCCGAACTTCCTACGCCATACCCTTGGGGAATATTGCTATCGAAAAACAACCCTTGGTCAATATCCCGGGAAAGTGCCTCCACGTCCAAACGAAACCCCTCAGGTAGTGCCAGTTCCGCCAAATAAGCCGAATAGCTTTTGAGACTCTGATTCGACTTTTTCTCAAAGTCCGTCGAAAGATCGGAAAATTTGAGTGTTCCCTTATAAAAACTGTACGGCAGCGTCAAGCCTTGGGAATCCTCAATAATCCCATATTCGCCGAAAAGGAGAATCTTCGCATAGAATAAAGGGTTCGTCATCGTTTGGTTTGGTTTGCTTTATTTTATGGTGCAAATATACAGATTATTCCCTTACCCTCACCTGAAAATTCCACACCACAAAACCCATGCGCCTCCCAAAAAGCAAAAAACCACCCGAAAGCATCGGACGGTTCACTTATTTTTTTCAGATTAGGAAATCCATTGGTTTTCACCAAAATCCGGTTTTCGCTTTTCCAAAAAGGCGTTGCGACCTTCTTTGGCCTCCTCGGTCATGTAAGCCAACCGCGTAGCCTCTCCCGCAAAAACCTGCTGTCCTACCATTCCGTCGTCAGTAAGGTTCATTGCAAATTTAAGCATCCGTATCGAAGTTGGGGATTTGGCAAGAATTTCCTGAGCCCATTGGTAAGCCGTATCCTCCAGCTCCGCATGAGGAACCACCTCGTTAACCATCCCCATCTCAAAAGCCTCCTGCGCCGAATAATTTCGACCCAAAAAGAAAATTTCACGGGCTTTTTTCTGCCCCACCATCTTGGCTAAATAAGCCGATCCATACCCTCCATCAAAACTGGTTACGTCGGCATCCGTCTGCTTAAAGATGGCATGCTCCCGACTGGCCAAAGTCAAATCGCAAACCACATGAAGCGAATGCCCCCCACCAACAGCCCAACCGTTCACAGCCGCGATCACCACTTTCGGCATAAACCTGATCAGCCGCTGCACCTCCAAAATATTCAAGCGATGTCGGCCGTCCTCCCCAACATACCCCTGATGCCCACGCGCCTTCTGATCCCCGCCACTGCAAAACGCATGGCCGCCGTCTTTCGGACTAGGACCTTCCCCTGTTAAAATCACCACCCCAATGGAAGCATCCTCGTACGCATCATAAAAAGCATCGTAGAGCTCCGAAGTGGTTTTCGGACGGAATGCATTACGCACCTCTGGTCTGTTGAAAGCAATACGAGCCACCCCGTTGCATTTTTTGTAAGTAATATCCTCATAACCTTTGACTGTAATCCAATCTGCCATAATTTTCAACTTTATATTTTTAATCTGTCTGTTTTTACTTCGCTAATCCTTTAACTTAAGCCTTGCCATCCACATAATCCTGAAGATAAGCAAAACTCGGTGTCAAACGCCCATGTTGCGTAACCTTAGCCCGCTGCAAAATCCCATCTTTATCCCCATTAAAAAAAGCAGGAACAACTTTCTCCAAAAATAATTCGCCAAAGCCCTCACTCGCATCCTTGGGAAGTTCACAAGGAAGATTATCCACCGCCATAACGGTAATACTCTCAGGATCGTCCAATGCCGTCTCTGCATGACGCTCGGGACAATAACCGTAAAAAGGAGATTCAATAGTGCTCGGACGGATGGTACAAGCCACGGGACCGTCGATATCGCAAGAAATATCCGCCACGACCCGAATACGGTTTTCAGAAGCAAGAAGCATCTCCCGCGATAAAATCACCGGCGAACCGCTACCGTAAAAATGCCCCGCAATGAAAAAATCCGCCACACGGCTAAAACGTTCAAAATCGCTCTCGTACGCTTCCGGATATTCAAAGAAATCTTCAATCCCAAACATCGCCCCGTCCTTTCTTCGATTATAGTCCAAAACATCTAACATCACATAAACCGGCTCGGAAAAATCACGTCCCAAAAAGGCTTCCACATCCACCTCCTTTATCTGCATGGCATCCAGCATTTCTTTTGCCCCGTAAGCCACTTTGCCCCGCCCCGTCAAAACAATCTTCATGACCGGAAGTTCAATTTTGGAAAGTTCGGCGATCAAATCGTTCCGGGAAGAAAGACTTTCCGCCTTTGGAAGACTAAACCTCCCCGTACGAACGCCCAGCGCACGAAACCCGTTATAGGCTCCTACAATCCCCGCATAACGACCGAATCCCACCAAACGCCCACCATCTGCAGCCACCAGCGTTTCATGATCGTAAAGCACGATATTCTTATCCAAAACCGCCCGAAGTAAATCCCGGTTATAAGGCTGCTTTTTTATCGTATGAGAGAAAAAGAAATAGGTTTTATTGGCAATCAAAGCCTCAACGGGGACTTCCTTTACCCCCAGCAAAACATCGCAATCGGAAACATCGCTCGTTACCTCAAGCCCCTTAGCTTCATATTGCTCATCCCCAAACACCCGCAAATCCGACGCTTCCACAAGCAGCTCAGCCTGCGGAAAAGCCTCCAAAAACGAACCTGCCGTCTCAGGCGAAAAAACCACCCGACGATCAGGCGGACTCTTCCTTTCTTTAATCAATCCAAATTTCATGCACCAAAGATGCCTATTTTTATCGGGAAAAACAAAAAAGTCCTTTTGATTTCATAAGCCCTCAAATCTTTTTGTTCTTTTCATCCGCCGTGCCAAAACCTTTCCTTCGCCCAACGAGAGTTTACTTTACCTTTGAAACCTTCACTTCGTAGACTTTCAAATCTTCTTGATTTTATTTGGACTTATTCTAAATAAATTTTATATTTGCCCCATGAATACACTCATCCCCCCCTTTAAAGTCGCCCCGTTAATGCCCGCAAACCATCCAACCGAACCTCTATACTGCGGGAAAAAAAATTGCTGCAAAAAGTTCAAAAAAGGCAAACGGTGCAAAAAATGCCCCGGAAGGCTTAAAATGGCCTAATACAACCCGGTTCGCACCCCAAAAAAAATCAAAATCAAAACAACCAAAACAACAAGCCCCCAAAGCCATCCCTTGGAACCTCCCAAAGAATGAAGCCCGGGTTCTATCGCCTTTTCTTTCAAAACAGCCTGCGGTAAATCGTCATGAGTTTTACGCTCCTTTACCACTAAAGCCCTCACCGCCGTTTGTCTCAAAAATGTATTTTGGGCATGGAGCAAAAGTTTAAATTCGCCTTCATGGAAGGTTTCTATCTGAAATTCGCGCTCCCCAGAAGATTCAACCAACCCAAAGGGTAAAAGTTTAACCACATCGGCATTTTCCACCCGCCATTTGACCACCAACTTTTCCCCGACTTCCCCCTCCACTTTATCCATCGAAAATTGTGTAATCAGCGGCGGAGAATCACTCCGAAGACGACGGTACACGCGACGATAATGCCCATCGTACAAACGACGACGCTCCGGGTCACCCAACGTTTCGTAAGCCTCGGTCATTTCCCTGAAACGAGCCGCAAAAAAATCATCCCCCTCATTTTTGTCCGGATGGTATTTCAAAGAAAGTTTACGGTAAGCCTGCTTGATAACTTCCTGAGAAGCCTTTGGAGGCACCCCTAAAAAATAATAATAATCTTTCAAAACAGTGAGTCTTTTAATCGCCAAAGCCCTACCCCTTCATTCGTCCCTCATTATCAGCTCACGAATTTAGAGATAATTTCCCAAAAGAAAAACCAATCCGCACCATTGCAAAAAAATCCCCCCCATTACAATCTAAGTTTTTTCAGTGTGTTTAGTGTATTTTCACGTTGGTGGCAATTTTATCAAACTCACAGCCAATTAAAGAATTTCCCCAAACATCATTTATTTTAATTTTGATAATATTCTATTATTAGTTAGCTTCACAGAACATAAATTGCTCAGAGACATGATTTTTTACAAGGACTACTTTGACGACTTTTTTGCCCCCTTAACTGATAAAGTATAAGGGCAAAATTGACGAAATCCTTTTTTTAACGATTATCGCTCGTGTTCCAACAATTTTTTTTAAAGTATTGAAGAAAAGGTCTTTTTGAAATTCGAGTTGAATATGAAAGTATTGGTGGCAATTTTATTTGATATTGTGTGCATATAGTAAAAAGAAGATAAAAAAAAGACAAGGTAAAATAAGTCATAAGTTAAATAGTTTGACAAATGAAGATAACGGAAGCAGATAAAAAAATCGGAGATTATATATTGGCTGACCAAGACAAAAGAGTGCTAAATTTTATAATGGACTTTATAATTAGCAGTTTGTTTTCTATTCCTTTTGTTGTTCTGATGTATATATTTTCAGATTCAATTATTTTAAGTGTTTTAACATATTACCTGATTAGGTTCTTATATTATTTCATCACAGAATATTTTTTAGGTAAAACATTTGGTAAATATGAAACAAAAACAAAGGTCATTAGTTCATCATATTTCAAAAAACCTAATCTAATTCAATTAGTAAGAAGAAACATTTTACGCTTTTTTTCAATACTCTCAGCAGTAGATGACGAAAAGTTGGCGATTCACGATAAGTTTTCGGGGACTTTAGTCGTTGAAGACATAGAAAAGAAAAAGGTGTTATTAAGCAAATATTTGTATGCTTTTATTTTTTTTATGATTGGTACTATACGAGCAATTTATATGGTAGAAAAAGGGTTTGATTTATTTGGAATGTTTATTATAATAGTTTCTTTTGGTGCATTTTTTTACAAGATTATGAGAAAATAAGAGTCGTAATTATAAATGATTATATGTTAAGCAAAGGGGAAAAGATTGATTCAGCTGATGAAAACTACCACCAACATAGGCTTTACAAAAAAGCGGGTCGGGTTTTAGTTTGCTACTTTGTTTTTTTTCTTAAATTTTTCTTATAGGCTGATCGTAAGTGGTCTTTCTTCCGATTCTTCGTAAATACTCAACCGTTGTCAAGAGGCTGCCCATTGGATCCCAATACTGTTTTGTGCATTTCAAATTTCCCATACGCTCTAACAGAACGGAAGTCCGCCATCACTAACAATTACAAAATTTCATTAGATCTAAATCAGTTTTGTAGGTTTTTCTATGGTAATTATGGTTAATATCATTATTACGCTTAAAAGAGAAATTAAAGCCTATGCTAGTGGTAGTAAATAGAAGTTTCTGTACATTCCGTTTATTTCTATTTTTCGGGCTTTTTTATTTATAGCTACTTGTATACATTTCCATTTATGTTCATAAAAAATTAAGGCTTAAGACTAGGAAGTGATGATTAAATTTGTTGACAAGTCTTATGAATAGGAGTAAAATCAGCGATTATAAAATAAAAAAAATAATGAAGTGTTTTTTTTGTAGCGATATTGATGCTACGAAAACCGCAGAAATTTTAGGACTCAACAGGAATACTATCAACCGCTATTTTAGGATTTTTAGGGAGGTAATTTTTGAAAAACAACAAGCAGATTTGAGTTTGTTTTTTGGAGAAACCTAACGAAGTGGTTCGGCGTAGCCAATTTGAATTAGACGAAGCCTATTTTGGAGCCAGAAGATTACGAGGGGTTAATATGCCGCAAAAACGAGGAAGAGGAACCTGGAAACAACCTGTTTTTGGAGTTTTTGAAAGAGAAGGCAGGGTTTATACCGAATTGATTCCAAATGCAAAAAGTGAAACATTAAGAAAAGTTATTCAAGGAAAAGTTTCATTGGAAAGTATTTTGTTTACAGATGGTTGGCGGGGTTATGGTGGACTTTAGATATGGGTTATGAGAAGCATTTTAGGATTGATAAGAGCAAAAGTTTTTCAAATCAGAACGGTGTTCATATTAACGGGATAGAAAGTTTTTGGAGTTTTACGAAGCGAAGATTAGCAAAGTTTAATGGTGTAAAATCCACCTTTAATGTTCACTTAAAAGAATGCGAGTGGAGATGGAGAAAGGAACCAAAAGAAATGGAAAAGGAGTTATGGAAGTTGATAAAAAAATAGGGATAACTTTTTTAACGACTTCGTCTAAAAGTTACCCCCATTTTTTTATTTTTACAACAGCAAACAACAACTAAAAAGGTATTAAAATTTTATGTTTGCTAGTCTAGAGCCTCAATAAATAAGTAGTCTTTGTCTGAACCATAGATTTTCACTTTTTTTATATGTGGTGATTTTTTCGTTTGCTTTTTGAAATGAACTTTCGTCAACTTCAAGCTCGAAAATTTGTCGCAGGTCTGTAGTAAATTTGGTCGTGTCTTTTATTGTCGGAAAGTCGGCAACTTGTTTAAAAATTGTGCCCGTATCTTCTTGAGTTTCTGTCACAGATAATTTTTTGTCTTTCGTTATCTGTTTGTTAGTACAACCAAAAGTCATTAAGATTAAAATTATCAATGTGAGCAGTGTCTTCATACAATTACTGGTAACAAGTGGGTTTTACGAAGAAGCAGAAAAAATACCTCTCACTATCAGCCTAAAAAACAAGTGTATAGAAAAAGCGGGAAGTTTCAAATAAAAACCGTACCTGCTTTTTCGTAAAGCCTATGTTGTAGCCAGTTTTTATTTTTTCAATCTGCCTTTCAAATCCATTCGTTCGTGTAGAATTCTAATAATCTCTATTTCATCCTCCGATACCTGATGATAAAATATAATATGTTTGCCAACTTTTAATCCTAAAATATTGTGATTCATCTCTTCATATACCCTTCCTAATTCAGGATTTTGTCCAATTTGATTACAAGCAAACTTAATTGATGTATAGTATTTGTCAGCTTGATTTTCAGACCACATTTCAAAGGTATAGTCCCAAATATCATTCAAGTCATCAATCGCTTCTTGTCTTAGAGTGATTTTAGCCATTTTTTCGTTTTTCTTTCTTTAACTTCATTAAGTTTTCATCGAAATCAAAGTTTTCAACTCTTGGGCTATTTAATCCCTTTTGAATTGCATTTTTGAGAGCAATCACTTTACTTTCCTCATTTTCTAAAAGTCTTAATCCCGCACGAATCACTTCGCTTACATTTTTGTAACGTCCAGCTGAAACTTGTGATTGTACAAATTCGTCAAAATAGTTTCCTAAAGATATTGATGTATTTTTCATATTCTTCAATTTTTTCCAAAAGTACCAAATTTAGGTAAATCAACAAAGCATTCTATACGATATTTCGTTGGATTAAATTGACTACAACGGTCATGGTATTGCCGAAGGCAAGGATTATTAGCACCCAACTTCAACTAAAATATCATACTTCAAAGGTAAACAAAATTTTCTAAAAAACAATTACCCCCGCCTGCGGCAATACCTTGTTATCGGTAGTTTTTAATATCTCCATCTTGAATTATATTTCTTGTCAAATTCATCATTTTTTATTTTAAGGTCGTTCATTCTAACACGAACAAAATAATCACCGTCTTCATCTTTAGTTTCTGTGCAGTAGAGCAGAGTTTTTTTACTCCATCTATTTTCTCTAAAATAATATATTTTTCATTTTTAAATTTTTTAATTTGGTCAGTTGTAATATCTATATTCTTTGCTTTTACCTATCAATTCGGCGTATTCTTTTTCTGTCATATTGATTGAAAAATCAACCCTCCTAAATCGCTTTTGATTGTCGGCATAAAATGAAACAACTTCATTCTTGATTTTAAAATTTTATGTTTGCTAGTCTATAGCCAAATTAATTTTTAGGCTTTCTCTCTATCGTTCTGCTCGGATTCTACTGAGCGTTTCCTGCGAAATTCCGAGGTAAGAGGCCACCATTCCCAAAGGGGCTCTTAGGATGATATTAGGATTTTCTTCCAATAGCTGCGCGTATTTTTCTTTTGCCGTCATATATTGTAAAGAAGCCATCCTTTTAGCCATCTGTGTCATCAGATGTCCTAAAATGTACCGACTGAAATTAGCCGCGGGTAAAGAGACTGCACACAGCTCTTCCAGCTTCTCATAATTGCAATAGGTAATAGTGCTATGCTCCACGGTTTCTATATTGTAGCGGGTGGGCTGCTGTGTAAAAATAGTGTCTATATTAGCAAAAATCTTCTCTTCGGGATAAAAATTGGTGGTAATATCTTTACCATTTTCATAGTAGAACACTCTTGCTAAACCACACTCCATAAAGAAAACCGTTTTATTATAGGCATCTTGCTGACTGAGCAGGATCCCCTTTGGAAAAGATTGGGTAAGAGTTTCTTGCACCAAGAATCGTTCTATTTCAGCATCGATCTTAAAATGCCTCGAAAGGACTTCCAACAATTTCATTTCGGTTTTTTTTTTGCGAAAATAAGAAATTACAATGACTACTCCCCCTACACTAAAATAAAAAACTCATGGAAGATTTCATCCATTATCACGCCGTAGATCTTACGAATTAAGCGATAAATAGTCATTCAATAATGTCGTTTTTCCGCAATGCTGAATTTAGATTTAATAATTCTTCCGCAAGTTTTTAAAAATTCCTCAGTATATTTTCTGAAATTCTCCCGCAGGTTTTTCGGAACTGCTCTGTATGTTTTCTAAAAAAGCCCCTTATGAGTTTTAGTTTATCATTTCTAAAACTTCAACTCAAATTACGCCATAGCCCCCTAAGCAATAAACAGCAACCTTTAATTTCAACAAAAAATTGACGTTCTAGTCCTCTCACTAAGTTTAAAAGTCCTCTGCCAAAAATCTATCAAATTTCCATTGTTTACTCCAAAAAAGTTTTATTCCTTGGTTTCGGTTTCACTCAAATGGTATTTCTTGAAAAGACGCTGAATTTTAAACTTCAAAACCACCCAACCTATCATAAAATAAACCACGGCTAAAACCAATAGATGCATGAGGTAAGGCTGTGTAAGAGCAACATCCCCTTTCTCTATCACCAAGATTTTCATCGCTTCCAGATAGGAAGTGAGAGGGATAATGTCCGTAATCTCACGGATGAACTCTGGCATCGCATTTCGTGGCCAAGTGTAGCCACTCATCAGAAAAGCAGGAGAAGCGATCACCATCAGTATTTGGGTGACCTTCAAAGCATCGGGAAGAATAATGCTTACCATCACCCCAAGATTGCTGCACGCTACTACAAACAACCCCGTAATAACAATGAAGTAAAGCCATTCCTCTGGCATAGGAATCATAAAATACCTCCCTAACAGATAAAATAGGATAATATTGGTGGTAGAAAACACCCATATAGGCAAATTTTTCACCAGCATCACCAGCACAGCATATTTCTCTTTTCCTGCAAAATCTCTAATGAAGTTTTCCCGTTCAAACTCTGCCGCAAAACTCACCGCCATAGCCAATAAAATCACCTGCTGAAGGACTACGGCCATCATGGCCGGCCACATAAAGTAGAGATAATTACTGGTGGTATTAAATAGGGTAATATAATTTGCCTTGAAGGGTTCATACTGAGTTTTCGCCATCTCGGCGGTTATTCCTCTCCGTTGAAGGGTTTTGATTTCCATTCCTGCGGAGAGTGTTCCCAGTGTTACTTGTATGGCCTTACTAGCAAAGTTGGCCGTCATGATATTAGAAGTGTTGATATAAACATTCACTTCAGGATATTTTTTTTGTAGAATATCGGCTTCAAATCTGGAAGGTAATATAACCACCGCTGCGGCTCCCGTCCTAATAACCTCATCTTTTATACTTGCGGGTTCTTGCGGATACTCCAGAACCGTTACAGTCTTGTTATCCCGTAACATTTCTACTACTTGATTAGCGAGAGGCGTATGGTCTTGATTAATTACAATAATGGGTAAATTTTCTGTTTTCCCCTTCTGATAAGTAAATCCGATGATGAGGGCATACCCCAAAGGAGCTAAAAGAAAGACGCTTCGCAAGGTGGCATTTTGCAAAAACAGACGAAACTCCCGCTTGATAAGATATAAGAAATGTTTCATTGATTTAGATTAGAATTAAGATAACCATAGAGCGTTTCACCTTCGAGGCTATAATCTCTACGACTAGTGATAAGGTGGCTTTCTCCCTTTGCTAAGGCTATTTTATGATAATGAACCTGAGCAATTATTTTAAAATCACATTGGCATTCACTAAAATCGCCTGTACTGCTTTGGTATCGGTAGGCGCGACTTTGATTTCGTAAACCGCTTCTTCCATCTGATAATCCGGGAAAGCAGTGGTAATATCAGCATATTTGGTCAATTGCTTTATGGTAACGACTTTACCTTTCAGCATCCGCTGATTATACACCACCTGCATATTCACGATGCTTCCTTTAGGATATTGGGCAATTTTACTTTCGGGAATAGTAAATCTGAAATAGGTAGTCTTTGGGATATACCCTGAAAATAGAGGGTATCCTGCCGTAGCCAATTCGCCTACATTTAGGGCAATGGTTTCTATTTCCATATCGTTAGTCGCAATGATATAGCGCTCAGAATAAGCGACATGAGCTTCCTGCAAAGCTCCCATTGCCTGGTTTTGTTGTCCCTCTACCATTCCTATTTTTTCTGGTCGCGTGCCTTTCAGTACATCGTGCAATTCGGCATTCACGGCATCCAACTGGGCTTTTGCCCCTTGGTATTTGGCAAAAACTTCATCATAAGCTTGGGGCGACATCAGGCTATCTCGGAACATATTTCCTGCTCGGGTCAAAGATTTTTGAGCATAGTTATACTGCTCTTGCAATCCTTTTTGCTTAGCTCTAAGCTGTGCGAGCTGGTCGACAGTCGCTCCGTTTTTTGCCATCTGCATTTGAGCCCTTGCGGCTTCTGTTGCTCCTTTAGCTTGTGCGATTTTAGCGTACACCTCCGGCACATCTAAGATTGCAAGAGTATCTCCCGTCCTTACAATGTCCCCTTCTTTTACTTTTATCTCCAATATTCTTCCCGTAACTTTTGGGGAAAATGCAAGGGTCTCTTTTTTCACTTTACCTTCCATAGGTTTTTCGGGCTGGGTGCTATTGCAACTTGTAAGGGTGGCAAATAAAGCGGTAGTGGCTATGGTTTTATATATGGTTTTCATTTCAATTAAATTATTAATTATAAAGGTTTTATAAACTTTCAATTTTTAGATTTTGTGTAGACTTCATTAGCTCTACGGCAGCTCTTCTTTGGTTGAAGATAGCGGTTTCATATTCCAGCTCAGCACCTTGGAGGTCGTTTTCAGCATCTATCAAGTCTGATGATTTTTTGGTTCCGTAGCGAAATTCTTTTTCTACATTATCTAAGGCTTTCTGAGCAATTTCTTTTGCTTTTTGTTTCAGCAGAATCTGTGCGGTAGCGATATCGTATTGCGATTGATTATTAGCTAAATTTAATTTTAACAATCGGGCAGCTTCTTCCTTTTTAGATTCCAAAATTGCTCGGTCTATCTTAGCATTTTCTACGGCGTGCTTGCCTTCATTACCATCCAATATCTCCCATCTAAACCCCACCCCGACTTGGAAAAGCGGCAAAACATTAAGATTGGAAGGGTTGAGATTGAGATTGGTATGTGTATTGGGAATTAAAGCCTTCGAGGTTTTAAGATGATTATCCTGCAAACCTATATAACTGAGCGAAGATTGGGCAACCACTTTGGGAATCCACCAACGTTCCTCTGCTTTGATGTTATATTCTGTGGCTTTAATACCGTGCGTTAAGGCTTTTATTTCCGCTCTTTGTGAGAGGTTATCTTCTGTTGTTTCGTATTGTATCGGAACCAGCTGGGGTTCTATTTTTTCTATTCGCTCGGCCTCTATCCCAGAGAGAAGATTCAACTGCGTGATGAGCAGACGCTTCCTTCCTTCATATTCTACAATCTTAGAATCCAAAGTCGCTTGTGCAAGCTCTATTTTTTTATAATCATAAGGCATTATCAATCCATATCCTAGAGCTTTTTCTGCTGTTTTTTTGTTAATTTCAAGGCGTTTTTTGGCTTCGTCCAAAACATTTTTAGATTGATGCACCAAGGCAAATTGATCATAGGCCTTAGAAATGGAAGTAATCACTTCATCTCTATTTTTCGCCATCATTGCTTCTTCCGAAAGATTTTTCTCTCGGTTGGCTTCTTGGAGGTATTTCACTTTCCCACCAGAATAGAGCAACATAGAGGCTTCTGCTTTTGCCATTGTAGAAATACCCGAGAGGGCTAATCTGTTATTTTGCTCTGGAATAGCCATCGCCGGTGTAAGGTTGAGCAAAGATGGAATACTGAATTGCGATGTAGAAAAATACGTTTGAGAATAAAGATAACCTGCCTTCCCTGAAACTTCCAATTTGGGCAAGAATACATCTTTCAGTTTTTCATCATTCAGTTTTGTTTTTTTATTTTCCAACATCTGCTGCTGTAGGTTATAGTCTAAGCGCATTGCACTCTCTATCAACTCTTGGAGCGTGGGGGCGGTCTGCGCCCAGCCTAACGTAGATAAACAGAGCGTTCCCCCCGCAATAACGTGTTGTATTTTCATTGTTGATGGATTTAATGATGCAAAAGTCTTGCTTTACACCTCACCATCCTTTGACATTTGTCAAAAAGAATCGTTCCATAACAAAAAGTTCTCTTGTTTGCATTCCTGCATTAATACATTCGCCTCAATACAACAACACAATTATCCAATTTTCAAATCCTCCTCTTACAAGATTGAGTTTTTATTTGCTGTGTGGAAACTCTAAAATATTTAACAAATGGGAAATCTCATATTATTTTCTATGGTTGCCTTAGCCTTACAGCTTTATGTAAAAGGGATGCTGATAATCCTACTACAGAACCTTCCATTTTAGAAACTTGGAATCCTAATCGCTATGTTATTTATAGTGAAAAAGCCAAAAGAAAAACCAAGCCCCAACAAAGCCAAACCAACCTGCACCATTGCAAAAAACAAAAACTATTGTAACGCCATCCGACTTCAACCGACTGATTGCCCAAACATAATCTTTTTACTAAATGAAAAAACATCTAATCCTTCTCTCTTTCCTCGGCTCTTTCTATACCATGGCTCAAGAGAAAAACCAAACGAAGGAACCTAAAGAAAAAAATATCGAAGGCGTAACACTAACAAAAGTAAAAAAAGCGGTCGAACAAAAAGCCGACCGCACAATTTTTGACTTTTCGGAACAGCCCCAGCTCAATTCGGGGACGGCACTCGACGGCATCAAAAAACTTCCGGGAATGGTCGCTTCCGACGTCGCCGGAATGCTCTACCAAGGCAAAATGCTCGACGTGTTCATGGACGGCAGACCCCTGAACATCTCCAGCAACGAACTGAATGCCTTTCTCGAAGGTATGCCTGCCAACGCCATCGAACGCATAGAAATCATCACGCAACCCGGAGCGGAGTTTCCCGCAACTTCCGGAGGAGCTATCCTGAACATCATTACTTCCAAAACGGCGAAAAATTACCTCACCGCCACCTATTCCGGCAATTACTCTTTTACCGACGAAGAAAAAGTGCGCAGCCGAACGAACAACTCCCTCCTGCTCAATGCCAAAAATAAATGGTTCGGTTGGCAGCTTAACGTAGGGCAAAATTATAGGGAATCTACACAAAGAGGCAATTCCGACGGCATCACGAGCATGTACAACGACCGCCTGGGACGCGGCGCCTTCATGAAAGCCGCCCTAACCTTCGATATAGGCCAAGATCGCTTAATCTTGAACTACGACCTAAACCACAACAACAACGATGCCCGGATTAATAGCAACGGCCTTTACCAAAGCGCCCGCTACGAAAGATTCGACGAAACCAGTTCCTTGGGTAGCCGCCAAGACTTCATCGCAACTTATCAAAAAAAATTCGACGACAAAAATAAAAAATTGGACTTCCGTTTTTCTTACAACAAAAACGACAACCGTTTCCTTCAGGACAATCAGCAATTTAACGGAGTTCCACTAAACAAGCGGACACTCGACAACTTCTCTGATGCCAGAACCGCCGCCTTCAAAGTAGATTACTCCCAACCCATCAACCTCTTAGATGAAGGTAAAGTAAGCTTCGGAGGACTTTACGAAAAATTAAATTTTGAAACGCAGACTTTCGGCTTGACCAATTTAGAATATCAAAGACAAACCGCAGCTTCGTATATCGAACTTCAAGCCAAATCGGGGAAATTTGACTTTGTTGCTGGAACGCGAGCCGAAGACTATGACATTTCGGGTGAGTCCTTCAACAACAATACCCTCTCCTACGCCCCGCTGGAAACCTTCAAACAATTCCGGTTTTTCCCCAATGCCAGCGTGCAATATAACTTTGGGCAGCAGGTTTACTTTGCCCTTAATTACAACAAAAAAATCACGTTGCCAAGTATTTCCGCCCTTAACCCCAACAACAATATGCTGGCCAACGGAAATACTTGGAGCACCGGTAACCCGAACCTCCAACCGACAATCTTTGATAATTTTGAAGCCAAACTCTCCGCTTTCGATTACGCCTTTATCGGGTATAACGTGAGTTTAGCCAAAAATCAAATCCTCCAAAAAGTATCCCGAAGAGATGACGTCATTATTAACTATCAGGATAACCTTTCGGATTTCAGAATTCATAACTTCAACGTCGGCATTCCGCTTCCGTTCATGGTCTTTACCAAACCGTTCAAGGAAGTCATGAAAATGAATTTCAATCCGGATAAAATCAACTTCATGTACCTCTACGCCGGGTACCAAAAACACGAAATTCCCGACATGAAAACCAAAGGCTTTTGGATCATCAATCTCATGTCCCAATTTATCCTTCCGAAGGCTATCAAAATGGTCGCCAATTTCGGTTATCTAACACCTAATGGCAATTATTTCTATTTCGTAACCGAAAAACCTTTCATGAACAATTTAGATATCACCCTTTCTAAAAAATTCATGAACGACCGTCTAAATATTTCGGTATTCGCGAATGATATTTTAAATGGACAAAGAATGCAAATACGATCCATCGCACAGACGCCTAACGTCATGCTCTATAATAAATGGGACAGCCGTAGTTTCGGGATTTCCGTCAACTATAAAATCCCAACCAAAAACCGCTTGGCCAAAGAGACTCCCAACCTTCTGAATAAAGACAAGAAAGAAGAGACCGGGCTGATCCAAGGCCTATAAAACAAAAGAGACGATTGTTGAATCGTCTCTTTTTCTATCCCTATTTTAGGCGCCTAAGGCTTATAACTATCTTTCAGGGTAACCGTACGGTTAAACACCAAACGATCCGCACCACTGTCCCGATCTTTGGTGAAATACCCTATGCGTTGAAACTGCAACGGTTCTCCAATCTGAACCTCACCCAATGCCGGCTCGGCATAACCATGCGCCACCTTCAACGAGTCGGGGTTCACAAAGTCTAAAAAGTCGGCCTCCTTTTCGGCATCCGGCTGCTCCACAGTAAACAAACGGTCGTAAATACGAACCTCCACCGGAACGGCATGCTTGGCTGATACCCAATGAAGCGTTCCCTTCACTTTACGAAGGCTCTCCTCCGTTCCACTGCCGGATTTTGAACGCTCATCGTAAGTCGCATAAATCGTGGTTATTTCTCCGTTTTCATCTTTATCCACCCGCTCCGCCTTAATGATATAGGCTGATTTCAGACGCACCTCATTTCCTATAGACAATCGGAAGAATTTTTTAGGCGCTTCCTCCATAAAGTCTTCCCGCTCAATCCACAATTCCCTTCCGAAAGGAACCGAACGCGTACCCGCTTCAGGATCTTCGGGGTTATTTTCCGTCTCCAGCCATTCTTCTTTTCCTTCGGGATAATTTTCGATCACGAGCTTCACCGGATTAACCACCGTCATCACCCGCTTGGCGATTTTATTCAAATCTTCCCGAACAAAAAATTCCAATAACTGGATATCAATAAGATTTTCTCTCTTGGTTACCCCTACACGATCGATAAAATTCCTGATGGAAACCGGGGTATACCCCTTGCGGCGAAGCCCCGAAACCGTCGGCATCCGCGGATCATCCCACCCTGTAACAATCCCTTCATTGACCAAACGCTGCAATTTTCTCTTTGACGTGATCATATAAGAGACGTTCATCCGGGCAAACTCCCGCTGCTTGTTTCGGATTTTATCCTCCGAATAAACCTGGTCCAAATACCAATCGTACAATGGACGATGGTTTTCAAATTCCAAAGAACACAACGAATGAGAAATCTGCTCTATATAGTCACTCTGCCCATGCGCCCAATCGTACATGGGATAAATTTTCCACTCCGTGCCGGTGCGGTGGTGCGGGCGTTTTAAAATTCGATACATTACCGGATCCCGCATATTCATATTGGGAGAAGTCATGTCGATTTTAGCCCGCAAAGACATTGCTCCTTCCTCAAACTCTCCGTCTTTCATCCTTTGGAAAAGAGCCAATGATTCCTCAATCGGACGATTACGGTAAGGGGATTCCACGCCCGGCTCGGTCGGATTCTTACGCTGCTCGGTAATCACCTCCGAAGGCTGCTCGTCCACGTAAGCTTTTCCCTCCTTAATCAACCGAACTGCCCAATCGTACAACTGCTGAAAATAGTCCGAAGCATACAATTCTTCAGCCCAGCGAAACCCTAACCATTCGACATCTTTCTTAATCGAATCCACATACTCCTGCTCTTCTTTTTCAGGATTGGTATCGTCAAACCTAAGATTAACCGGCGCATTATACCTTTCGCCCAAACCAAAATTAATGCATATCGCCTTCGTATGCCCAATGTGAAGATAACCGTTAGGCTCTGGAGGAAATCGGAAACGCAGTGCCCCGGCATCCAACCCCGACGCCAAATCATCCTCTATAATTTGCTCAATAAAATTAAGCGATCGTTTTTCTTCCATAGTCAAAATGTGAAATGCAAATTTAACGATAAAAAAAATTCCTGAAAAATCCGCAGTTCGATTTCCCCTGTCTCACCGCAAAAGAATCAAACTCGTAAGCCCCCCTCCCAACAACGCCTCCCCAAAACCTCTAATCCTGCGAAAGAATTTGAGCCAAAAGAGCCGAAACCTCCTTAGACTTGGTGGCTGGAAAAAGATGAGTTCCTCCCCGAATCACATAATCGGGACGGGAATACTTCACCGGAAAAACAATATCCCTATCGCCCAAAATCTGAATAACCTCCGCGGAAGACGCCGAAGCTTTCCACTCCGAAATTTTCTCCACACTCCATTTGAGGTAATACGGATCTCTGACTCTAAAATATTCAAAAATCTTAGGATTTTCAGGATCCATAAAATGACGGATAAAACCGTAAACTGCAAAAGACCGGTTATTGAAAACTCTCAGCGGAATAAGTTTAGGAAAGCGAGTTAGGGACGCCCATTTCAGAACCCCCGATTTTTCCTTATCCGATTTTATGCTTCCCAGTATAATCACTTTCCGAGCAGGCTTCCGCCGATGGATCTCTTGCACGATAATCCCACCAAAAGAGTACCCCAAAAGGCAAAAAGGGGCGCTGTCGTCAATACGATCAGCCATCCGATCCACATAGTCCACAAATGCTTCTTCCTTCTCAGGCATCAACCAATCCAAAAAAACCACCTCAAAACCCGCCGGAAACCGCAGACGTTCCAACACCTTAAAATCTGCCCCTAAACCGCTGACCACATAAATTTTCATCCTTAAAAAAAGGCCATCGCTAATGATGACCCTATGATTTGATTATTTCTCACTTGTTCTTTCACCCTTTTCATAAAAAGCACCGTAATAAGCGGCCCCCTCCAGAATTTCTTTCTCGTTCCGCATCACATAAATAGGAATACCTTTCAAAAGGCGTTCCATGCGATCGGAAATCATGAAATCCCGATAAAATTTTTCCCGATTGCAAAAAGGCAATAAAACCTCTATGATTTCGCCCGTGATAATCAATCCCCCCGTAGCCTTTAGTTTCAGTACCATACTATTGGCCTCCCGCGCCAAAAAGGCCCAAAACAATTCCACCGTCAAATTAACCAACCGGCTTTGACCCGCTCGGGCTTCCGAAGCCAAAACCTCTAAGAAAGGTTCATTCTGAACCCGACGAGAAAGACTCTCGCCCTCTTCATGCCGGCCTATATCCCTCAAGAAACGATAAATATTATACAGCCCTTTCTTACTCAAGACCGATTCCCAAGTGACCAAACCGTAAATCTCGTGCAAATAGCGGTAAAATTCCACCTCGTCATCATTTCGGGGCGAAAACTCCGTATGGCCTCCCTCCGTGGCAAAAGGACGCAAAAACTGGCCATCGAAAAAAAGTCCCGCTTCGCCCAAACCATTCCCAGGCGCAAGAATCGCCACATTCCCCCTAGGCACAGCCGCCTCTGCCCCATACAGCATCTCAATCTGCTGAGATTTTGCACAGGCAAGACTATAAGCAACCGCTTCCAAGTCATTAATTACCGAAACCTTCGAAATCCCCAACTCCGATTGAATTTTTTGTTTATCGACCGGCCAAGGCAAATTAGGCGTATGACAAGAACCCGAAATAACCGGTCCCGGAACCGCTACCGCCACCTTTACTTCGGTGGTAATCTGCTGTTCCGACAAAAAATGTTTGAGCATCGCCCTAAAATCGGAAAATTCGGTTGTTACATATTCGGATACTGCCGTTTCGCTGAGCTTTCCGCCCAAACAACTATAAACCGCAAGCACCGATTTCTCATACCTTAAGTCGGCCGCAACCAACAAAGAATTACGATTAATCTCGCAATCGATTCCCGGCGAATACAAAGGAAAATTAATTTCAGAAGCCATAGTCTCTTGTTTGTAACCAAAGATACTAAAAGTTTCAAATAAAACACAAATCACAAATTTTTGCTAAAAAACCACTCCCTACACTCCTTTAAAACTCTAAAAAACAGCCTTTAAACCAAGACAACTCCTGCTTTTTCCAACCCAACAAACCGAACGCCCAATAAAATCCATCCCCGAAAACTCGACTTCAGCATGGCTTGTTTTGCCCCAAAGATAAAATAAGGTAAAGTTTCCTCCCCCTGAAAAATCGAAAGCCCTGTTTTCGGTCTGCAAAAAAATACCTATTTTTGTAAAGAAGATAGAAAAACAACCTTGATAAAAGGCATTTCTTCTCCCATTCAAGAATCAAATTGATATGAAAAAGCATAACTTCAGTGCGGGACCCTGCATCCTTCCTCAGGAGGTTTTCCATAAATCCGCCGAAGCCGTTTTAGATTTTAACGGAATCGGCCTCTCTCTATTAGAAATTTCCCATCGAAGCAAGGATTTCGTAGCCGTCATGGACGAAGCCCGTGCCATCGTCAAAAGATTAATGAATCTGAACGACGATTACGAAGTTCTCTTTTTGGGCGGCGGTGCCAGTCTTCAGTTTGTCATGGTACCGTTCAATTTGATGCCGGAGTTAAGCGGTAAGGCCGCTTATTTGGACACCGGTACTTGGGCGGCAGGCGCCATCAAAGAAGCCCAAAAACTGGGGCACGTGGATGTGATTGCTTCCTCCAAAGAAGACCGCTACCGTTATATTCCGAAAGATTACACTGTAAATTCCACCTACGATTATTTCCATTGCACCAGCAACAATACCATCTACGGCACCCAAATGAAAACGTTTCCCGAAGTGGATACGCTAATGGTGTGTGATATGAGTTCGGACATTTTCTCCCGTCAGCTCGATTTTTCAAAATTCGACCTCATCTATGCCGGAGCCCAAAAAAACATGGGACCTGCAGGCGTTACTTTGGTAGTGGTAAAAAAAGAAATTCTCGGAAAAACGGGACGAAATCTTCCCTCGTATTTGGACTACCGCCTTCACATTGCCAAGGAATCCATGTTCAATACTCCTCCGGTGTTTCCGGTGTATGTTTCGCTTCTTACCCTCCAGCATTTGGAAAAAAACGGAGGCATTGCCGCCGCCGAAAAGCGCAACCAAGCCAAAGCCCAATTATTGTACGACGAGATCGACCGAAATCCGCTTTTCCAAACGTTTTGCGTAGAAGAAGACCGTTCGCTTATGAATGTTTCTTTTAACCTGACCGACGAAAGCAAAAAAGAAGCCTTCGACAAAGCTTGGAAAGAAGCCGGAATTAACGGACTGAACGGCCACCGCAGTTTAGGCGGCTACAGGGCCAGTTTGTACAACGCCCTGAGCCTTGAAAGCGTACAGGTATTAGTCGATGTCATGCGGGCCATTTAAACCCTATCCAACAAAATTTAACCATTCAAAAGAGAAAATGAAAGTTTTAGCCAACGACGGTATTTCCGAAGCCGGAAAAAAAATACTTACCGAAGCCGGAATCGAATTATTGGAACACCGTGTCGCTCAAGATCACTTGGCTCAATTCATCAACGAGCACTTGGTGGATGTACTGCTAGTCCGCAGTGCCACCAAAGTCAGACAGCCACTCATCGACGCCTGTCCCTCCCTTAAAATTATCGGAAGAGGCGGCGTAGGCATGGACAACATCGACGTAGACTATGCCCGCCAAAAAGGCATCCACGTCATCAATACCCCGTTGGCCTCTTCGCGATCGGTCGCCGAAATGGTCTTTGCCCACTTCTTTGCTTTAGCCCGTTTTCTTCACGAATCCAACCGCATGATGCCGCTGGAAGGCGAAAGCAAATTCAACGAACTGAAAAAAGCCTATGCCAAAGCCTCCGAACTGGAAGGAAAAACCTTAGGCATCATTGGTTTCGGTAACATCGGAAAAGAAGTCGCCAAAATAGGTATCGCTTTAGGAATGAGAGTAAAGCTCCTTACCCGAACGCCCAAAACCGAAAGCCTGACCCTCTCCTTTTTTGATGGTCAATCCGTCTCGTTTGAATTGGCTTCCACCAACGTCATGGCTGATTTTTTGGCCGACTTGGACTTTCTAAGCCTCAACACTCCGAAAACGGAAGGTTATATCATTGACAAAGCTCAATTCAACCAAATGAAAGACGGCGTTTACATCGTCAATACCGCTAGAGGAGGCGTCATCAACGAAGTAACCTTAATCGATGCCTTGGAAAGCGGCAAGGTCGCAGGAGCCGCTCTGGATGTCTTTGAAAACGAACCCACTCCCGAGCTCCCGCTTCTGATGAACCCGAAACTTTCACTCTCTCCCCATTTGGGAGGAAACACCCAGGAAGCCCAAGAGAAAATCGGCGCCGAACTGGCTAACCAAATTGTAGATTTAAAAAAGAATTTGTAACTTTACCTATGCCCATATTCAAACCCTTTCGGGGCGTAAGGCCCAACGACGACTTCATCCAACAGTTTCCAACGCACCCCTTGGATCTTTTCTCTCAAGAAGAACTCCATCGGAAAGCACAGGAAGAACGGACTTACATCCAAATGATAAAGCCCTACGTTGTCAGCAAATCCAAAGATGTCGATCGAAATCTTCGAAAAATAAGAAGCAATTACGAGGAACTCGTCGAAGAAAAAACTCTGATTCAGGATCCGTCTTCCTTCTACCTCTACGCCCAAATCCACCCCAACAAATCCGTATTCCGTGGACTCCTCGGGCTGGTTTCCGTAGAAGATTTTTGGAACGGCAAAATCAAACGCCACGAAAGCACCATTCCGAAAAAAAAGGAAAAACTGGCGCATTATTTGGAAAAAGTCCACCTGCAGGCTGAACCCGCCCTTTTGACCTACCCGTCCAACTCGAAGGTGGAACTGCTCATGAACCATGAAGAGAAAAACGTCCCCATCATCAACTACGAGGACAACAAGGGCATTCGCCACAAAATATGGAGAATAGACAACCGTCTAAAAATGAAACAATTAAAAGAAGTTCTGGATCAAGAAGACGCCTTCTACATTGCAGACGGACACCACCGTATCGGCTCGGCCGCCCTCCATGCAAAACACCTGAAAGAAAAAAACAAACGGCATACCGGTAACGAACCTTACAACTTCGTTTTTAGTTTCATCGTGTCGAACCAGTCCATCAAAATCCACGACTACAACCGGGTAGTCAGCGATTTAGGCGGAATGACCTCCGAAGAACTCATCGAAAAGCTAAAACAATCGTTCAACATACACGATAAAGAAGACAAACCTTATTTCCCGTCTCAGAAATTTCATATTTCAATGTATTTGGACGGAAAGTTCTATTCGCTCCACGTCAAGCACGAGTTGCGTTCCCAAGACATCTCCCTGAATCATTTGGATCACCACCTGCTTGATCGTTTGGTTTTTAAAGACGTTTTTGGCATCGAAGACACCGACAACTCCGAACGCATCGATTACGTTAAAGGCACCTCCAGCATTGAGGGAATTCAAAAATTAAAAAGGCTGGTCGACAGCGGAGAGTACAAAGTAGGTTTCGGCGTTTTTCCCGTGAGTTTCAACGAAATGATAAAAATTTCGGACAACAAAATCAGTATGCCTCCGAAGTGCACCTATATTGAGCCCAAACTCATAACCGCCCTGCTGATGTACGACATGAAACAGTCCAATATCTAAATAAAAAAGCCGACACAAAAAGTCGGTTTTTTTATTCGTAAAAGTTGAGTGCTCAGGCTCAGCTTTCTAGCTTTTGAAAAAAGGACGCCCCTTATTTTTCCCTTTAATCCCGCCTCACAAAGCCTCAAGCACCTCTACGTATTGCTGCATAATAAGTTCCTTGGAAAATCTTGATTCAATGGCTTGTCGAACCCTCAAACGATCGTAATTCTCCGACAAAAGTTTTTTTATTTTTTCAGCAAAAACCATCGGATTTTCGATGTCCGAAATCGTCCCATTAACCCCCGATTGAATGATTTCGGTAATGCCTCCGGGGCAGTCATTAGACAAAGCATAAGTCCCGCAAGCCCCCGCTTCCAAAAGTACATTGGGAAAGCCCTCGTACCGCGAAGAAAGGATGAACAAATCCGCATTTTTCAAATAAGGGTACGGATTTTTTTGTTTTCCATGAAAAAACACCTGATCCAATCCCAGCGACGCCTTCATAGCCCGAAAACTTTCGCCATCCCTTCCTTCCCCTAAAATATGAAGAAAAATCGGCTCATTCTTTAAATGAGCAAATACTTTAAGTAAATTATCAAAACCTTTCCGAACCGAAAGATTACCTACCGCTACCACATTTTTGACATCTTTCCGATACGCTTCAGGCCAAGCTCCTTCCTCCATTTTAAGGTCAATAAAGGGAAAATCCACCGGGTTATTAATCTTTACCGTTTTTTCGGGCTTGACGTTAAAATTCCCAATCAAGTCGGTGCGCATATCGTCACTCTGACAGATAATCCGATGGTAGTTATTATAAAAGCGGTAAAAAAACCGAATTTCCTTCCGAGTCACATGCTTGGAAACCACATTGGTTTCCCTGGCAATGAATTTGGTTTTCGGAAACCAACGGATAAAAAGCGAAAGGTAAGCATTAACCTCACCAAACCCACTAAAAACAATATCCGGCCGAAGCCGACGCAACTGCCTGAGAATAGGAAAAATACCATACCGAATTCTCGAAGTCTGCAAATCGATAACCTCCACATCCGCTTTCAAGAAATCGAGATAAGCGCCTTCTTTGCGCAAAAGCATCAATTTCGGAATGAAACGATCCCGAGGCAAATGATTGGCAATGGTCGTCACAATACGCTCCGCTCCTCCGGTTTCCAAATCCGGCAATACAAATACAATCGTTTTCTTTTTCATAAAAAAAGTCAAAGCAGCAAAAGCCGCTTTGACAAAGGTCTAAATTAAATCAAGTTTTTTTAGTTGGCCACATCGCTGATAAATTTAATTCGGAGAATACGAAGCTCTTCATCGCTAAGTTCATCCCCAAATTCCGCCGTAATAACTTTCATACTGTCGCTCTCGGATTCTTTCATAAAAGCCATGAAATCATCCACCAAATCCTCGTCGATACGGTCTTCGATATAATAGTCGATATTAAGCTTCGTCCCTTGATAAACAATACTTTCCATCTCCTTTAAAAGCTCGTCCATCGTAAGATTTTTAGCTTTCGCGATATCTTCCAAATCAATCTTTTTATCGGTATTCTGAATGATAAACACCTTATGGGAAGATTTATTAGCCACCTGTTTCAGCACCATGTCCTGCATGCGCTCAATCGCGTTATCTTCGACGTATCGGGCAATAAACTCCGCGAATTCTTTTCCGTATTTTCGGGCTTTACCCTCGCCTACCCCATAAATTTTTCCAATTTCCTCCACCGTCACAGGGTATTGCACCGTCATGTCCTCCAAACTGGGATCCATAAACACCGTATAAGGCGGAATCCCTTGTTTTTGAGCTACTTTTTTTCGTAAATCTTTCAGCTGAGCATAGAGATTCTGATCCAGTCCCCCGCCGGTCTGAACCTCTTCTTTTTCCGTTTTGGACTTCAGTTGGTCCAAATTATATTCCCGATCTTCGGCAATCAGAAACGCTCCGTCATAACTGCCGTCAATCACCTCTTTCCCCTTTGGAGAAACCTTTAAAACCCCATAAGTTTCGATGTCTTTAGTCAATAATCCTTGAACCGTAGCTTGTCGGATGATGGATTTCCAATAGTTATCCGTATGGTCTTTTCCACTGCCGAAAAGTTTATGGGTTTCCAATTTGTAAGACTTGGTTACCGAACTTTCCTTTCCTACCAACACATTAATCAAATCCTTGGTTCGGAATTTTTCGTCCAATTTTTTGGCCAACTCCAAAACTTTCTTCAAGCTCTGGGAGGCATCGGTCATTTGCGGCGGATTAGTCGAATTATCACACATTTTCGCCCCTTCTCCGTTAACTGCATCGAAGGCTTCGCCGAAATAATACAAAATATATTGCCTCCTGCTCATCGACGTTTCCGCATAGCCCACCACTTCATTGAGAAGCTGCAAGCCGATTTCTCTTTCGGAAACGGGCTTCTGAGCGAGAAATTTCTCAAGTTTTTCAATGTCTTTCGGGTCGTAAAAAGCAAGGCAATGCCCTTCGCCCCCATCCCGACCGGCTCTTCCCGTTTCTTGGTAATAGCTTTCCAGAGATTTCGGAAAATCGTAATGAATGACAAAACGAACATCGGGCTTGTCAATCCCCATCCCAAAAGCAATCGTGGCAACAATAACATCGCACTCCTCCATCAAAAACTTATCCTGATTGGCAATCCGAGTCTTTTGATCCAGCCCCGCATGATAAGGCAATGCATTAATCCCGTTCACCTGCAGAAGTTGAGCAAACTCTTCCACCTTTCTCCGGCTGAGACAGTACACAATACCCGACTTCCCCTTACGCTGATTGATAAACTTGACAATTTCCTTATCAATATTAATCTTCGGCCTGACTTCGTAATAGAGGTTCGGACGATTGAAACTGGATTTAAAGACCTCGGCTTTATTCATCCCAAGGGTCTTTTGAATATCGTCTTGCACTTTTGGTGTGGCCGTAGCCGTCAGCGCAATCACCGGAACCTTGGCAATTTTGTCGATAATCAGTTTTAAATTACGGTACTCCGGACGAAAATCGTGCCCCCATTCCGAGATGCAGTGCGCTTCGTCAATCGCCACGAAAGAAATCTTAACCTCCCTCAAAAAATCCAAATAGTCTTCCTTAATAAGCGACTCCGGAGCCACGTACAACAGCTTGGTCTTACCCGAACGAATGTCGTTAAAAACCTGATTGGTCTGCGATTTATTCAGCGAAGAATTAAGCACGTGAGCCACTCCTTCATCGGAAGACAGCCCATTAACCGCATCCACTTGGTTTTTCATCAGCGCAATAAGGGGCGAAACCACAATGGCCGTCCCTTCGGAAATAAGAGCCGGAAGCTGGTAACAAAGTGATTTTCCGCCTCCGGTGGGCATCAGAACGAAAACATCCCTGCCTTCCAGTAGGGTTTCAATAATCTCTTTCTGCTGTCCTTTGAACGTTGAAAACCCGAAATATTTCTTTAATTCTTTCGATAAATCGGTGTTTTTTGTCTTCATGTAATTTTGTTTGCTAAATTTGCACGTTACCCAAAGTTATGAAATTTAATTCAATAAGCGCCACAAACTTTTGGTTAAATTTTAAATAAATTTTTTACACATTGGAAAATCAGAAACTCATAAGGCTTGCCCAGTCGTCACTCGAAATCGAAATCCAGGAACTTAACCACCTGAAAAACAGAATAGGAGAAGACTTCGCAAAAGCCGTCCGCTTGATTAACGAAGCTCAGGGAAAACTCATTGTCGTAGGCATAGGAAAATCCGCCCACGTGGGAAACAAAATCGTCGCCACACTGAACTCCACGGGAACTCCCGCTCAGTTTTTGCACGCCGCCGAAGCCATCCACGGCGATTTAGGCGTAATCCAAAAACAGGACGTCGTGCTATGCATTTCCAATTCGGGCAATTCGCCAGAGATTGCCAATCTTCTGCCTTATCTTAAAGCCTACGCCTCCGCTCTTATCGGAATGACAGGCAATCCCCAAAGCAAACTGGCTGAGTTCTCCGACGTGGTGCTCGACACCCGAGTGGAAAAAGAAGCCTGCCCCAACAAACTGGCGCCCACCAGTTCCACTACCGTCCAAATGGCTCTAGGAGACGCCTTAGCCGTATGCTTAATGGAACTGAATGATTTCAAAGACCGTGATTTTGCCAAATTCCATCCGGGAGGAAGCCTCGGTAAAAACCTAACAGCCACCGTCGAACAGTTTGTTTCCTCCAAAAAACCCCAAGTCCGCCAAGAGGCCGATATTCGGGAGGTCATCATCTCCATTAGCACCTCCACACACGGCGTTACGGTAGTCACCAACGGCGAAACCATCGTAGGCATCATTACCGATGGCGATCTAAGACGAATGCTGATGAACCAAAAGGAAATACAAAACCTAACCGCCCAAGACATCATGAGCAAAAACCCCAAGAGCATCGAAAAAAAAGCCTTGGCAAAGGAAGCCATGAAACTTCTGAAAACCCACAACATCGGGCAACTTGTCGTAACCGACCAAGGGAGCTACCACGGCATTATCGACCTTCACCGACTTTTAGACGAAGGCATCAACTAACCGTTTAAAATCCACTACCAAAATGCTTTTCTTAATTCCTGCTTACTTGTCCGAACATTCTCCCGAAACGTATTTCGCACCGGTCATCAAAGAATACCTCTCAAAAACGGATTACTTTTTTGTCGAAAACGAAAAAACCGCCCGAAAAATCATTAAATACTTTTGCCCCGAAAAAAAACAATCCGAGCTGAAGCTTTTTCTCCTCGACAAATATTCCGAAACTTCCGATCTGAAAGAGGCCCAAGACCTGATGAAAAAAGGCCAGGACTTTGGCCTACTCTCCGAAGCCGGCCTCCCCTGCATTGCCGACCCCGGCAACCTCATGGTTAAATGGTGCCACGAAAACAACATAAAAGTAATTCCCATCAACGGCCCTTCGTCAATCTTAATGGCCTTAATCGCAAGTGGATTCAACGGACAACAATTCACATTCCACGGCTATCTCCCCATCGACAAAACTCAGAAAAAACAACGCATCCAGTGGCTGGAAAGTCAGGTTCAAAAAACCGGCTACACCCAAATTTTCATGGAAACCCCTTACCGCAACAACCAGCTGGTGGAAGACCTTTGCAAAACCTTACAAAGCAAAACTAAGCTATGCATCGCGGCAAACCTCAACCATCCCGAAGACGAATACATCAAAACCCTATCCGTCGCCGAATGGAAAAAAGCCGCCTTCGATTTTCATAAAATCCCCGCCGTCTTTCTTTTGGGAAAATAAAATTAATCGACCGCTAAAACCCAATCCAAATGAAAAACCAGCTTCTCGCCCTACTGCTCTGCCTCCCCCTTGCCGTATGGAGCCAATCTGAAACCGTATTAACCGATGAATTGGCGGAAAAGCTAATCCGCCTTCCGATGCACTGCATCCCCACGGAATACCCCAACAAAACAGGTCATATCATCAACGGGCCGTCCGACGCCGTTATGACCCCGAAAGAATTGCATCCCGCTTTTTTCGGCTGTTTGGATTGGCATAGTTCGGTCCACGGCCACTGGATGCTGGTCCGAATGCTGAAAACCAAACCGCATTTAGCTCAGGCCGAAGCCATCGAAAAGCAACTGGAAACCTCTTTCGAAAAAGAAAAATTAGAACAAGAAGCTGCCTATTTTAGCCAATTCCAACTGGCGGGCACTTTTGAACGAACCTACGGATGGGCTTGGCTTCTAAAGCTAGACGAAGAACTGCTGACTTGGAACGACCCGCGCGCAAAGCGGTGGCACCAAAATCTTCAGCCGCTAACCCGTATCATCGTAGAAAAATGGAAAGCCTACCTTCCTAAACAAACCTACCCCAACCGCACAGGCGTGCACCCCAACACCGCCTTTGCCCTGGCTTTTGCAATGGATTGGGCCAAACACGCCAAACAACAGGATTTTGAGAATCAACTCCGGGAAAAAGCCCTTTACTTCTACGGAAACGACCGAAATACCCCCGCTTATCTCGAACCCGACGGCTCAGACTTTTTTTCCCCAAGTCTGAATATCGCTTACCTCATGAGCCGAATTCTTCCCCAAAAAGAATTTCAACGGTGGCTCCGCCGATTTTATACCCCAAAAGGGCTGGAAAACGTAATGCAAATTCCCAAAGTCAGCGACCTGGAAGATTACCAAACCGTTCACCTCGTCGGTCTTTCCTTCTCCAGAGCCTGGTGCTTCAAGGGCATCGCCAAAGCCCTTCCCGAAAAAAATCCGCAACGAAAACATTTTGAAACATTGTCTCAAAAATTCATCACCAACGGTCTTCCCCTGCTCTTCCAAAGCAACTACGGCGGTGATCACTGGCTCGCCAGTTTTGCCGTTTATGCTCTAAAGGACGAGAATTAGGCTCTTTATCGATTTCTGCTTATCTTCGCTCCAGTTTTAATTCCAAATCCATGAAAAAAACTATTTTTTTCATTATTCTGGGGGCAATTACTTCCCATGCCCAAACTACGAAAGCTGCACTGGAAGCCGCTGTCAACCGATTATTAAACGAACCGGCTGCCACAGCCGCCAGCCTTTCCTTTTACGTTTCCGACGAAAACGGAAACCCCATCTATGCTTATCATTCGGAAAAAGGCCTTTCCACGGCTTCCACCCAAAAAATATTCACTGCCGCCGCGGCCTTGGAAACCCTCGGAAGCCACTACCAATGGACCACATCCGTCGCTTACATCGGCAACCTTTGTTCAGGCGTGCTAAAAGGCGATTTAATTTTAACCTCCGATGGCGACCCCACATTAGGAAGCTGGCGCTACCAAGGCTACGAAGCCGAAAACTTTAAACAAAAACTGACCAAAGCCCTAAAAGAAACAGGCCTAAACAAAATTGAAGGACGCCTGATTATCGACGACACCTTCTTCGATTTCCAAACCATTCCCGGCGGATGGCCTTGGAACGATTTGGGGAATTATTACGGTGCAGGCGTTTGGGGAGTGAATTGGCGCGAAAATCAATTCGATCTTTCCACAAACGGAAGCTCCCTCGAAAAAACCTCCCCCGAACTTCCAAACGTAAAATGGGTAAGCGAAGTCGCGGTCGGCGGTAATTCCGACCAAAGCATCATTTATACCGCCCCACATTCGGATTTCGCCCTCATCAACGGCACATTACCCGAAAAGAAAATGACAGTTTCCGGAGCCATGCCCAACCCTCCCCTAACCTTGGGGCAGGAAATAATGGAAGAACTCCGCTCCCAGTCCATCGAAATTACAGGCGGAGTTACCACCGCTTCACAATTGAAAATTTCGGGCGAACCCCTGAAAACTCCGGCAACCGCCAAAACCTTCTTCACGCACAATTCGCCCCCTTTGGAACAAGTCGTTTACTGGTTTCTCTCCAAAAGTGTCAACCTCTACGGCGAAACTTTAATCAAAACCATGGCGAAAAAGAAACTAGACCGAAGCGATTTCAAAACCGGTATCGGCGTCTTAAAACAATTTTGGACCACTAAAGGCCTCGATCCTTACCAAGTGAATTTTGCCGACGGCAGCGGCCTTTCCCCTCAAAACTATGTTTCGGCCAAAGCGGAAGTCCAAGCCCTGCTTTACATCCGAAAACAACCCTGGTTTGAAACGTTTTACCAAGGACTCCCAACCCTCAACGGAATGAAGATGAAAAGCGGAACCATGAAAAATACCAAATCGTTCGCAGGATACCACACCTCCAAATCAGGACAAAAGTACGTTTACGCCATCCTCTTAAACAACTACCAATCCCCAAAACTGAGCGAAGCACTCTATAACGTCCTAAATGTATTGAAATAATGCTTCGCAAAACGTTTTTTTCCCGACTGAACAACTGGGTGGTTTACTTGCTCCTTTCAGCCATTATTGGCGGAGTTATCGCCTCGACCTATTTCCTAATCGATTATTTGCGAAAGGAAGAAATCAAGCGCATCGAACTCTTTGCCACCGCAATGAAATACCAGCAGGCCCCCGTCATCCACGATGACACAACCCTGGATCTCATTCTTAAAATTTCGGAAAGCAACACCTCGGTTCCCGTAATCATCACCGATGCCGAAGGCCGCCCCTTAGGCGATGCTTTCATGAAAAATATTCCCGAATCCGTCATGAAAGATCCCGTAAAATTGAACTTGCTTTTAAAAGAAATGAAGTCGACCTATCCGCCTTTTATCATTCAGCTCCCGGAAAAAAACCAATACGTCTATTACACCAACTCGCCGCTGCTGAATTATTTACGCTACTCGCCCCTGATTTTAGGCTTCTTGGTTTTCATTTATCTATTTTTCTCCTTTTGGTTCCTGAAAACCCTAAAGAAAACCGACGAAGGCTTCCTTTGGGCCGGACTGGCCAAAGAAACCGCCCACCAAATAGGAACGCCACTATCCTCAATGATCGGTTGGATCGAAATTCTGCGATTGGAAAACGAAAACAGCGAAGGCGTCACCGAAATCGAACGGGATATTCACCGGTTGAAAATCATCTCGGAACGGTTCTCCAAAATAGGCTCCGTTCCCGAACTCAATGACTTAAATCTCACAGAAACCTTACAACAAAATTACGAATACCTCAAAACCCGTCTTTCCAAAAAAGTGACCTTCACCCTAAAACTCCCCGAACAAGACCTCTTCGTCCCCCACAACCGCATCCTATTAAGCTGGGTTTTTGAAAACCTAATCAAAAATGCCGTGGATGCCATGAAAGGCGAAGGCCGCCTAGAAGTAGTCCTTTACGAAAAAAATGAAAACATCCTAATCGATTTCCACGATACAGGAAGCGGAATGACCAAATCACAAGCCCGAAAGGCCTTTAAACCCGGATATTCAACCAAAAAAAGAGGCTGGGGACTCGGGCTCTCCCTAGCCAAAAGAGTCGTCAACGATTTCCATAAAGGAAGCCTTCGCATCGCCCAAAGCGAACCTCAAAAAGGAACCACCTTCCGAATCACACTAAAATCCCCCCTATAAGCCAATCCCTCTCAATCAACACGACGGTATTCGACGTAATAGTTGGGGTCAAATTCCACGGGCGAAGCGTCCGCCAACACAACGCTCTGCCACACCCCCCTCTGAGGTTCAATAACTTGACCACGGTTAATCTTCAAAGGAAGATTAAACCCCTCCACCACAGAAACATACCGAAACTTCAGCTCTTTCCCCTCTTGCCGGTATTCCAAAACGGGAATGGCCGTCGTACGAAGGTACTGGTCAAAAATCGTCCTTAAGTCCCTTCCCGAATGCGTCGAAAAATAATCCTCCACCTGCTTCGTCGTTACCGTCTTGTGAAAAAAAGTTTTATTCATCCCTCGAAGAATGGCTCGAAAGCGATCATCATCGCCAATAACCTGACGGATGGTATGCAGCATATTGGCCCCTTTGTAATACATATCCCCACTCCCGTGATGCCGCACCCCATAATGCCCAATAATGGGACGATCGTTTTCCACCGCTCTGCGGGTGCCTACAATATAACGATCGCCCGAATCCTTGTCCAAATAACGCTGAGTAAAAAGGGCTTCCGAATAAGCCGTAAAACTTTCATGAATCCACATATCGGCCTGATCTTTTGCCGTAATGTTATTGGCAAACCACTCGTGTCCGCTCTCATGCACGATGATAAAATCCCACTTCAGCCCAATCCCCGTTCCCGACCAATCGGTTCCTTTATAACCGTTCGCATACCCGTTGCCGTAAGCCACATTGCTTTGATGCTCCATCCCCAAGTAAGGCGTTTCCACCAGTTTAAAAGAATCTTCGTAAAAAGGATAAGCCCCAAACCAATACTCAAAAGCCTCCAACATCGGTTGGACCTGAGCAAATTGTTTTTTCGCCAGTTCCAAATGCGGCTCTAGAACCCAGTAATCCAAATCCAATCTTCCCCTCTCGCCAAAAAATACATCTTGAAAGCGGACATAACGCCCGATATTCGGTACAATGGAATAAGCATTGATGGGGTTTTTAACCTGCCAAACGAAAGTCGTTTCATTCCCCTTAACGGTTTTAGAAACCAATCGTCCGTTACCAACCCCCACCAAATCGTTCGGCGTAGTGATCGCCATGGTCATTCCCTCATCGGGCTCATCACTCCAAAGCTCTTTCACAGGCAGCCACACCGAAGCCCCAATCCCTTGCTGAGCCACACTCATAAAAGGATAGCCTTCCCCATCCTTCTCAAAAACCCAGCCCCCGTCCCAAGGTGCATTTTCCGCCTCTTTAGGAGAACCTTCATACGCAACGGTAATAGCATGTTTTTCGCCCTTTTTTAAAGGCCTTTTGGATTGAACGTAAAGAAAATCGCCCTCCCGCCGCTTTGAAGCCAAAGGAAACGTCGCCTTCACCTCCTTCACCCTCATCGGCTGCTGAAGGTCAATTTGAAAAACAGGCGTCTTAATCGACCGGGTTACAGTAAACGTTATCTTATTTTCCCCGCTTACCGATTTGGTCTCAAAATCGGGTTTCACGGTAAGATCGTAGCGCTTCACGTCCCAAAAATCCCGATACGGCGTATTGGATCCCTTCAAAGTATCTTCCTTGGTAAACCCCTGGGCCTTCACCACCAGCCCAAAAAACAAAGCCACCAAAAAAAGAAAGTGCTTTTCTTTACTATTAAGTTTCATTCTTTTTCAATTTCCTTATCCTACAAAGGTAAAAGATATTTTGCAAATCGCTCTCCCCAAAATACCGAGCCCCTAAGCTCCTTTCCATTTTTGCCTCCGTCGGCTTTTCTTATTTTTTTTGAATAACTTTGCCCTATGGCAAAACTTTTGAAAATCTACCCGGAAAACCCTCAGGAAGCCCTGATTGAGGAAATCGTGAAAGTCCTGAAAAACGGAGGACTAATCATCTACCCCTCCGATACCGTCTACGCCTTGGGATGCGACATTAACAACCTGAAAGCCATGGAAAAACTGGCTCAAATCAAGAAAACAAAACTCGAAAAAGCCCAGTTTTCCATCATTTGCAACGACTTGAGCCATCTTTCCGATTTTACACGCCCCATCGACAACGCCACCTTCCGTTTGCTTAAAAATCACGTCCCCGGACCTTTCACCTTCATTCTGGAGGCCAATAAAAACCTGCCGTTAGCCTACAAAGGGAAGAAAACCATCGGCATCCGCGTGCCCGACCATTCTGTCCCCCAACTCATTGTGGAAAAATTAGGCCGTCCGATTGCCAGTACTTCCATAAAAGACGACGATGAAATCCTCGAATACACCACCGATCCCGAACTCATCGCCGAAAAATACAACGCTTTAGTTGAAATCGTCATCGATTCCGGCTATGGGGATCACACCGCTTCCACTATTGTCGACCTTACCGGCGCCGAACCCGAAATCCTAAGACAAGGCAAAGGTCAACTCTAACCCATTTCATCCATCAAAAAATAAAAAATCTGCATGAAACTCATCACTTCCCCTGCCAAATTAATGACCATTGAACCGGAAAACGTTCAATTAAAAAGTTCCACTCCGAAATTCATCCGTCAAGCCGAATTCATCCAATCGTTTTTAAAAACAAAATCGCCTAAATATTTAGCCGAACTCATGGCCATTTCCAATAAATTAGCCGACGAAAATTGGCAGCGCAACCAAAATTGGAATGCTTCTCCCAAAGCCGCCGAATCGGCTCCGGCACTCTACGCCTTTGTCGGAGAAGTCTATCGAGGAATTGAGGCCAAAACCCTCGACAAACAAGCCGTAGACTATCTGCAAAAAAACTACCGCATCCTCTCCGGACTTTACGGCCTGCTAAAACCTTCCGACAAAATCATGCTTTACCGCTTGGAAATGGGACGCCCTTTCGAATTCGACCGCTACAAAAATCTCTATGAATTTTGGAAAGACTCCATCACCCAACAACTCAACAGCGAAATCAAACCCGACGAGCCTATCCTCAACCTCGCCAGCAACGAATATTTCAAGGTCATCGATAAAAAAAATTTAAAAGGAAAAGTCATCGACTTCGATTTCTACGAAATGAAATCCGGAAAGCCCAAAACCATCGTCGTCTATACCAAACACGCCCGAGGCCTAATGGTACGCTACTGCGCCCAAACCAATGCCAAAACGATAGACGACGTTAAAAACTTCAATCTCGAAGGCTACCTCATCGACGAAGAACGCTCCTCCGAGCAACGACTGGTCTTCACCCGTTAAAAAATCATTCCATCCCTAAAAAAACAACCTATGACTCCCAAAAACATCGTCAAACTCAGCAACACCATCGGGATTATTTCCATTATCCTTTTAGTCTATTGGGTTTTCATTTTCGTCTGCATCACGGTTTTCGGCCTAAAGGTATTTCGGGAAAACCTAACGGAAACCTTTTATTTAAGCGTCATCGGCATATTGGCGTTAATGCTTGGCTCGTTGATTCTCAATCTCATGTTCAACTTGACCAGAATCGCCGAAAAACACAACTCCGATAAAACAGAGGCCTTGAATGCCAATTCCAAAAAATTAGGCCTTATCTTCGCATTGAGCTTTCCAATGGTCTTCGGACTCCTTTTTGGCGGCGACTACCTCACCGCCAAAAAGAAAGAAAAAATGCTCGTAAACTCCGCTAAGTCCATTATTGAAAGTAATGCCAAAAAAACAGCCAAACTCGTCAATTATTCATTTGATAAACAATGGATTATCGAAGCGGACGACATCCTGAACCTCTACGCCAAAACAGATAAACACTTCCCTTACGTTTCCCTTCTGGTGGTAGACAGCCTCGATCATTCCGAAGTTTTTTTAGGTTTTAGAAACTATTACGGAAAAAGAAACGATACCATCCAACCCCTGAAAAAAGAATTCATCCAAGAAACCACCAGCCAAGAACGCGAATACCTGCGTCAGGTTTTTCACGGAGGCCACAGGGACATCCGCTTCAGCGCGAGTGACGGAAGGTACGAATTGTTTTATCCCTATTCCAAAGACGGAAAAACCATTGTTCTTTACTTTTCGGACTACCAACAATACGGAAAAATAGGAAGCTAAAACAAAATCCTTTTGCCTTTTTTGCCGCTCCATGCCCCCCTCTTTTTTTATTTTTTTAAACCCGATTGCCCCGAAATGACCCTCGCCGAATATCAAAAACACTTCATCCAATCGCTTTCCGAACAATATACCGCTACAGAAAGTCGCCTGCTCTACACCTTCTTTTTACAACATTATTTAGGCGATGACCGCGCCCAACAAAGAAGCTGCGCCCATCTGACACTCGACGAAAGCGAAAAACAAAAATTGGACACCGCTCTGGAAGGATTAAAATCGGGAATCCCGTACCAATACCTCCTGGGCGAAGCCGAATTTTACGGCATGACCTTTAAAGTGAATTCTGAAGTTCTAATTCCGCGCCCGGAAACGGAAGAGCTACTGGAACTGGCCCTAAAAACACTGAAGTCCTCTGAACTGAACCACGGAAAATTCCGAGGCATCGATATCGGAACGGGAAGCGGAATCCTTCCCATTGTACTGAAAAAAAACTTCCCCCAAGCGGAAATCTGGGCCATAGACAACTCCGAAAAGGCTTTGGAAATTGCCCAAGCCAATGCCCAAAAACACCGCACAGAAGTCCACTTGGTCTGTCGGGATTACCTTTCGTCCCCATTGGAAAATCATTTTGACGTGATCATTTCCAATCCGCCTTACATCGGACAAGACGAACAAAACGAAATCGCCCCAAGCGTTAAAAACCATGAACCCCAAGCCGCCCTGTTTTCGCCCACCGAAGACCCTTTGGTTTTCTATCGGAAAATCGCTCACGACGCCCTTAATCATCTGAATAAAAACGGCTACATCTTTTTGGAGATCAACCAAAAATTCGGCCCGGAAACCTTGGCGCTGTTTGAGCATTTTTCCGAAAATCAATTGATAAAAGACCTATCCGGAAACGACCGCTTCGTTATTGCAAAAAAATAAAAGAGTCGGAACTATCCGACTCTTAATATCAGGGGAAAAATCAGTCCAAATTCATTTCAGGAATTTCCCCCTCAATCCCAAGATCCGCCTGTGTAGAAGCCACAATATGCTCTACCGAAACCCCAGGTGCACGCTCCACCAACCTAAAGCCTTCAGGCGTTACATCCAATACCGCCAATTCGGTAACGATACGTTTAACACACCCCACCCCGGTCAATGGCAAAGTGCATTTTTTAAGCAGTTTGCTTTCGCCCGCCTTGTTAACGTGCATCATCGCCACAATAATATTTTCGGCCGAAGCCACCAAATCCATGGCGCCCCCCATTCCTTTAACCATTTTTCCAGGGATTTTCCAGTTCGCAATATCCCCATTTTCAGACACTTCCATCGCCCCCAAAATGGTAAGATCAACCTTACGGCTCCGGATCATCCCAAAACTAAACGCCGAATCAAAAAAAGAAGCCCCCGGCAATGTCGTAATCGTCTGCTTCCCCGCATTAATGATGTCCGCATCTTCCTCCCCTTCGTAAGGAAAAGGTCCCATCCCCAAAACGCCATTCTCACTCTGAAACTCCACCGAAAGATGCGCCGGCACATAGTTCGCCACCAAGGTGGGAATTCCGATTCCGAGGTTAACATAGTATCCGTCTTTTACTTCTTTCGCAATACGCTTTGCAATTTGTTCTTTCGTAAGCATTATGATTCTCTTTTTCGGGTTGTTCTTTGTTCTATTCGTTTCTGATAATCGGTTCCTTGAAAAATCCGTTGCACCATAATCCCCGGAATATGAATCTGATTCGGATCCAACTCGCCCGGTTCGACCAACTCTTCCACCTCTGCAATCGTAATCTTAGCCGCTCCTGCCATGGGATGGTTGAAATTTCTTGCCGAGCCCTTGAAAATTAAATTCCCCGAATAGTCCCCCTTCCAAGCTTTCACAATGGCATAATCGGCCCGAAAAGCCTCCTCCAAAACGTGCATTTTTCCGTCAAATGACCGTGCCTCTTTTCCTTCGGCCACCTCCGTACCGTAACCGGCCGGCGTGTAAAAAGCCGGTATTCCCGCCTGAGCCGCCCGGCACTTCTCCGCCAGCGTCCCCTGCGGAGTGAGCTCCACTTCCAACTCTCCCGAAAGCATTTGCCTTTCAAATTCGGCATTCTCGCCCACATAGGAGGAAATCATTTTTTTAATCTGTTTCTTATGCAATAAAAGCCCCAAACCGAAATCGTCCACTCCCGCATTATTGGAAATGCAAGTTAAATTCTTCACATCGCTTTCCACCAAAGCCGTAATGCAGTTTTCCGGAATCCCGCACAATCCGAACCCCCCAAGCATAAGGGTCATTCCGTCTTCAATACCCTCAATGGCCTGCTTGGCATTTTGTACTCTTTTGTCTATCATTTTATCTTTCTTTTTTCAGGATAGTAATTTACTACTTTTTCGCTTAGTACAAAAAAACACCCGCCCTTCAAAAGAAAAAAACCTCATTCGCCTACCCCAAAAGCCATATTATAACGGATAAAAAAAACAAAAAATATTCGGCATTAATTTCTAAAATGCCCCATATCAAGCTTCAAAGAAAAAAAGTTAGAGAAGAAATTAGAACCTCCCACTCCCGAATTAGAAAGGGCATAATCCAGCGTCAGCCCTTTATAACGAAATCCCAAACCGGCACTCGGTTGGAAAGCCACTCTTCGTTTAAGACTCTCAATATCGGTCACCCCTTGAAAACGGTTAACCCCAATTCGGACAAAAATCATGTTCTGATATTTCAACTCTGCACCAGCATAAGGCGTAAGGCTAGCAAAATCACTGGAAAAAAGAGCCGCCGTTTTAGCAAAATCCACATTGACGCCCACTTCGGGCAAAAGTTCCCAGTCGCGTGAAAGTTCAAAATTTTTGGCCACGCCAGCGTTCAATTTAGGTAAAGTGATTTCCATTTTTTCCTCAGGCGCCGGATTCATTTCCTCCCCCTGAACTACCGTGGAAAGCGCCTCCTGATTAACACTCCAAAAATTAACCGTCGTAGTAGCATCCCTCAACATAGCCCCATAACGCCACCCGCTATCCGAAAGGTATTGCGCCCCCAAATCAAAACCAAAACCAAAACCATTGGCAAATTTTCCCACGTTACGGTAAACCAACTTGGCATTAACCCCAAGGTTCAATCGATGATTTCCCGACGGATGAAAGGCATAGGACAGAATCCCGGCATAATCGGCTTGGGAAAATTTAGTAATGCGGTCGTAATCAATATTTCCTTCGGCGTCAATCATACGGGTCGTATCCAAAATATCATCGATCCCCAACCTTACAATCGAAAAAGCCAATGTTCCGGCATTATGATCCAAAGGCTTAGCAAAAGCAATGTAGTCGTATTTGGCAATGCTTTCAAAATATTCGGCATGCATGGCTGCCCCCTGCCAATCCCTTTCCATTTCGGCCAATCCGGCAGGATTCCACATCGGTGCATACACGTCCTCCTGATGCGCCATCACCGCCCCGCCCATAGCCATCCCCCGAGCACCTGCTCCAAGATTAAGAAACTCGTTGGAATATTTTCGGACAACCTGCCCAGGTGCAGAAAAGAAAAAAAAGATAGCCCCCGTTAATACTACTCGCTTCATTATTGATTTGCCGTAAGTTTAAGTTTTCGTTTAGCTTTAATAATACCGTTGGCGACAATCGCCAAAATCATCACCCCCGAAGCCAGATAAAACACCGGACTCATGTGCTCCGATTCCCCGAAAATAAAATAGGCAAAAATAATCCCATAAATCGGTTCCAAATTCACGGTGAGAATCAATGTAAAAGGAGTGATATATTTCATCAAACTGATGGATTCCAACATCGGATAAGCCGTAAATACCCCAGCCAACAACGTAACTAACGCTAAATCGGCAGTATTTATTTCGCCCAAACGAGAAAAAGATCCCGTTAAAAGATAAAATAACGCCAAAAAGCCCCACCCGCAAAAAATTTCGTAAAAAATAATATTTCCTGAAGATGTTTTTCCGTAGAGTTTACCATTAAACACCGAAAAAACCGTTCCTAAAAATGCCGCGATAATACCATACAGTATCCCCTCCGCATACCGAAATTCCGTCTGAAAAATCAAAGCCATGCAAAAAACAATGACTATCCCCATGACGACTTCCGAAACGTCAATTTTTCGCCGGAACACCAAAGGTTCGAAAACAGCCGCAAAAAGCGTCGACAAAGAAATACAACTCAAAGCAATAGACACATTGGACACCTTGATGGAATGAAAGAAAAACAACCAATGCGCCGCCATAAAAGCCCCGATGATGGCAAGTTGAGCAAACAGCTTCCTGGAAACCGCAATACTCTGCCGCTTAAAAAAGCGAAGGAAAAGAAAAAGAAACACCGCCGCCAAAAGCATTCGGTAAAAGACCAGTCCCTGTGCGTCAATGGAAATAAGCTTTCCCAAAACAGCCGTAAATCCCCATAAAAACACTATGAGATGCAAGCGAAATAAAGCCGGATTTTTCATAATACTTTGCAAAACTATCAATTTATTACCGATAATTAAGGGACAACTGAGAGATAAGGCCTTATTTTTGGAGAACCGAGAGCTTCAAAATCTTGTCAGTTTAGGGAAAAGCATTATCTTTAAGGGAAAATTTAGTTGCGATACCATGGATATAGAATTTAATAAACGCGAAGACCATAACCGCCTCAAGCTATCGGAAATCAACCGTCTGTACAGTGAAATCAAGAAAGGTGGAGGTGAAAAGCGGCTTCAAAAATTAAGAGAGGAAGGCAAAATGACAGCGCGGGAAAGGATCAATTACCTTTTGGACGATCCCAAAGCCGCCATTGAAATCGGCGCCTTTGCAGGATACGACCTTTATAAAGAACACGGCGGCTGCCCCAGCGGAGGCGTGGTGGTGGTTATCGGACATATCTCCGGACGCCAGTGCGTGGTGGTGGCCAATGACGCTTCAGTAAAAGCGGGGGCATGGTTTCCGATTACGGGGAAGAAAAATCTTCGCGCCCAAGAAATCGCCATGGAAAATCGCCTGCCCATCATCTATTTGGTAGACTCGGCAGGGGTTTATCTTCCCATGCAGGACGAAATATTCCCCGACAAAGAGCACTTCGGACGGATTTTTAGGAATAATGCGAAAATGAGCGCCATGGGCATCATTCAGATTTCGGCAGTGATGGGCAGTTGCGTGGCAGGCGGAGCCTACCTTCCGATTATGAGTGATGAAGCCATGATTGTGGATCAAACCGGTTCCATTTTTTTAGCCGGAAGTTACCTTGTGAAAGCCGCCATTGGCGAAAACGTTGACAACGAAACCTTAGGAGGTGCCACCACACACTGCGAAATATCGGGAGTGACCGATTACAAAGCCAAAAACGACCAAGAAGCTTTGGATCGAATCAAAAACATCATGAAATCCATAGGTGCCTCCCCCAAAGCCGGATTTGACCGAATCGAAAGCACCGAACCGAAAGAATCCCCTTCGTCCATTTTCGGTCTCATGCCGATTTCCAGAGCCGAACAATACGACACTTACGACCTTATAAAATGCCTAGTGGACGGATCCGAATACGAAGAATACAAGCCGGATTATGGAAAAACGATTATTTGCGCCACCGCAAGAATTGACGGCTGGAGTGTGGGCATTGTGGCCAACCAACGAAAAATGGTAAAAAACGGCAAAGGCGAAATGCAATTCGGGGGCGTTATCTACTCCGATTCTGCCGATAAAGCCACCCGCTTCATCGCCAATTGCAACCAAAGAAAAATTCCTCTTGTTTTTCTCCAAGACGTTACAGGCTTTATGGTAGGCTCGAAATCTGAACACGGCGGTATCATTAAAGACGGCGCCAAAATGGTGAATGCCGTGGCCAATTCGGTGGTTCCAAAATTCACCGTCATTACCGGAAATTCTTACGGTGCAGGAAATTACGCCATGTGCGGCAAAGCCTACGACCCAAGGCTTATCGTCGCTTGGCCCTGGGCCGAGCTCGCCGTTATGGGAGGCGCGCAGGCCGCAAAAGTTCTCACACAAATTCAGGAATCCACCCTTAAAAAGCAAGGAAAAGAAATTTCTCCCAAGGAAAGACAAGAACTATTGGACGATATTTCAAAACGGTACCAACAGCAAACCGAAGCGACCTATTCCGCCGCAAGACTTTGGACCGACGCCATCATCAACCCCGAAGACACCCGCCGATGGATTTCCATGGGCATTGAGGCTGCCAACCATGCACCAATCGAAGAGAAGTTCAATCTCGGAGTCATTCAGGTTTAATAATAATTCTGTAAATTTGCCTTTCGTAAACAGTAATTTATGAAAAAGTTATTATCGTTATCAGCCGTTTTGTTCGCCTTTTGGGCATTCGCCCAATGCAATATCGTGGGGAGAAGCAACATCGGCCTAGGGGCATCCGAAACCTATCAGGTGGAAAACAACAATGCCCAATGTCCCGACTGCCACCAATGGACCCTGATTGGCGGCACCGCCCAGATTGAAGGTGAATTCCGTAAAAACAACGTCAAAATAACCCCGCTATCCTCCGGAAGATCCGTGCTTTCTTTGGCCATGCTAACGGCTCAGGGCGTGGTGCAGTGCAGCAAAAGCATCGACGTAGGCTCATCGGGATTCGCGTCCTCCGCCCCAGAACCTAGAAAAGTGGATTGCGACATCGACATTAACGGTTACAAGGAAGTAAAATATGCCCAAGGCATCGTATCTTTCTTCCCTTCCAACACCCAAAACGAATACAAGTACAGTTGGACCGCCGTATACAGCGACGGAACCCAAAAATCGTCCTTGGAAAAAGTACCTCAGTTTGAATATTCCGCAGAGCGAACCATTACCTTAGTCAAGGTAAAAATAACCTCCACGACCTGCATGAAAGAACTTTCCAAAACTTACGAAACCGGATTTTGGAAATTCTTTTAACCAACCGAGGACGATAAAATTCATAAAAAATCATAGCTTTTGGCTATGATTTTTTTGTTCAGTCGATTTTAGCTCTTAACCCATTTAAAACGATACTCGTGATCGGGAGTAGCCAAACGATCGGTAACCCGTTGCAAACGCTGTGGAAGCTTCATCAAAAATTCCTGGGCCTTCTGAGCCTGCTCGTTCAACCCGTCGATGTGCTCAATCTTCCAATCGGCAAGCAACCCCTTCAAAATATCAATATAATCCTGGGCCGTATAAACCATGCAACGCTGAGCCGCATCCGAAAAATGAGCCCACAACGCCCCGGCTTTCTGCCCGCTTTCCCTCATCAAATGAGCCGGCATGACAATTTTCTTGCGCATCATATCCTCAAAAGCCAACATCATTTCCGATGGATCCATCTCAAAAATCCGATGGATAAAATACTTATAGGCCTTGGCATGGCGCGCCTCGTCCGCCGCAATAACCCCACACATCTTAGCCAATTTGGTGTTTCCACTTTGCTTCGCAAACGTCCCCACCCTACGATGAGAAATATTAGTCGCCGTTTCCTGAAAGCTGGTATAAACAAAATTGCGGTAAGGATCCGTAGACGTTCCCAAATCAAATCCATCCTGAATAAGATACTGCGTCGTTACCTCCATCTCCCGCATATTAACTCGCCCACACAAATAAAGGTATTTGTTTAGCAAATCCCCATGGCGGTTTTCTTCCGCCGTCCAATGCCTCACCCACTTGCTCCAACCCGTTCCCTGCTCCTGATCCACCCCGTCAATGCCCATAATCCAACTCTCATAGCTGGGCAAAGCCTCCTCCGTAATGCAATCCCCAATCAACGTCACAAACAAATCGTAATCCATAAAATGAGCGAAATGCTGCAGTTCCTCCAGTTCGTTTCCAAAATCCTCAGACGTTGTATCCGGAAGAAAATCAGAAGGTTGCCAAATCTTCTCCACAGGGGTTAAATAATTCTTTATAAACGCATCCACCTCCTTACCCAGCGTTTTCATAACTTCCAGTCTTACCAGTTTGTTGTACATCTCCTGTCTTTGTTTTATTCGAGGCTAATATACCCATTATTATTCAAAGCATAATAATTTAAACCCAAAAAGAGATAAAAAGATTGAATTTCCACAATCGCCGACAAATAAAAAACCGCCCCAAAAACGAGACGGTTTTTCAAATTTCAAAAAATCGGGCTTTAATCCACCAAAATTTCTCCCGTCATGATTTCGGGAACCGGAACCCCCATCACCTTAAGGATAGTCGGAGCCACGTCCCCCAGTTTTCCAGGTCTGAGCGTCCATGTCTTATCCTTATCCATAAGAATCAAAGGAACCAAATTGGTAGAATGTTGGGTATTAGGCGAACCGTCAGGGTTAATCATGTAATCGGAATTGCCGTGATCCGCCAAAATAAACACCGCATAGCCCCGCTCGTAACCCGCCGTAGCCACACGGTTAATGCATTCGTCCACGGTCTCAGCCGCCTTAACTGCCGCCGAAAAAATGCCCGTATGCCCCACCATATCGGTATTGGCAAAATTGAGACAAATGAAATCAGCCGTTTCGTTTTCAATTTCGGGTAAAATACGCGCCGTAATATCATACGCCGACATCTCGGGTTTTAAATCGTACGTCGGTACGTCTTTCGGACTCGGGCAAAGCACCCGTTTTTCATTGTTAAACTCAGCCTCTCGACCTCCGGAAAAGAAAAACGTCACATGGGGATACTTCTCGGTCTCCGCAACCCGGATTTGAGATTTGCCGTTTTTCTCCAAAACCTCTCCCATCGTTTGCTGCAAAACCTCCTCGTCAAACACCACACGAACGCCCTCAAAAGCCTTATCGTAATTAGTCATGGTAAGGTAATAAAGCGGCAGCTTATGCATCCCAAACTCAGGGTAATCCTTTTGAGATAAAACCTCCGTAATCTCCCGTCCGCGATCCGTACGGAAATTGAAACAGAACACCACGTCGCCTTCCTCAATTGTAGCCACGGGGTTTCCGCTACCATCCACCCGAATAATCGGCTTCAAAAACTCATCCGTCACCCCTGCATCGTAAGACGCCTGAACGGCCGAAACAACATCCTCAGTTTTAACGCCCTCGCCATGAACCATCGCATCATAGGCCAACTTGACCCTCTCCCAGCGTTTATCCCGATCCATCGCATAATAGCGCCCCACCACAGACGCCAACTGTCCTCCCGAAACCGCCATATGGCGAAGAAGATCCTCGATAAACCCCTTCCCCGAATGCGGATCGCAATCCCGCCCGTCCGTGAAGGCATGCACGTAAGTCCGATCGCTCACGCCGTTATCCAAAGCCGCCGTCAAAAGTCCTTTAAGATGGTTAAGGTGAGAATGCACCCCGCCATCGGAAGCCAGCCCAATGAAATGTATTTTTTTAGCTTTATTCTTGGCGTACTCAAACGCATTTGTTATTTTTTCCTCCTTACCCAAAGTTCCTCGCTCCACAGCCATGTTCAATTTCACCAAGTTTTGGTAAACCACACGCCCTGCTCCGAGATTCATGTGCCCAACTTCCGAATTCCCCATCTGTCCGACAGGAAGCCCCACAGCCATACCGCTCGCCTCCAAAGTTGTATGAGGAAATTTCTGATACAAACTATCCATAAACGGCGTATTCGCCTGATCAATTGCCGAAACCTTCGGGTCGGTCCCTAATCCCCATCCATCTAGGATGGCCAATATTGCTTTCTTAGACATTATTTAGCGGTTTTTATTATCGCAAATTTACTGATTTTTGTTTCTTATCCCCGAATTAGGAAGATGAAATAATTCATTATTGCCTTTTATTTTTTAACTTTGAATCATGGATTTACGAGACCAACTGAAAAGCCTTTTTCCCGATCATCAGGAACAGGACTTTGAAATGCCCGAAGAGCCCTTCCAGCAAAAAGCCCCACTGGTATGCAAATACGAAAAAAAAGGAAGAAACGGTAAGCCCGTTACCCTAATTGAAGGCTTCGAAGGCAGCGAAGAAGAACTCAAAAAAATCGCAAAAAAAATTAAAACCTCCTTGGCCATCGGCGGCTCCGAAAAAGACGGCATCCTCATCTTCCAAGGCGACAACCGAACTAAAATCATGGAAATTCTACACGAAATGGGATATAAAACCAAACGCGTAGGCGGATGACGCCCGTCCCTTAAAGCTCTAAAAAAACACTAAAAACATTAATAAAATACAATTCTTATGTCTAATAATACCCTTGCAGCTTCCGAACTGGTTCTCAATGAAGACGGAAGCGTCTATCATCTCAATTTATTACCCGAAGACATTGCCGAAAAAATCATCTTGGTCGGAGATCCCGACCGCGTTCCCAAAGTATCGCAATACTTCGACAAAATTGAAATCAAAAAAAATAAACGCGAGTTTTATACCCATACCGGCGTACTAAGAGGCGAGCGCATTACCGTTATGTCCACCGGTATCGGAACCGAGAACATCGATATCGTAATGAACGAACTAGACGCTCTTGTCAATATCGATTTAAAAAATAAAACCTTTAAAACCGAGCATACCGCTTTGGAGCTTTTCCGCCTCGGAACTTGCGGATCGGTAAACCCCGAAGTAGAGGTCGACCAAATGCTCGTAACCCAAAATGTCGTGGGGCTCGACGGTCTGATGCACTTTTATTCCGATTATCAATTTGAAAACGAATTTTCCAAGAACTTCATGGCAAAATTCCCGTACGAACGGATTAAACCCATGCTCTATTTCGCCGAGTGGAGCGAGTCCATTGCCGACTATTATAAGGACGCCAAATACCACGGCAACACCGCTACGTTCCCCGGATTCTATGCGCCCCAAGGAAGACAACTGCGCCTCAAGGCAGTGGATGCCCGCTTCTTGGAAACCCTGAACGATTTAGGCGTAAGCAATTTTGAAATGGAAACCTCGGCCATCTACGGCCTTGCCAAACTCTTGGGCCACAAAGCCCTCACAGTAAACAACGTCATCGCCAACCGAAGACGAGGCGAATTTGCAGCAGATCACCATGCCTCAGAGAAGAAAATGATTCAATGGGTATTGGATCGGATCATCCAATAAAATTAAGACATCCAATAGAAAAACCTTGCGATTTGCAAGGTTTTTTTAATACTCATCACTTCCCTAAAACAAGAAAGCATTGTTTTATTTTTTCATTATTTTGAAAATTTGTTCTCCACGGGACGTTTTAACTCGAACCAAAAGCAAACCGCTCCTAACGGAAGGCTCCAATCTCAAACGAGGCTCATCCGACAATTGGGACTCCTGAATCAGTCGGCCTTGGGCATCAAAAATCTGCACCATCTCAATGGAAGAAGTAAACCCTTTGAAAATCAACTCATCCGTCGCAGGATTCGGCCCGACATAGCCCAAAACCTCTCTTACCTCCCGCACCGAAAGCGAAGCGCAATCGTTCGTCACCCTCGTTCCCGAAGGAGAAACCATATTAACCTTATCCTCACAATCCAAAAGAATCTCGGTGAAATCCGGGTTATCCGATACGTTAATCACCGAGAAAACCGTGGGTTTAGCATCCCTTAAATCCAAAGTTTTAAGGTTATTTTTATTCGCCAATAAGGTCTTCAAAGCCTCATTGCCGCCGAAAGTAATTTTTTCGATTTTATTGTCGACCACCGAAACCCAAGAAAGCGCCCCTAACCCCGAAAGATCCACCTCTCTTAAAGCATTCCCTTCAATGTGCAACCGCTCCAAAGCCGTCATAGGCGACAAATCAAGAGAAGAAACCTTATTTTTCACCATAAAAAAGCGTTTTACAGCCTTCTGTTTGGACAAATCTATGGACTCAATCTGATTGTTGTTAAGGTACAAAAACACAATCGTACCTGAGGCCGGTAGTTCAACCCCGGTCAAATTGTTATTGTTCAATTCCAAATTGGAAAGTTCGTTAAGCCCGGATAAATCCAGCACCCCGGTCAACCGATTATCCCTGAGATTAAGTATTTTTAACTTCGTATTCTCCGATACATCGATCGAAGTTAGCGAATGCCTACCCAAATTCAACTCCGTTAAATTTTTAAAAGCCTCTATCCCCTTTGCCGAAGTAATCGCAGGGTAAGACCGAAGATTACGAATCGTAGTAAACATTAACGCTTCCTCCTCGGATATTTCCTTATCCTTATTCACATCATACGAAGGGTATGCCGCCAAAAGCGCCGTTTTAAAATTAACATCTTCAAAAATCACATTTTGGGCACAAAGCGACTGCACCGCCATCAAGGTCACCGGTAAAAATTTTCTCATATAAACCAATTAAAAAATAACAAGCTAAAGCCAAAAAGACCTCCCCCAAAACGAATAAATCGCCTGAGTAAAAAAAAGAAAACAGAACTGGTAAATGCCTCTAAACGATACTGTTTACCACAAGGCTCCGCCCTTTCTTCCCGAAGGTCATCACTAAAAAGGACAAGGCAGGTCTCCTGACTTTCTCACTTCTACCGCCTTCCCCGGTTTCCCGAGTGGCCCGAATGGATAAAAGCATAACAATTGAGATTTACAGTTGCGGGGACAGTTCGAGATTTTCACTCGATTCCCTATTAAGCCTAAGAAGCCGCCGACTTCCAAAGCACCTTTCCCAAGCGGCAAATTTACACTTTTTCATCCAAAACAAAATCCTTCCGAAAGATTTTCCGAAAGGATTTTTATAGGGATATTCTCTTCCTAACGCAGAAAATTACTCTGCCAGGATGATTCCTTTATCGTTGTTAAATTCCACCACGCCACTCTTGATGGGATAAGAAAAAACAGAATCTTTCTCGTTTTCTCTCTTGAAAAATTTAGCATATTCTTCCTTAATGGCGTTCGTATAAAGCTTTACTTTACCGCCTCCCAGGGAAGAAACAATTGCCGCGTGGTTTTTCATGATATGAAATTCGCCTGATTTTCCGGGAAGTAATACCGAATCCACTTCCCCTTCAAACACCACAAATTCCGGAGTTAAAATTTTTATATTCATAAGGTTTTAACTTTGGGCTTCAAGCAACGCTCAAAGCATTATAATTAAGCGTTTTCAGCAAGCATTTTTTGTCCGGCCTCAATAGCCTCCTCAATCGTTCCTTTCAAGTTGAAAGCCGCTTCCGGAAGGTGATCAAGCTCTCCGTCAATAATCATGTTAAAGCCTTTGATGGTATCCTTGATGTCCACCAAGGCTCCCGGAATCCCCGTAAACTGCTCCGCCACGTGGAACGGCTGGGAAAGGAAACGCTGAACCTTTCTTGCACGATAAACCACCAATTTATCTTCCTCAGAAAGTTCTTCCATCCCAAGAATCGCAATGATATCTTGCAATGCTTTATACCTTTGCAATATCTCTTTTACTCTTTGGGCGCAGTTGTAGTGTTCCTCCCCAATAATTTCAGGAGCCAAAATTCTGGATGTCGAATCCAACGGATCTACCGCAGGGTAAATCCCCAAAGAAGCAATCTTTCTGGAAAGTACCGTCGTAGCATCCAAGTGCGCAAACGTCGTTGCTGGCGCAGGGTCGGTAAGGTCGTCCGCCGGAACGTAAACCGCCTGAACCGAAGTAATGGATCCATTTTTAGTGGAAGTAATCCGCTCCTGCATTGCCCCCATCTCTGAAGCCAACGTCGGCTGATACCCCACCGCTGAAGGCATACGTCCCAATAGAGCCGATACCTCCGAACCCGCTTGGGTGAATCGGAAAATGTTATCCACAAAGAAAAGAACGTCTCTTCCTTGCCCCGCTCCATCGCCATCACGGAAATACTCGGCAATAGTCAGTCCCGAAAGGGCTACCCTTGCTCTCGCTCCAGGAGGCTCGTTCATCTGACCGAAAACAAAAGTACACTTGGAGTCTTTCATCAATTCCAAATCCACCTTGGAAAGATCCCATCCGCCTTCTTCCATCGAATGCATGAAACCTTCTCCGTATTTAATAATACCGGACTCCAACATCTCTCTCAAAAGGTCGTTTCCTTCTCTTGTTCTCTCTCCTACCCCGGCAAAAACCGAAAGACCACCGTGGCCCTTGGCAATATTGTTAATCAACTCCTGAATAAGTACCGTCTTACCTACACCGGCACCTCCGAACAAACCAATTTTACCCCCTTTAGCGTAAGGCTCAATAAGGTCGATAACTTTAATCCCCGTGTACAATACTTCGGCAGAAGTCGAAAGCTGATCAAATTTCGGAGCTTCTCTGTGAATTGGCAATCCGCCCTCCTTGGAAAGTTCTGGAAGACCGTCAATCGCACCTCCTACCACATTAAAAAGACGTCCGTAAACCCCTTCCCCAGTAGGCATGGTAATTTGTCTCCCGAAGCCAACCACCTCGTGGCCTCTCTGCAACCCGTCGGTTGCATCCATCGCAATACATCTTACCGAATCCTCACCGATGTGCTGTTCTACCTCGAGAACCAGTTTATCACCATTATCCTTTGTTACTTCCAGTGCATCATGAATTTTAGGAAGCTCTGCCTCCGATGTAAAAACCACGTCAATTACCGGACCAATAATTTGAGAAATTTTTCCTTTAATTTGGTTTGCCATTGCTAAATTTTTTCGTTGTGCAAATATAAGGATTATTGCCAAATGTACAATTGTCCGTAAAAAAGATTTTTATCATCTTTGCATCCAAATTTTCAGCCTTGCAAATCATCAATTATCCGGACCGTTTTCACTCCGCTCACCCCTTGGTGCTCTCCTTGGGGATGTTCGACGGCGTACACAAAGGCCACCAGTGCATCCTAAACGAAATCAACCACATAGCCGAAAATAAAAATTTAAAATCCGCCATCCTGACCTTTTGGCCACACCCTCGATTGGTGCTTCAACCCGAAACCGAACTCAAACTGCTCAGCACCATTGACGAAAAAACCCAACACCTTCTGAAGCAAAACTTGGATTACCTGTTTCTCCAACCCTTCAACGAGGCCTTCCGAAACCTCACCGGTGAAGAATTCGTCGAGCAAATTTTGGTCGGAAAACTAAATGTAAAACACCTCATCATCGGGCACGACCACGTCTTCGGCAAAAACAAAAGCGGAAACTTCGAACTCCTGAAAACCCTCGCTCCAAAATTCGGTTTTGAAGTGGAGCGCATGGATGCCGTAAACCTTCACAACGACCATATCTCTTCCACCAAAATAAGAACCGCACTAACCAACGGTCAAATCGCCAGTGCCAACGAAATGTTAGGCTATCCCTACGCCATAAGCGGCACCGTCATCCACGGCCAGAAATTAGGCCGGACCTTAGGTTTTCCCACCGCTAACCTGCAGACCGATCCCGTTAAACTACTCCCAAAAAAAGGCGCTTACATCGTGGAAGTGCAATGGCGGGAACACTCCTACAAAGGCATGTTAAGCATCGGAACCAACCCCACCGTCAATGGAAAAAAGACCACCGTCGAAGTTCACCTCCTTAACTTTGAAGGCAACCTCTACGACGAAACCTTAACGGTAAAATTCCGGGCGTTTCTGCACGAAGAAATCAAATTCGACACCTTGGAAGCCCTAATCGAAAGACTGAAAGAAGACCAAAAACAAACGGAAGATTATTTCGCCCAAAATCCCCTCCGCGCCTAAAACAACCGCTGCGTATGAAGATACGCCTTGTTCCAATAGCTTTCGTTCAATGACGATATAATTACGCCCTTAGACGTGGAAGCATGAATAAAGCGCACTTCCCCGTCACGCCCCACGTCATACACAATCCCCACGTGCGAAACCCTCGCTCCTCCCGAAGTAGCGAAAAAAACCAAATCGCCGGGACGTGTTTCTCCAATAGCCACCCGTTTTCCAACCGCAGCCTGATCCGCCGACCGTCGGGGTAAAACGTACGCATTTTGCTCAAACACCGTCCAAGTAAACCCCGAACAATCAAACCCCGACCGAGTAGAACCGCCATATTTATAAGGCACCCCCAAATACGTTTGGGCATCCTTCAACAACTTTTCGATCGAACGGTCCACTTTTCCCGAAAAACGAGAATCCAAAGCCCGAAGCCCCGTTTCCTTTCCCGACGGACGAGCCGGCGGTAACGTCTTTTTAGAGGTTACCGCCGCCGAACCACAAGCCGTTAAAACCCAAGCCAGCAACAGTAATAAAACTCGATTCAGCCCTAAGCCTCTCCAAAAAAATAATTTAACCATCCCTAAAAAAAACATTAATTAAAATTAAATCCGCCCAATTGGCTTCCACAAAGATAATAAAGATATTCCGACTGCAATCAAACCGCAAAACAGGACAGAAGTCTATATTAAACCACCAACCTCTTCAAACGCAGGATTCTCTGAAAATCCCCAAAAAGCAAAACACATTAGGCTTATAAAAGCCTCCTCCTTAACATAAAAAAGTAGTTTTAAGCCCCAAATCCCCTCCTAAAAAAGCCCACTTTCCGAGCTACAGAAAGCGGGCAAAATCAGAAAATAAAAAAAAGAGGCCAATCTAAATCTTCAACCAAACAAAACCGTTACTCCGTATAAATCTTCAGCAATTCACTCTGCAACATGAGATCGTAACGACTTTTTATCCGATTAAAATTAGCATTCAGCCAAGCATTCCTCACCATGAAAAAAGTATACGCATCCAGCAACCCTTCCTTGTACTTCTCTTCCGATTTTTGAAACGATTGCTTTTGGTTTTCAAAATTCGCCTCCGATACCGCATACTTCTCCCGAGCATGGACAAATTGAATCCCAATGGCTTTGAGATTTTTGGTCAGCTCCAAAACCACTTTGTCTTTTTCCAATGCCGCATTTTGGAGCGACAGTTTTGCCAACCCAACCCGATGCTTCGTCTGAAAGCGGTTGAAAACCGGAATTTCCAGCCCCAAAGCCACCCAATCGTTCTGATTCGTTTTGAACTGCAAAGAAAAAGGATCCGAAACCGATGCTCCCAACACCTTGCTATAAAACGTAGACCACTGGTAAACAGCCGACAAGCGAGGCAGAAAATCGGCTTTAGCCAACACCACCTTCTTTTCCGAAATTTGGTACTGCTTGAGCGCCCGGCGATAAAGCGGATTGCGCTCCAGTAAATCCGCCACAAAATCATCCCGATCCAGCAATTCGCTCTCCGGAAGTTCATCTTCCAAAACAAAATCAACAGCCTCGTCCTGCAGCCCAATCGAATAAAACAGGTTATTTTTCGCCAATTCCTTTTGGTTTCTTGCCGAAATCCACTGCTCGCGAAGCGTTCCCAAATTGGCTTTTATGTCGTAAACATCACTTTTAGGCCGAGTGCCAATGGCCACCTCCTGCTCGATTCTTGCAATCTGCTCCTCCACCCCACCAATTTGCGTACTGATAACCTCCAGCCAAGCCTTATCGCTCTGGTATTGAAAAAAAGCCTGAATCACATTGAGCACAATTTCGTTTTGAACACTCCTCAATCGGTATTCCGAACTTTCCTTATCCCATCGGGACAACCCAATATTCAGGTAATTTCGCCAATCGAAAAGCACCATCGGCACCGTAACGTTCAATTGATCGGACTGCGTATTCAACGACTTCCTGGAATTGCTGTTAGGGTCAATCGTCGAACCAAAACTATAATTCCGATTCAACCCCACATTCACCCCAGGCAAAAGTTCCCCTTTAGCCATCGCCACACGGCGATCGGCCCCATGCACTTCCAAAAGACTCTGTTCCATCGCTGGATGATGGGCTAACGCATAGTCCAAAGACTGCCTTAACGTCCACTGCTGCCCCCAAACCCCCACCGAAAAAAGAAAAACAAAAGATTGAAAAAACGTCTTCATGCTAAAGGTATGCGGATTATTATTCAGACTCATTCGTACTTCAGGTATTTGACAAGATTCACTCGCGTTGCCCTATACGCCTTAAAGCTCACCACCGCAAACGTAAGCAAAAGCATCACGCCCAAACTCACCCCGTACGGCCACCAAGGCATCTCAATACGATAGGCAAAATCCTTCAGCCACTCGTTCATGAAATAATAGCTAATGGGAATACTAACAAGCACCGCCGCCAAAGCCATGAGCAAAAACCGTCGGGTCAAATCAAACACAATGATCTTCGCCGAAGCCCCCAAAGCCTTCTTAACCGCTACATCCTTCAGCTTCTGTTCAATCAACAAGGAGGAAAGCGCAAACAACCCCAACATGGCTACCGTAAGAACAACCGCATTGAGTAGCCCAAAGAGCGTCTGCTGCTTCTGATACTTCACGAAAGTCTTCGCAAACGTTTTATCGACAAAACCATAGTTGAACGGATACCCCGGTTCCCCCTTGGTTTCCCAAAACGTTTTCAGTCGCGCAAGCGTCCCCTCGATGTCGTCCGCACCAAGCTTTACCTCCATAAAATACATATTATGTCTTTTCCACTTTGTTGTCAAATAATGAAAAAAAGCAATAGCCGGTGTCTTATCCTTAACGCCCCATAAATCATAGTCCCTCACCACCCCCACAATTTTATAATTTTTCTCATCAAAACCCGGTTTCACTTCGTTCTTCAGCGCCTCGTCATTGGTCCACCCCATTTGCCGGACAAAAGCCTCATTGACCAATACGGTATTTACCGTATCGGAAGCGTATTGAGGAGAAAGATTTCGCCCCTTAACAATCTTCATATCGAAAAAATCGAAAAAATTGTAGTCCATCGCCCCATGCTGAGCCATAATGCTTTTATCCCGCCAATCCATATTGGAAGAGCTTCCTCCCGTCGTCGGCGTAGCTTCTCCAAAGGTTACATCCTCCACTCCGTTTATTTTTTTGATTTCGTTTTTCAAACGCTCGTATTTCCGGTGTGAACTGTCCTTATTGCTATAATAAATAATAATCGTCTGATTGCCGTTGAACCCCAAGTCCTTAGCCATCATATGATTCACCTGCTGATGGATAATCAGCCCCGCAATGAGGAAAAAAGAGGAAATCAGCAATTGAAACGTAAGAATGCCGTTTCTCAGCCATACCCCATGACTGCTGCGCGAAAAATTACCTTTAAGCGTATTAATCGGTTTAAAACTCGAAAGGTAAAATGCCGGCACCAGCCCCGAAAACAAAGCCACCCCAAAAGTCATCGCCGCCGAATAAACAAACGTTTTCAAATGATCCAACCGCATCGACTTCCCCAAAAACTTATTGAACGAAGGCAGAAGCAACTCCACCAAGGCCAACGACAAGAGGTAAGCGACCGCACAGAGCAAAACCGTTTCCATCACAAACTGCCCCACCAGTTGACTTTTCCGACTGCCAATAGCCTTTTTCACTCCCACCTCTTTGGCCCGTTGGGAACCTTGAGCCATTTTAAGATTGATAAAATTAATGGCCGACAGCACCAAAATAAGTACCGCCAATCCGAAAAGAATTTTTATTGTTTTGAAATCGCCTTTTTCTTTGAATCCCCCTTCCGATTTAGCTTCCAACCTCATCTTATCCAACCGGGTAAGGTAAAACTTGTTAGGCCCGTATCGGGTAAGCATTTCCTCCAAAACGATATTCTCCTTCTGCAACACTTCCTTGGAATAGCGTTTGCCCACCAGCACCTTATCAAAAATAGCCTGCTCCACGCCGGCCACATCTGCCCCCGGCTTTAGCTTCAGCAAAGCTTGGTAAGAATAGTTCCCCCAGTTCAAAAAGCCTTCCTTGATGTTTTCGACATCCTCGGCCATGGTTTGCGAAAGAAAAAGAAAATTAGGCTTCACCACAGTATTCTCTTTCGGAATTTCATACACCGAAGTGACCATATACTTCCGATCGCCATAAGTGATCTGCTTCCCCACCGGATTGGCATCCCCGAAAAGCTGACGGCTAAGCTCCTCCGAGATCGCCATTTTGTTGTAATCGCTCAAGGCCTTATCGTAACGCCCGTACTTCAGTTTAAAAGGAAAGAAAGCAAAGAAATTTTCAGACGTAGCCTGCCCCCCTCGGGCGTAATGGCTTTTTCCGTTCTCCGCCACCATCAACTCCTCCGAATTATCGTAAGCAAACATCACATAATCTTCCACCTCCGGCAATTCCTCGATAATGCTTTTGACCATTTGGTAGGACGTATTGCCGCCGACCCAGTTATCGGTTTTATAATACTGCTGAAGGTAGTAGATGTTTTCCCTCCCGGGATTCCACCGTTCATAGTCCGCTTCATCGTTCCAATGCAAAAGAATAAGCATAAAACCCGTGAGCCCGACCGTAAGCCCAAAGAGATTGATAAAAGTCGAAAGGCGGTTTTTTTTATAATTAACAAATGCTATTTTAAGCCAATTTCTAAACATAATCTTGTATTTTTTTTGAACCTTTGATTTTTTTTAACCGAGTCTTTCCCTCGGAAATTCTTCCCCCGAGAAAGCAGCATCAAGAAAAAGAATCTGCCGATGCCTTTTCAAAGTAATCTTTTGTTCTATCAACGGTCTGCTCATTGAAAATTTCGCCGTCTTTCATATTGATAATCCGCGAAGCAAACCCCGCATCGTACGACGAGTGAGTTACCATAACAATGGTGGAACCCTCCCGATGTAATTCGGCCAAAAGATTCATCACCTCGTTCCCGTTGCTGCTGTCCAAATTACCGGTAGGCTCGTCCGCAAGAATCAACCGCGGACGGGTGACCAACGCCCGGGCCACAGCCACACGCTGTTGCTGCCCTCCCGAAAGCTGCTGAGGATAATGTTTGCCGCGATGGTCAATCTGAATTTTCGCCATGATTTCCTGCACCCGTTTCTTTCGTTCGGAAGAAGAAACCCCATTATAAATCAGAGGCAGTTCAATATTTTCAAACACCGAAAGCTCATCAATCAAATTAAAATTCTGAAAAATAAAGCCGATATGCCGCTTACGAAGCCCCGCTTTGGTTTTCTCCGTCGTGCCTACCACCTCCTGATCCAAAAACCGATAAGACCCCGAAGACGCCTGATCCAAAAGACCAAGAATATTAAGCAAAGTGGATTTCCCACAGCCCGAAGGCCCCATGATGGCAACAAATTCGCCCTCGTTAATTTTAAGACTAACCTTATTCAACGCTGTGGTTTGCACTTCGTCGGTACGGTAAACTTTCGATAGATTATCTGTTTGTAGCATCGTTTTATTATTTTAGGGTTATTTACTTAGTCTGTATTTTTCCAAGAGACGTTACCTCCTGCTTTAGATTTTTGTATTTGAGGTTTTCAAGGTGAACCTCCGCCGCACTGGTGGCTTCCGCCTGAACCGCCTCGACCTCCCCATACAGCCTGACCTTCGCCAGCGAAGAAGCCTCCACCCCGACGCGTTCCGCCCGAATTGCCAACGCCGCCGATGAAGCACTACTCGCCTTGATTCGGATGTTTTGCGCCGATACGTTTCCGGACAGCTCCCCCGAACTGCTCAGATCAATCCAAAGTTGATCCGAACGAATCCCCTCTTCAATCACCATTTTCCCGGCACTTTCTACTTTCAGTTTATCGATCTTGTCGGTATAAACCACCACCTCTGTTTCAACCTTTCTCATCGGTTGCGTTGAATTGTATTGAACCTTTAGCAAACCTCCTTCCGAAGAAACCTTAATAACCTCAGGCGCATTCGTGTTCACCACCACCCTCTGCCGATCGCCTTTTTTCACGTAGAACCTCATCCCCGAAGACACACTGATTTCCGAAAAGCCACTCACAGAAAATTCGCGGGACTCCATGCGCCGACCAGAATAATCGGTCTCCTTGGCCGCTCCCTTTTTGAAACGTGTTTCATCAACAGCCCTGCCTTGGGTGTGAATGACAATGCAAGACGAAAGCAAAGTCAGCGATAGCATACTTAGCGTAATTATTTTCATATTTAAACAATTTTGAACGATTAGATTAATAGTATGGAACATTGGAGCCTCGCCATCCCTTTTAAAATGCAGTCTCCGAAAACGAAGAGCCCCAAGCTCGTTTTTTTAGTCTTTAATAATAAGTTCTTCGTAATTTTTAAAATCCTCGTACCCCGACACAATGACCTTTTCCTTAGGATGAAGCCCCGAAACCACTTCGTAATACCTCTGATTTTCGCGATTCAACCGGATATTCCTTTTTACGGCCTTGCCCTCTCGCAACACAAACACCCATCTTCCGCCCGTAGTGTTATAGAAATTTCCCTTGGGAATCATCAAACTCTGCGTATCCTGCGAAAGCTTTATCTTCACGCCAAAACTCATCCCTATCTTCAAATCGGAGGGCTTAGCCCCCGTAAATCCCAATTCGGCAGAAAAACGACCGTCCTTAACCTCTGGAAGAATCTTGGACACAGTAATGGCATAAGACGTACCGTTACTGTCCAACGTACCTTTAAGCCCTACTTGCAGTTTATTGATATAGTACTCGTCCACCTTTGCGACCAACTTGTACCCATCCATCAGGTCAATCTTGCCAATACTCTCCCCACTAGTGAGGTTCTGCCCCATCGCAATACCGAAAGACGAAAGCCGTCCCGAAACCAGTGCCAAAATCAGGAAATTATTTTGGTTGCCTTTCAGCACCTCCAAACTTTTTTGCATCTGGGAAATGGAATGGTTAATCGCCGAAATTTGTTGGCTTCGGGCCTTTTTCTCGCTCACCAAGCCCTGCTCGGTAATCTGTTTCCGCTGCTGTTGGTAATTCAGGTTTTGAAGAGCCATATCATAGTCCGTCTTCCTGCCGATTTCCGCCTCGTAAAGCCGTTTTTGCAAATTGAAACTCTGCAAAGCCACATTATAATCGTTCTGCGCCTGAAGCCATTCTTTATTCTGATGGAATTCTTGATTTTTCAGTTCCAAAAGAGCATTCCGCATTTGGGAAATCTGCTGCATGATTCCCGTTTCCTGATTCAAATAACCGAATTCCGTATTCGGATTGTAAACCCTCGCCAAAGGCTGCCCCTGGGTTACCATCTGACCGTCTTCCGCATAAATGGCCTTAACGGCACCGCCCTCCAAAACATTCACCAGCGAAGAATTTAAGGATTGGGTTTGCGCCGTGATGAGTATCACGTCCTCAAAAGTCCCGAAAGTAACGTCAGCCAACTGAAGTTCTTCTCGATTTACATTATACGTGCTTTTTTGCCGAAAAAAATACGAAAGAAACAAAGTCGAAAAAATCATAACGCCAGCCGCAATTAAAATGATTTTGATTTTAGAATGTTTTTTTTCTATTTTCGTGTCCATTACAGATGATTTATTTTCAAATAGTTACACTAAGGCCATGCCATAAAAAAAACACTTTCGTAACCGCTTGAGTTTTAAATCATCTTAAAAATCACTCCTGAAAAAAATGTTCATTATCGAACACTCCATGTGCGAAAACGAACACCCCAAAAGCTATGAGAAAGAAAGAAGCCACCCTTTTGATTGCCGACGACGACGAAGACATCCTTTTTTCAGCCAAAGTATGGCTCAAAAAATTCTTTACGAACGTCCTTACGCTCTCCTCCCCCAAAAAAATCTTTCAAACCATGACCGAACACGAAGTGGACGTCATTCTGCTGGACATGAATTTCCGACGGGGATTTGAAGACGGTAAAGAAGGCCTCTACTGGCTCCACGAAATCCGCGAAATCAACCCCAACATCCCCGTCATCCTAATGACCGCATACGGCGAAGTCGAACTGGCCGTGCAAGCCCTGAAAAACGGAGCCACAGATTTTGTGCTGAAACCATGGAACAACGAAAAACTTTACGCCTCGGTCAATCTCGCGGTGGATCTCTCCCGCAAAAACAAAAAACTGGAACAATGGCAAAACCTTCAGCACCCTTCCACCAGCTATAAGCTGGAAACCCAATCGCCGAAAATGAGGCAAGTGATGGACACCCTAACCAAAGTCGCCCCCACCGACGCCAATATTCTACTGCTCGGGGAAAACGGAACCGGAAAATTCGTCATGGCCGAATACCTCCACCAAAAGTCCCACCGAAAAAACGAACCGTTTGTCCACATCGACCTCGGAACATTGTCTGAAAACCTCTTTGAAGCCGAACTCTTCGGCTATGCCAAAGGAGCCTTCACCGATGCCAAAACCGATAAACCCGGAAAAATAGAAAATGCCAACGGCGGAACCGTCTTCTTAGATGAAATCGGAAACCTCTCCCTCCCACTCCAACAAAAAATTTTAACCCTCATCCAAACCAAAAAATTAGTCCGAATCGGTGAAAGCAAAGAACGCTTTTTGGATTTGCGTTTTATTTTCGCCACCAATGCCAACCTCAAAAAACAAGTCGCAGAAGGAACCTTCCGGGAAGACCTCTTTTACCGCATCAATACCGTGGAAATCGAAATCCCCCCGCTTCGGGAACGAAAGGAAGACCTGATGCCCCTCACCGATTTTTTCGTACACAAATACAGCCAGAAATACGACAAAGCGATTCTGCACTTCGAAAACAAAGACGATTTAAACCACTACGCCTTCCCCGGGAACATCCGAGAACTGGAACACAGCATCGAACGCGCCGTAATCCTCTCCGAAAACGGCATCCTTCAACTCAACCTAAGCCCTCCGACCATTGAACCCTCTATTCCTACCTCGCTCAACCTCGAAGAAATGGAAGAAAGAATGATCCGCAATTCCTTAAAAAAATTCCAAGGCAACATCTCCCTCGCCGCCGAGGCCTTAGGCCTCTCGCGTGCTGCCCTCTACCGAAGAATGGAAAAATTTGGACTATGATGAAAACCTCTCCCATACCAGAACTCCTGTCTCTTTTTTCAGGAATAGTCGCCCTGATTGCCGGCTACCACTTCCTCGAATCTGAAAAGTACATTACCGCTTCGCTGTCGATTATTTTAGGGGCTCTCCTTCTATTCTACTTTTGGGCAACCCTCAACCGAAAAAGAGAAGAAACCGAAAAAATCATTACCGCAATCCGAAAAAAAGACTTTTCGCTTTTCCCTACCGAAAGCCCATCCACCCCCCTAAAAACCGAAGCCGTAAAACTCTACTACCAAACCCAAGCCGAACACACTCAGCTCACCGCCTTCAAACAGCTTTATGAAAACCTCCTCAACAAACAGGAAATCGGTTTCCTGATTCTGCAAAAGCCCCAGGCCTCTTCGCAATGGAAAGTCTTTTTCTGTAACCAAGCCCTTCTAAACATCCTGCAAATCCCAAAATACAACCGGTGGGATTACTATAAAGAAAAAGCCCCCGCGTTTTTCGACCTGATCGAACAAAGCCGTTACCGCGATTCTCAGGAATTCATCCATATTTCAATCGGTGAAAGTTCAAAGCAATCCTACTCCATCCGCGTTTCGAGATTGGAAACTCCGGAGCAAACCTTTTGCACCATCTCCTTGGAGTCCGTCCAAAAAATCATTGACCGGAAAGAAAAAATGGCCTGGAACAACCTCATGAAAGTGATTTCGCACGAACTGCTAAATACCCTAACCCCCGTAAACAGCCTGCTCGAAAACCTAAAGTACCTCGCCAGCCAAGACGACTTCGGAAAAGAAAACCAAGAAGAAATGAGAGACAGCCTGAACATCATCAATTCAAAATCCCAACAACTGCTCCACTTTATCGACAGCTACCGCCAAGTCGCCGAACTGCCCAAACCTAAAAAAACGCTCTTTAACCTCAAAAAAACCATCGAAAACGTCTTGCAGATTTTTGAAAACGAATTCAAACGCCAAAACATCCGATGCACCACCCTGCTTGAGGAAATCAAACTCCACGCCGACGAGAAAATGATCGAAAGGGTTTTGGTAAACCTGTTAACCAACGCCATGCACGCCTTGGAACAGCCCCAAACCGACAAACACATCCTCATCGAAACTAAAAAGCAAAACCACCGCATCATCCTGAAAATAGAGGATTCCGGAGAAGGCATCAACGAACAAATCCGCGATAAAATTTTCCTACCGTTTTTCACCACCCGCCCCCACGGCTCCGGCATCGGCCTAACCCTCACCAAAAGCATCGTGGAAGCCCACAACGGCTATATCCTTTACCGAAACACCGGCCACGGAAGCCTTTTCGAAGTCTGGTTTGCCTAAAACCGGGGAAACCCAACCCTATGCCCTTTCCTACCCAACAAATTAAAATTAAAACATTAACATTACACCACCTTCACAGAACCAAGTCTTAACCCATTAAAAAAGAAAAATTGATAAAAAAATCGAATTCAAAATTTTGTACATTTGTCTTGCATCTGTAATGCCGAAACCAAATCATATAAAATAAAATAGAATAGAAACAATATGAAAATAGGAAATCTAACGATTACAAAAAAGGGAACAATAATTACCTGTTTATTTTCATTTCTATATGGGATTTTATTAGGAGCCGTAATATTTTTAAACTCAATAAAATATAATGCATTAATGACCATTATAGTAATTGTCTTTTCCTCGGTTTTATGGAAGCAATTTAAAAGGCTAATTAAACCTGAAATAATAACGTTATAGAACAGACATAATACAGTATAAGAAACCTCAATTTTTAAATTCTAAAAAAACACCAATGAAATTACAAAACATTGAAAGCAAAACTATTTCATTAATTTTAATGGCTGAATTCAACTTGCAAATGCAACAGAATTCTGATTAATAATTTGTTTAAATTTTTCGTTTGGCGTGAGGTATCCAAGTCTTTTACGAGGTCGATTATTGAGTTTATTTT
>NZ_JAYWXI010000120.1:0-496 GCF_036016955.1 Bergeyella anatis | reverse complement strand
AAGTCCGTAGTAGAAACACATCAAGCCATTTGTCAGGACAAAAAATGGTTGGACACACAAGAGGTCTGTCAGTTGTTGGGCATTAGCAAACGGACACTTCAAAATTACAAAGACCGAAATTTACTGCCTTATTCGTACATCAATCGAAAAAACTACTACAAGCGTAGCGATGTACTTCATTTATTAGAAAATCAAACTGCAAAAACTGAAATCTAATGGAACTCTATACAGAACAAACGGAAGAAATGGCTTCTTACCAAAAGCAAATACAAGAGCTTAATGAATATGTAAAGTTTTTGTTAGAGCATTTTAAACCTGTATTTAATGGGGAAATTTATTTATCTGGAAAAGAATTGTGTGAATTATTGCATATAAGCCAAAGAACCCTCCAACAATATAGAGATGATGGCTTTTTGCCTTACATTCAAATTGAGGGTAAAATTTTGTACAAAGAGAGCGATGTACTAAAAATATTGGAGAATAACTATAAGGCAAT
>NZ_JAYWXI010000119.1:0-496 GCF_036016955.1 Bergeyella anatis | reverse complement strand
GGAATGGCAGAGTATATTAAGTATCTGTTTAAAACCGTTCGTAAATACTTTGGTGAAGCCGTAATTGTAACCCAAGAGGTGGACGATATTATTCACTCTCCAATAGTAAAAGAGTCCATTATCAATAACTCCGATTGTAAAATATTGCTCGACCAAAGGAAATATATGAACAAGTTTGAGGATATTCAAAGAATGCTTGGACTTACCGAAAAAGAAAAATCTCAAATTCTTTCTATCAATCAAAACAATGCTCCTAACCGATTGTACAAAGAGGTGTGGATAGGCTTAGGCGGTGCCCATTCGGCAGTCTATGCTACTGAGGTAAGCCCCGAAGAATATTTAGCTTATACCACCGAAGAATCTGAGAAATACGAAGTAATGCAATTGGCTAAAAAACTCGATGGCAACTTGGAATTAGCCATTCGCCAAAAAGCACAGGAGAGAAGAGAAAGTCTTTAGGATTCTAATACTTTACCCATTTAATAACTTTTAAATT
>NZ_JAYWXI010000118.1:0-498 GCF_036016955.1 Bergeyella anatis | reverse complement strand
TTTGATGTTTCTGAAGAAATGAATTTCCTCCTGTTTGTCATTAAATCCTCTTTCAAGGATATAGTTCCTTGTTTCTTCTAAAACTTTGGATAGATAGCGAATCATTTCTAAAGCTTCGGGGATAATGGTTTCTACGTGTAATGTTACCTTTTCCTCTTCTTTGTAAATGTCTTGAAAGACTTTTCTGAAATACTGTTCCATATTGCTTAAATATTTAAATTAGTTGTTACAAAATTACGGAACTATCGCAGAAAATCCTTTGGTAAGGAAAACATATCTATCAACTTACATTGCTTCGCCCTGCACGGTGCAAGTCGGCATCTATAGAGGAGCACGCTTGCACCGTGCAGGGCGAGGCAAAGTTATAAGAATTTTGTGAAAAAGTAAATATATCGTACCTTTGTCGTATTGAGTTCCGATGAAAATCAATGAAATCAAAAGAAGCAAGTTGAGTTACTAATTCGTTACCTGAAATTGAAAAAATGCTTATAATTTTTT
>NZ_JAYWXI010000117.1:0-499 GCF_036016955.1 Bergeyella anatis | reverse complement strand
TGTTACCCATACTGTATAATCACTTACATTAACATCGTTAGGGAACTCTTCCCTCATTTCTTTTATAGGTAAAGGTATTCCTATCAGCTTGCCTACATATTTATCATCAACAAATTTTATATCGTAAAGGTCCAATTTTTGCTCTTTGTACCTTTTTATTATTCCCTTTACGAACTCCGTTTTTATTGCTTTGAGTTTACTATAACCTACGGCTACTCGCACAAATTCTAAGTTCTTTTTCTCAAAATCAAACAATGCTTTAGCTTGGTCATCATCGTTCAAACCTTTCTCATTTCGTGTGTTCACTTTTTCACAAAGTTTTTTTAATCTGTTGTAAATTTTATCAATGTTAGTGCTTGTTGTGTTCATAATTTTACTCTTTAACTGTTCAAAATTTTTGTTAATTCCATTTCAGCTGTCCAAAATTCCTCGCCCGTATGCTTCCCGTGAGCGGTATAGTATATATTTCCATATCGGTCAAGTTTTAATCGGTAACAAT
>NZ_JAYWXI010000116.1:0-499 GCF_036016955.1 Bergeyella anatis | reverse complement strand
TTACCCTAACTACCGCTACAAAACATTCCCTTTTTTCCTGTTTTGTAGCGGTAATTTTATTTAGAAATAAACCTTAGTAATAAAAAAATATTCGGTAATCGATGCAGAGCTTATCCTTTCGATTGTACCCATTACCGAATTTGTCTTTTGTATTTCACTTCCTATTTCCACCTTTTTTTTCGAGAGTTAAATAGCCGTAATGCTGGTTTCGTACTCGAAGGGCAAAAGTATTTCCGTGTTCTTAACGCCTCCACAAGGTCAAGCCCTACGGGTTTTCAAAAAAATCTTCCTCCAAGGAGCGTATTTTTTTGAAAAACCTTGTGGAGGCTAAACACTACTTTTTATAAGCCCTCGAAACGAAACCAGCATATTCCGGCTCTTTAGACGAATAAAAAAAAGGTCAATATGAAACATACAAAAGTAGATTTATTAGTAATGGATTTTAAACGAAACAGCTCTTCCTCTCATTACCGAATAATAAAAAATTTCAACACAGCCT
>NZ_JAYWXI010000115.1:0-515 GCF_036016955.1 Bergeyella anatis | reverse complement strand
TTATGCTCAAGAAACCTTGCAAGATGTTATTTTTCCTCAATACTTAAAAGCTGATTGTGAAGTTGTCCAGCCCAGAGAGAAAATGAAAGGCAAGCGGTATGCTAAGGTAGGTCCAATCTATCTTCGAGCAGAAAATACTGAATATACATACGCTGTGCTCCATATGGGAAAACGAGGCAGACAACTTTATTTCTATTTAGATGTTTTAGAACCTTCGGTTTGTTTCAAAGAAGGAAAAATCATAGATATTCATTTTACCAACGGGGAAATATTAACATTAAAAAATGAGTATCCAATCAACTGTGATGGGATTTTTGCAACGAAAGTATTTGGTAAAATGAAAAAATATCTAATTGAAAAAAATATAGCCAAAATAGAATTGTTTAGCTACGAAAAAAATTACAATTTTTTTGTAAGTGAGATACAAGATTTACAAATTAAGAAGAATATTCATTGTTTAGTAGAATATCGCTATAAAAGATAAATATGCCACTACCCGAATTAAACTTAGGAAT
>NZ_JAYWXI010000114.1:0-522 GCF_036016955.1 Bergeyella anatis | reverse complement strand
CACCGATACTATTATCTGCACTTTGATTGGGAGTACACTTTTAACGATGATAGTAAGGAATACCCACACATTGAGTATCAAGTTGAAAAACTATTGAAATGGGTGGAAAGTGTTTTAAATGATTTGAACCAACATTTATACAAAGAACTACAAAAAGAATACGAAAGATTAACCGCTGATGAATACATTATACAAATGTTTGCGGAAGAAAATTACCAATTCACAGACAAAGGGTATCCAATAGATAAAATAACCCACTTAGAAACCTCAATAATATGAAAAACGCATATATCATTTTCACAACCGACAAATGGCACAGCAATGAAAGTAAGACAATAGAATATGTTACGGACAACTTTCAAAAAGCCATTGAATTAATTGCTGAAATTAGCAGGGAGAGATACCGCAAAGAACTATCAAAATCCGATTTGTATATGCTTAAAAATAAGAAGCAAACACAAGGGTTTGACGAAGAAGTAGAATATATGATTGAAGAGTACAAAGTAATTTAAAATTTAGAAA
>NZ_JAYWXI010000113.1:0-529 GCF_036016955.1 Bergeyella anatis | reverse complement strand
ACTGAAAAGAAAGACAAGACCACAGAATTAGCCACTCTCGTATCTCCTCTATTTAGAAAGAAAGAAGTATGGGAATATAGTGAATTGGTGCAAGAAATTAAAGCCTTAACGGGGGTGCAGGAACGAACGGCGAAAAACTATATCCTAAAACTCAAAGCCAAAGAATTATTGATTGTGGACAGCCAAAATCCACAGCAATTAAGTATTGGTAAACTTATGAAAAAAATACTCAATCAAAAATAAAACACTAAAACTTACCCGTTATGAATATCGACCGAATGGAATTTGTAATGTGGATGGAGCGACTGATGGACCGCCTCGATCTACTTGCAGAACGCTTTGAAAAAGCTGAAAAGAAACGAAGTACCATCGAAGGAGAGGAATTACTCGACAATCAAGATTTAATGATAACTTTTAAAATATCCGCTCGTTCTCTGCAGCGTTATCGTTCTGAAGGCAAACTACCCTATTACACAATTTCTGGAAAAATTTACTACAAACTATCAGATGTACACCAATTCATTAGAGA
>NZ_JAYWXI010000112.1:0-530 GCF_036016955.1 Bergeyella anatis | reverse complement strand
CCAACATTTGTAAATGATACTTTTAACAGAGCAATGAAAATCCCACCAAAAGTCTATTTAACTTGGCAATTCCCCGAAAACTATCGTGAATTGGCAGGCGTAAGTGATGAAGAAATGAGGGATTTGGTGGTTTTTACCTTTCTAATTGGAAGAAAAGGAAACTCAAAAAAACTGAGTACCTATCGTGCTAAAGGTCCTACACGAATTGACTTTGGAAGATTATTTTTTAATTTCGTATTGGACTATAATGAACGCCACCCAGCAGAACCTATTGAAATTAAAGATAAAAATGGTAAACTATACGAATGGGTATTTTTTAAGCAACCTAAATGGTATGAAACGACTCAATATATTGATCCTAAATATACATTATATATGAATGGTATTGAAGAAAATAGCGTTATTTTCTGTATACGCTCGGAACATATGGTTGATGAAAAGAATGCTTTGACTTCAAACGACGAAGATGCCGATTTTGAATACAACAAAGAGAAAGACAACGATAGAGTAAATAACTTTTAAAAGAGATT
>NZ_JAYWXI010000111.1:0-530 GCF_036016955.1 Bergeyella anatis | reverse complement strand
TATGATTACTTAAATTGTCAAAAACCTTTTGAGCGACTTTGGATTAGTTCACTCACAGAAAAAGCCATTCTTTCAGGCTTTGAAAAACTCCGTCCAGGAAAGCAATTTGACCCTTTATATCACGCTGCCCAAATGCGTAGCCAAGCCGATTGGCTGGTAGGCATCAATGCTACCCAAGCCCTGAGTATCGCCGCTGGAAGCGGTGTATACTCCCTCGGGCGGGTACAAACTCCTACTTTGTCTATGGTTTGTGAACGATACCTCACGCATACCCAATTTGAGAAAAAACCGTATTGGCAATTGCAGTTAGTGCATCAAAAAGGACACCTCAAATTTAATAGTCTTTCCACTCTGAAAACAGAACAAAAAGAAGAAGTAGAAGAATGGAAAAAATCCGTAGAACGCCATCCAAATGCTGAAGTGCTTTCCGTAGAAAAGAAAACGGTAAAAGAGCAACCGCCTTTACTCTATGATTTAACTGCACTTCAAAAAGAGGCAAATAAAAAATATAGTTTTTCGGCAGACGAAAC
>NZ_JAYWXI010000012.1:0-72631 GCF_036016955.1 Bergeyella anatis | reverse complement strand
TCAATCGATGCCAATTAATATATTATGGGGTATTAATCTTCCTTTCGAAAGGCTATCTCCCAGATAAAGGTAGGTTGCACACGTGTTCCGCACCCGTGCGCCGCTCTCATTCCAGTGTAGCAAGCTACACCAAAAATCCCGCTCGGCTTGCATGTGTTAGGCCTCCCGCTAGCGTTCATCCTGAGCCAGGATCAAACTCTCCATTGTATGTTTGTCCGAACTCACTCAAAGTCTTTGACTTCGCTTTGGTCTTTTCCTTACTTGGTTGTTATATCTTATTTCAATGATCTCTTCTCTTTTCGCTTTAATCTTTAATAACTTTCATTATTTCCGATTTGCGAGTGCAAAAGTAATACTTATTTTTGAACTGACAAAATATTTTTTGAAAAAATTTAAACTTTTTTTCGTAAGCTTAATCTCAAAATCAATCCTATCAACCTACCCTTCTGCGCTTCCCGCGTCGATCGCTCAAACACGGTTCACAAAGATAAAAAGTATTTTTAAATTGACAAAATATTTTTTTCGTTTTTTTTTCTAAAACTCCAACTTTATCAATCCGTATCTCCTGCTCCCCTCATTTGGGACTGCAAAAATACAACTTTTTTATTTCTTCACAATACCCTAAACCTTTTTTTTAACCCCATAAAACCCAACTAACTGATTTACAAGAAGATTTTTTTTCAAACAAATCCAAAAACAAGAAAAACACCGTAATCCCAATACGTATACCATTATATATATAATGTATAAACGCATAAACTCACGCCAAAAACAAATAACCCCAACAAAATGTCGGGGTCCTAAAACTTAGCCAAGCCAAATCAAAAAACTAAGCGTCGAAAGCTTCTATAATTTTGGAAAAATCCTCCAGCTTCAATGCAGCTCCTCCAATCAATCCGCCATCAATATCCGGTTGCGAAAAAATCTCCTTCGCATTATCCGGCTTTACCGACCCCCCATAAAGAATCGAAACCTCATCAGCAACCGCTTGCCCATATTTAGAAGCAATAAGCCCCCGTATATGCTGGTGAATCTCCTGCGCCTGCGCTGGCGTAGCCGTCTCCCCCGTACCAATCGCCCAAACCGGCTCGTAAGCAATCACCACTTTCTTGATTTCTTCCGCCGATAACGTAAACAAAGCCACCTCCGTTTGATTCTTCACGACCTCCAAGTGCTGCCCCGCCTTTCTTTGCTCCAAGGTTTCCCCGTTGCAATAAATCGGAACAAGCCCCTTATCCAATGCCATCTTAACTTTACGATTGCAATGCGAATCCGTCTCCCCATGGTACTGACGCCGCTCCGAATGCCCAATGATACAGCCTTGAGCCCCCACCGACTTCACCATATCCACTGAAATCTCTCCGGTGTATGCCCCGCTTTCGTGCTCGCTAACATCCTGAGTGTACACCCCAAGTGCAGACCCCTTCGCTTCTTCCACCGCCGAAACCGTATATAAAGACGGCGGCGCAATGTACACCTCGCAATGCACAGAGTGGGTATCCACGTACGTTCTTAACTGATTAACCAACGCCTTGGCCGACTGGAAATCCTTATTCATTTTCCAATTGCCCGCTACAATTTTCTTTCTCATACCGTTTATTTTTTTGGACGAAGCCTCACTCCGTCATTTCACAATAATATATAATGTTATTTATTTAAACCTTCCAACTTAAGCATAAAAGCATAAACCAAAGCCAAATCCTTCAGATAATCGAAACGCCCCGACGCACCGCCATGCCCGTAAGCCATATCGGTTTTCATCAATACCACATTATTCCCCTGCTTCATATCCCTGAGCCTCGCCGTCCATTTCGCCGGTTCAAAATACTGAACCTGAGAATCATGAAGCCCCGTTGTAATCAAAAGATTCGGGTAAGGCTTACGTTCCACATTTTCATAAGGCGAATACGATTTCATATAATAATAAGCGGCTTTATCGTTAGGATTCCCCCACTCGTCGTACTCGTTAGTGGTCAACGGAATCGTTTCGTCCAACATCGTATTGACCACGTCCACAAAAGGAACCTGAGCCACCATCCCCTTCCAAAGTTCCGGAGCCATGTTCGCCACCGCCCCCATCAAAAGCCCTCCGGCTGACCCTCCCTGAGCGTACAAATGCTCGGGAGAAGTATAGTTCTGCGCCACCAAATAATTCCCGCAAGCAATAAAATCCGTGAACGTATTGATTTTCTTCATCATTTTCCCCTCTTCATACCACTTCCGCCCCATTTCCTGACCGCCGCGGATATGAGCAATCGCAAAGGCAAACCCACGATCCAACAAAGACAACCGGTGAACATTAAACGAAGCATTCATCGAATTTCCGTAAGAGCCATAAGCATAAAGCAGCAAAGGACGCTTGCCATTCTTCTCAAAATCCTTTCGGTAAACCAAGGAAATAGGAATCCGCGTTCCGTCCTTGGCCGTAGCAAACAGGCGTTCCGTCACATAATCCTCCTTACGATAGCCACCCAAAACTTCGGTTTGCTTAAGCAGCACCCGCCGTCCCGTAGTCAAGTCTTGCTCGTACTGCGACATCGGCGTAATCATCGAAGTGTATCCAAAACGAAATTTAGCCGTATCATACTCCGGATTATCCATCGGGTAAACGGTATAAGTCGGCTCATCGAACGCTAAAAGCTCTTTCCGCCCCGTTTTCCGATGCATTACAACCAGCTGAGTGAGACCGTTTTCCCTTTCCCTAAAAATCAAAAAATCCTTAAACGCTTCCACCCCCTCAAGCAAAACCGTCTCCCGATGAGCCACAAAATCCCGCCAATACCCCACACCTGTCTTAGTCAAAGGGGTTTCCATCACCTTGAAATTGAGCGCGTCTTTGTTGGTTCGAATCAAAAAACGATCTTCCAATGCCACAACATCATAAATAACGTTTTTCATTCTGGGCTGAAAAACTTTAAACGCCTCCATCGGTTTATCCGCCGAAAGGTACCACACCTCCGAAGACGTCGTGGAAGAAGATTCGATAAAAATATAGTTCTTGTTTTTAGACTTATACTGCCCAATGTAATTGGTCTTGTCCTTTTCCTCATAAACCACCACATCCTCGGAAGAATCCGTACCAATAACATGACGCATAATTTTCTCCGAAAGCAGCGTTACGGGGTTATTCGACGTGTAAAAAATCGTCCGGTTATCGTTCGCCCAAGTGGCATGCCCCGATGTTCCCGAAATATTAAGATCCGTCACCTTACCGGTCCTCAAATCCTTCAAAAAAAGCTTATACTGCCTGCGGGAAACCTCATCCACCCCAAAAATCAGCTTTTGGTTATCCGGACTTACGCTAAAGCCCCCCACCGAATAATAGGGTTTGCCTTCCGCCATCTGATCCACGTCCAAAAGAATTTCTTCCTCAGCCTGAAGGCTGCCTTTCTTCCGAGCATACTTATAGTACTGTTTCCCCTCCTCGGTACGGGTATAATAATAATAGCCGTCCTTAAACACCGGAACCGACTCGTCCTTTTCCTTAATTCGAGCCTTCATCTCCCGAAAAAGCTCTTCCCTGAGAGGCTCGGTATCCTTCATCATCGCCTCCAAATAACGGTTTTCCGCCGCAAGATAATCCACCACCTTGGACGAATCTTTCCCTTTCTTAAAATAATCGTTCAACCAATAGTAAGGGTCTTCCACCGTATCTCCGTGGATCGTACGACTATACGGTTTTTTTTCGGCGACAGGTGGGGCAATTTCCGGCCAGTGTTGTGCAGACATCATCGTAACAGAACAAAAAAAAGAAGCAATAATCGTAGACTTCATTTTATATTTTTTTAACAAAGCCCTAATCCAGCTTCCAAATATTTTTTAAGAGTTTATAAAATCGGTGCTCGTCCTCACTCACTTCACTATCAGCCTTAATAAGCGATTTGGCAAATTTGGCAAACTTCACCCTTTCTTTCTCGGTCGAATCATCGAAAAAACACCGCGCGTGAAACTCAAAGTGATCCTTCCAGTCCTCAGGTTGCAACGTGGCAATCACTTCCAACTCGTTATCCAAATTCATCCGGAAAGGAAACTCCTCCGATAAATATTCTTGTATTTTTAGCCCTTCCTCAGGAGCAAACTCGTTATCCACCGCCGAAAGAATCATCAGCAAATGATAACCCGCAATCGATTTATTGGATTTTTGTATCATCGTCCTAAATTTTTATTTTTACCGTTTACAGCCGTCGATCGGCCTTTTCAAATTTAACAAAATTATTTCACAAAATCCGACAAAGATTTCTTCTCCACAATCACGCCTTTAGCCAAAACCAAAACAAAAGGATTACTCCGAGCAATCGTTTTAATCGCAGTGGCATCCATTAAAAAAGTTTCCACCGAAGGAAATGCTCCCGTTTCCGTGGAAACCCCGTAAACCAAAGGGTATTGCAAAACAATCCGCCCCACCGCTTCAAGCGATTCGGAAGCCATAGCCGAAGGACGATAAGAAAACAAAAGCACCACCCGATCGGCCTTCAGAATCTCCTGCGTACGATCGTTACCCAAAGCATCCTCAAGGCGAAACTTGGAAATCTCAGAAGAATACCCCTGCCGAACCAACAGCGTAACCGTACGATCTTTCTGTATTTGCCACGGAGAACCTTCCGCCCAAAACGTCCGATCCAAAACATATTCGTCCTGATTGACTTCCCGCTCCTCACCCGTTTTCTGATTTTTCAAAAGATAAAAAGTCGCATACTGGTTGGGATTCTCTACCATCTTTCGCTTTTCGGAGTTTAAATCCACGCCAACCTTATAATCGCGAAAATCCACCAAAGGCTCATGCCAGATCCCTCGGTAAACCACCCAAGCCAAAACCGTTACCCCCAAAATGAAAAACCCAATCCGCCATCCAAAACCCCGCCCCCGAGCACTCTCTCGAAAACTTCTCCACAACACCAAAAGCCCCGCAAGCAAAACCACATCCTTCCAAAAGCTCTGCCAGGGCGTAAGCTTAAGCGCATCCCCAAAGCAACCGCAATCCGTAACCACATTATAATAAGCCGAATAAAACGTAAGGAAGGCAAAAAACAAACACAACGCAATCAAAAACAAAAGCACCCTCCGCACCTGCAAGGTCAGAAGCAGAAACAAGCCCGCCAATACCTCGGCCACAGAAACCGCCACAGCCAAAGGCAAAGCATACCGCTCCAAAAAAGGACTATCAAAAACCGTGGGCGAAAAATATTCCTCCAGCTTAAACGAAAACCCCACCGGATCCACCGCTTTCACCAGTCCTGACCCAATAAACACCAAGGCCACCAACCCTCTCAAAACCACTTTAAATCCCTTCATGAAATAAAATTTTAAACGCCATCAAGCCTTTGGGGCTGACGACGTCTTTTTTTCTTCTGCCAGCTTAATGAGACAAAATACCGCGTAGTTAAGCATATCGAAATAATTAGCATCCAACCCTTCGGAAACCAACGTCCGCCCCTGATTATCCTCAATCTGCTTGGTGCGAAGCACCTTTTGGTAGATTAAATCCGTAATGGAGGAAATTCTCATCTCCCGCCAAGCCTCGCCATAATCGTGATTTTTAGCTTCCATCAACCGCTTTGCCTCCTGCGTATAATGGTCGTAGAGCATCATAATCTCGCCCGGATTGGCATTCAATTCTTCCGCCAAGCCCCTCTCCAGCTGAATCAGCGCAATGACGGCGTAATTAACCATAGCCACAAACCCTTCTTCCTCGCTTTCTTCCACCATCATCTGATCCGTCATCTGCAAGTTGCGAACCCTCTTAACTTTAATGTAAATCTGATCCGTAATGGAACTCGCCCTAAGCACCCGCCAAGCCGCTCCGTAATCTTGCAGCTTCTTAGAAAACAATTGGCGGCACGCCTCAATAACCTCGTCGTATTGCAATGCAGTTGTTGTCATAAAAATCCTTTGCGCTACCAAAGGTAAGGAAAAACATCCTAAAAATAAAGCCCGCAGGCCAACCGCCCTCGCCATCAAATTATTATTTTTGCAAATCTAAAATTGCACCATGCTCCAAAACCAAACGTTCAGTCTCAATTGCAACGGGCGACTCGTCGAACTCTCCGCTCCGAAAATTATGGGCATCCTAAACCTCACCCCCGACTCCTTCTCGGACGGTGGGCGATTCAACAACGAAAAAGCCGCCTTAGCACAAACCGAAAAAATGATTGCCGAAGGGGCCGATATCATCGACATCGGACCTCAATCCACACGCCCGGGAGCCCAATACCTCTCCGCCGATCAGGAAATTGAACGTTTGGGTTCCCTAATCCGAACCCTGAAAACCCATTTTCCTCAAACCTTGATTTCCATCGACACCTTTTGGGGAAAAACCGTGGCTTTCGCCCACGACCAAGGAGCCGACATCGTTAACGATATTTCCGCAGGACAGTTTGACCCCGAGCTCATCCCTCAAGTGATCCAAAGCGGACTGCCTTACATTCTCATGCACAGCAATGCCTCCCACCAAACCATGCACCACCAAATAAAATACGAAGCCATTGCCCTTAGCGTCAACCGCTTTCTGCTTGACAAGGCCTCCGAACTTTTGAAATTAGGACTTAAAGATTTGATTTTAGACCCAGGGTTCGGATTCGGAAAAACCATCGAAGACCAATACACCCTCTTGGAAAACACCCGCCAAATCGGATGGGGACGCTTTCCCGTTCTGATCGGAATTTCCCGAAAATCCTTCATCTACAAGCCCCTGAACAAAACCCCTAACGATATCGTGGAAGAAACCCAAAAATTACACCTCAAAGCCCTTTCCCAAGGAGCCAAAATCCTCCGCGTACACGACGTAAAAGAAACCAAAGCCACCATCAACTACTGGAAAACCACCTTGCAATCCCAATAAAACCATCCCTCATGAAATCCCTCCAAGAAACCTACGATTACCTTAAACAATTCCTAACCGAAGAGCGTCTGGCCAAAATCGAACACTACGCCAAAGAAAGCTCCGATTTTGTCCTTCCCGTTATGGAAGACGTGTACCAGTTCCGAAATGCCGCCGCCATCATCCGCTCCGTGGAAGCCTGCGGTTTTCACAAAGTGGTGGCCATGGAAGCCCGAAACGTATTCGAACCCAACCTTACAGTAACCAAAGGCGCCGACACATGGGTGGATGTCGAAAAAATGAAGCACCAAATCGAATCCCTCCAAAAACTGAAAGACCGCGGTTACCGATTGGTAGCCGTTTCCCCCGAAAAAGAAGCCACCTCACTTCCTGATTTCAGCATCCATCAACCTACGGCTCTAATCTTCGGAACGGAGTGGCATGGCGTTTCGGACGATTTCCTAAATTTTGTGGACGAAACCTTAGCCATCCCCATGTACGGCCTTACCCAAAGTTTCAATGTCTCCGTTGCGGCCGCACTATGCTGCTACGACCTGAAGCAAAAACTCATCCGCTCCGGAATTCCCTATAAACTCTCCCCCGAAAAACAACTTCCTCTAAAAATCCGCTGGGCCGTAAACTCCATCCGAAGTGGCGAAGAAATATACCGAAGATACTTAGAGCTTCCCAACCCTTAATCCCTCTACTACAAAAGCCGTTGTACAAATAAAAAAAAATTATTAACTTGCCAAAAATTCTGAAAAAGGATGAATGGAAAAGTAAAACTGAAACTCAATCAAAAATCGTCCATAAGAAATAATATTTACGAAATTTTTATCGACGGAAATTTCATCGGGAATATAGACTACAAAAATCCCAAATTAGATTATATAACCCGCCTTGGAAATCATAAAATTCTTGTAAAAGAAAAAGACTTTGAAAAAGAACTGAATTTCAATTTAGGTTCAGGAAAAAGAGTTTTGCCGATTGAAATTAATGAAAATTTATTTTGGACAAAGCAATCCTCAGGATTACCCCAAATAGTGAAGGGATTTGTCGTTGGTTTTTTACTGGTTTACGCCTCGATAATCACGTACCTGCTATACACTCAGGAAATTGAATTCAAATATTTTTTACTTATTCCTTTTTTCTTGTTATCCTTCATCAACTGGGCTTTAAGAAACAACCCGAAATTTCAACTTAACATTAAATAAAAGAGTTAAAAATCAGCAAATTGCTAATAACAGAGGCTTTTAGCATTCACCCTGGCCGGTTTTTAAGTGGAATGTTAATTTGACGCTTATTTATTCCAACCTTGAGAAAACAAATATTTTTTCTTCACTAAAATCAGTTTTAAAAAACACTGCACATAACCGCGCTTTTAGCGATACGGAGTCTCCGATTTTCCAAACGAGGTTGCTCTTGGGGGAGAATCGTGATTCCGATTTTTGTTTCGGCTTGATTCTTTTTACACTTTCCTTATCTTTGCCTTATGCAAAATTATTTAGAATTCGATTTTAAAATCACTCCACTTCAACCGTGGAATGAAATAATGATGGCCGAGCTTATCGAAATTGGTTTCGATAGTTTTACCGAAGAACACGACGGTATTTTGGCCTATATCCCTAAAGAACGATTCAACGAGGAGGAACTCAAAAACCTTTGGCTTCTAAAAACCGAAGAGGTCCAGATAAGTTATTCGTATCAGGAAATGCCCAACATCAACTGGAACGAAGAATGGGAAAAAAACTTCAACCCAATCAACGTGGAAGACAAGGTACTGATCCGTGCGGAATTCCATCCGCCCAACCCCCAACTCCACGAAATCATCATCCAGCCCAAAATGTCTTTCGGAACGGGCCACCACCCCACCACGCACCTAATGATCCAACAAATGATGGAAATGGATTTTCAGAATCAAACCGTCTTGGATATGGGCTGCGGCACCTCCGTACTGGCCATTTATGCCAAACAAAAAGGTGCCAAACGCGTGGTCGCCATTGACATCGACGAGTGGTCGGTGGAAAATTCGGTGGAAAACGCCCAACGAAACCAGGTTGAATTGGAGATCGCCCAAGGCACCGCAGAAAGTTTAGGACACGAAAATTTCGATATTATTTTAGCCAATATTAACCGTAACATTTTGATTTCGGACATCCCCACGTATGTTTCGGTACTGAACGAAGGCGGACAGCTTCTTCTTTCCGGGTTATGCTTTTTCGATGTCGACGATATTTTGGACGTGTGCAACGCCCACGGTCTCCGCTTGGAAAAACGCCAACAACGTGAAGAATGGATGAGCCTTTTATTGACAAAAACCCAATCTTAAATCTCCGAAAAAATGAAAAACAACCGCTGGATTTTCATCTTACTCGCCTTTCTTCCCCTGTTTTTAGGCGCACAGGAAGAAGACTATGCAAGCAGTGTTTTCTATTTTGAAAAAGGATCGAAGCAAAAGGTCTTTTCGGATCGTACAAAAGTGCGAACCGCACCTAACCTCACCGCTGCCGTATTGGATTCGTTGGCTTCGGGGCAAGAGATTGAAATCGTTAAAAACACCGAAATCGTCACCACCTTAGGCAAGCGATCCTCGTACTGGTATCAGATAAAGTACGGCGAAAAAACCGGCTACATGTGGGGCGGAAACATCAGTTTAGGATACCGCACAAGGGACGGATGGCTCTTTCTGTTCGGGATAGGCCAATCCGAAAACCGGGTTTTACCTTCCGGAGAGAAAAGCAAAGTAAACCTCGGGAGCATAAAGGTTTTGGAAAACAATCGGCTTTTGGACGAGGCTTTTTTCGACATCGACAGCAAGGAGAGCATGGCTTCCGCAACCTTTACCGCAAATAAAAGCCCCTTCTTGGATGGAGTGGACTATATCCTTTCGGCCAGTGTAGGCGGCGAAGCCTGCGGAGTCCCAACCCTGACCCAACCCTTATTGTTTGCCAACCGAAAATTAATCAAGCTTCCACTCCTGCTCTCCGTATCGGATGCCGGCGTGTATTACCACTCCGAAGAGCTCATCTTCCCCCAAAACGCCAAATCGCGCAACCTTCTTATTTTCAAATTAGAAGAAGGCGAATCCGAAGATGAAGACGCTCCGCTGAAAGTCACCAAAAAAGAGCAAAAAATTTACCTTTGGAACGGGACGGATTTATCCTTAAAAAAATAAAAAAATGGCGGTATTGAAAAACCGCCATTTTTTATAATCTATTACCTATTGGTTCAATTTCAACTTTTGGAAACCACCCGCACCATCGCCTTAATCTGTGCCAGTTTTTCCAAAAGCGAAGCCCGCGAGTCAGATAAAACATTAATGTGTCCCATCTTGCGCCCCGGTTTGGTTTCGGTTTTACCATAAAGATGCACGTAGGTCTTCGGAAGCCTTAAAACCGAATCAAGCCCTTCGTACTCCACCTTCCCCGAGTAACCGTCTTCGCCCACCAAATTCAACATCCCCGAATACCCAAAGGCCGCCGTATCGGCCAACGGAAAATTCTTAAGCACCCGATACATTTGCTCAAACTGAGAGTTGGCATTGCCCTCTTGGGATTGATGCCCGGAGTTATGCAAACGGGGAGCCGTCTCATTAACCCAAACCTTGCCTTCTTTATCCAAAAACAACTCGATGGCAAAAAGCCCCGGCGAATCCACCGCCTCAATAAATTGTTCTGCAATGCGACGAATTTGAGCCGATACCTCTGCCGACACCTCTGCCGGACAAATATTAAAATCCAATAAATTCAGCTTCGGATCGGCCACCATTTCCGTAACGGGAAACAAGGCCACCTCGCCGGATTCATTTTTAGCCACAATAACAGACAACTCTTTCTCAATATCTACTAACGCTTCCAAAACCGAAGGCCCATCCCAAAGACGCTGCAAATCGTCCTCCGTCCGCAGCACCTGCACGCCCTTCCCGTCGTACCCTCCGGTATTCGTCTTTTGGACAAAAGGAAGCGGAAAGGTCGCCTGAGCTTTATTTTCGATCACTTGAAAATCCGGACTGGGAATCCCATGCGCTTTATAAAATTGTTTCTGAAGAATTTTCTGTTGGATCATCCGAATCACACGCGGACGCGGAATAACCTTCACCCCTTGTTCTTCCAAACGGAAAAGGGCTTCTACATTCACATGTTCAATCTCAATAGTCAAAACCTCCTGATCCCGCCCGAAAGCAAGCACCGTATCATAATCGTTGAAATCCCCCCGCGTAAAAGCCGAAATCCCCGCACAAGGGGCATCGGAAGAAGGATCCAAAGTCGACCACTGATCGTCGTATTTCAAAGCATTCTGGATGAGCATCCGCCCAAGCTGCCCCCCACCAAGTACTCCTATTTTCATGTTTGCGTTATGGTTTAAGGTTTAAGTTCGTCCTTTAATCTTTTAAAAAATCATCTCATCTTTCACGACACCGCCGTTCTGGGTATAGGGAACCAACTCGCTCTCAATAAAATCCTTAATAAGCGCCTCCCTGCCGTCATTGGGAAACAAAAGATGAACATTAGCCCCCGCATCCAACGTAAAAAACAATGGCAATCCCGTCGTTTTACGAAAATCCCACAACCGATTAATCACCTCCAGCGTGCCCGTCTTCATCAAAATAAACGCCGGATGGCTCATCATCATCATCGCATGAAGCGTAAGCGCCTCATGCTCGACCAAAGTGATAAACCCGTCCAAATCCCCCGATTTCAAAATCGCTTTCATCGGAACAAAATTTGCCTTGGCCTCCTGAAAACGCCTCTGAGCATAAGGGTTGGTATTCATTAAACCATGCCCTACGGAAGAACTTACCGATTTCTGCCCCTCATGGATCAAGAGTACCCAATCGTTAAAATGGCGAAAAACCGAATGCACCTGCTCCTGAGGATAAGGCACCGCAAAATAATCCGAACTGCCCACTACCTCGGAAGTCTCCCCCCAAACCACCAAACCGTCGTAAAGACTCCTGCAAGCACTCCCACTCCCCAATCGAGCCAAAAAAGACGCTTTTTTCAAGTCCACATTCTGCGGATCTTCATTTGTAAACAGAGCCTCCAAATACATCAGCCCTTTGGCTATCGCTCCGAAGCCCGAAGCCGAACTGGCAATCCCCGAACTATGAGGAAAAGTATTTTCCGTTCGTACCACATAACGCCCTTTCGTAATCCAAGGCAGATAAACCTCAATGCTTCTGAAGTAGTTTTCGATTTTTTCAGAAAACCCTTTCTCTTCCTTTCCAGACAAAAACGTCTGAACGCCAAAAGCCTCCCCCGCCTCAAAAACCATCTCGGTATCGGTACGGCAGTGGTTCAAGGTATAACTAATACTGGGATTGGCCGGCAACTGCCCCGCATACTTTCCCCAATACTTGATTAAAGCAATATTACTGGGACAAGAAACATTCACCTTCGCGTTTCTTACCCGAACGTCCTCTCTCCCTAAAAATTCATTCATAATCCTACGGTTCGCTTCCATTTCTTTTTCGTTTCCCTCTTTACTTAATGCGCATACATTTTTTCGATAATCTCGGCATACTTGGTCAAGACAATATTGCGTTTGATTTTAAGCGTCGGAGTAATTTCCCCACTTCCAATCTCGAATTCGGCAGGCATCAATGTAAATTTCTTAACCTTCTCAAAACCCGACAAAGACTGCTGAACCTCCTCCAACTTTTTATGGTAAAGTCCCTTGATTTTTTCCATGTTCACAATCTCTTCCCAATTGGTGAAAGGAATTTTCATCCGTTTGAGCTGCTCCTGCAAAAATTCAAAATTCGGAACAATAAGCGCCGTAACAAAAGGACGCCCCTCTGCCACCAACATAACCTGATTGACGTAATTGTTATTGGACAACAAATTTTCAATCGGTTGTGGCGTTACATACTTCCCATTGGAGGTCTTCATCAAATCCTTAATCCGATCGGTAATCACCAGATGCCCTTTCGCATCCAAAACGCCCGCATCCCCCGTCCGAAACCAACCGTCCGAAGTAAACACCGCCGCCGTTTCTTCAGGCTTCTTATAATACCCCTTCATTATCCCGCTTCCTTTAGCCAATATTTCATTGTTTTCGCCAATCTTAATCTGCGTATCCCCCAACATAATGCCTGCCGAACCGTGCTCATACCCCGTAAAAGGAAATGCCGTAAGCGTCGCCGTAGTCTCGGTAAGCCCATACCCCACCGTGATATGAATGCCCATAGCATCGAAAAAACGGGTTACTTCCGGCGACAACGAAGCCCCTCCGCAAGGCATAAACCAAAGCCGTCCGCCCATCTTCGCTTTAATCTTACGGAAAACCAAAGCGTTGGCCAAAGTATTTTTCAGCCTCAATGCCAAAGGCACCGGACGATTATTCCGTCTAAATTCGGCCGCTTGCGCTCCTACCGCCATCGCCCAAGTAAAAATTTTCTTCTTGGTCTCCGCCCCCTCGTTCACCATGTCGTTCACCCCCGCATAGATTTTTTGGTAAAACCGTGGCACCGCACACATCATCGTAGGCTTCACCTCGGTCAACGTATGGGCAATCAGTTTGGTGTTTTCCAAAAAAGAAACCTTTGCCGCTCCCGTCAAGCAAAGCAGCGTCCAGCTCCTTTCAAACACGTGAGAAAGCGGAAGAAAAGCCAAAGAATGCTCATTCCTGAAGTTTTCGAATTTGAAAAAATCAAAATGTGCCTGAAAACATTTATGAAAATTACCATGCGTCAGCATCACCCCTTTGGGAATTCCCGTGGTTCCCGAAGTGTAAATCAAAGTCGCCAAATCTTCGTCCTGCTTATCCACAATGGCAAACGTTTCCGAAGCCGTCTTAATAAAATTTTCCAAATAATCCGTATGCTCCTGCTCCACCCAAACCTTCTTCTTAGAAACAATAATTTTCTGCAGGTAAGGGTTTCCACTGCGAATAAGCCCCAACATGGCATCGTACTGCTCCTGATTACCCACCATTACCATCTTGACTTCGGCGTCGTTAATAATGTATTCGGCCTGTTCCCCGTTATTAGTGGAATAAATAGGCACCGTAACCGCCCCCAAAGCCAAAACCGCCAAATCGAAAACCATCCATTCTGCCGAATTATCAGAATAAATGGCCACTTTATCGTTCTCCCCAATACCCGCCTCCCTCAAGGCATTGGCCGTTTTGAAAACCATTCTTCGGAAGTCTTTCCAGTTGAGCTCCTGCCAATGCTCGTCTTTCTTAAAGCCTATGGCCGCCTTCAACGGATAACGTTCGGTATTGGTATCCAAAAATCGGGTAATATTCATAAATTTCGTTTAGTTAGTTATTATTGTTTTTCTTTTTTCAAATAATTTCGGAAATGAAACGCCAAACTTTCCTCCACGGGAATAAAATCAAAGCCCAAGCGTTTTTTAATTTTTTCGTTGGAGATTTCTACAAAGCCCGTAACCGCATCCACATTAGCTCGGTTCGCCAACCGCAAAGGCGGTACCAACCACCCCAAAAAACATCCAACTCCCGCCGCCAACCGAAGAACTCCTTCAGAAAGCACCTTTTGCTCTCCAAGCCCCTTCAGAGCACGCACCATACGTCCAAAGGTTTCGTAACGCAAGTTTTCGGCAACCAAAATATACCTTTCGCCAAACGCCTCCTTCTCCACCAACTCCACCGCCGCACGCGCCACATCCCGAACATCCACATACCCCGTCCCCCCGGGAAAAGTATAACCACTACGTAATGCAATATCAAACAAAGTCCCACTACTCCGCTTCCAATCGCCGCTTCCAATCACCACACCAGGATTGACAATCACCGTACGAAGTCCTTCCGCAGACGCCCGCCAAACCTCCATCTCCGCCAAATATTTGGAAACAGCATAATCAGAATGTGCCAGTTTAGGATTAAAATCCGAATCCTCCGTCAACCTCCCCGTTTCATCCACCCCATCCAAAACCGCAATGGAACTCACCAAACAAAACGCACGGAGATTGGCCGACTCACAAGCATAAAGAAGACGGCGAGTCCCCTCCCAATTGGTTTGCCAAAGCGCCTTACGGTCTCCAGGGTCAAAACTCACTTTTGCTGCGCAATGGTACACCTGAGTAACGCCCTGCAAAGCCTTCTCCAAAGAGAAAGCGTCGCCAAAGTCCACATCCACCCAATCAATCAAACGAAAATACTCCTCCGAGCGATCGGTATAAAAAGACAAAGACCGACGAAAAACCTCCAAATTACTGGAAGTCCTCTTCGCCGCACGCACCCGATACCCCCGCCGTATCAATTCCAAAACGACGACCGTACCGACCATTCCTGTTGCTCCTGTGACTAATACCATTATTCTATAAGATTCACAAAGATAATGGAAAAACCAAAGCAAAGCTAATTTGCCCGCCGAAATCCCCCTAAAAGCACCCCTTCCCAAAGCAAACCTCCATCCAAACAGCGCGCCCGATTGAATTCAATCGGGCGCGCTGTTTGGGATTATAAAAAAAATCACACCACAAACTCCTCAATCGTCAGAGTACGCTGCTCCCCCGTGGCCAAATCCTTTACCGTAAGGCTTTGGGTTTTCAGCTCCTCTTCCCCCAAAAACACCAAATAAGGAATACCCTTTTTATCGGCATAAGCAAATTGCTTTTTCAACTTCGCACTCTCCGGATAAAGTTCACAAGCCACCCCTTTGGCACGCAACCGAGCAATAATTTTTGCCGCCTCCAAAGCTTCAGCTTCGCCATAATTGGCAAAAAGATATTCGGTCTTGCAAGAAGAACTCTCAGGAAACAATCCCAACTCCTCCATCACAAGGCAAATCCGATCCAACCCGAACGAAATACCAATCCCCGGCATATTTTTAACCCCAAAAACCTCCGTCAAGTTATCGTAGCGGCCTCCGCCCCCAATACTTCCCATTTCCACTCCTTGGGCCTTCACCTCAAAGATTGCTCCCGTATAATAGTCCAACCCCCGAGCTAAAGTAAGATCCACAACCACTTCGTCCGAAAGCCCCAACGCCTTGCACTGCTCCAGAACAAAGGTAAGTTCTTCAATCCCCTTTCGACCGATTTCAACCGTCTCAAAGCACTGATTCAAACAGAAGAGCACTTCATTTTCAGAAAGATTTTCAAATAAAAACCCAAGCTTTTCAATCGCTTCCTCGGAAATGCCTTTCGCCCTGAGTTCCTTCTCGACGCCGTCTTTTCCTATTTTGTCCAACTTATCCAATGCCACCGTGAAATCGACCAAACGATCGGCTATCGCCGCATATTCCGCCAATCCACTAAGAATCTTACGGTTATTCAAATGAATTTTGACAGGAATACCCAAATCGGCAAAAGATTTGACATAAAGCTGAACCAACTCCACCTCCTGCCAAAGGGAAGTGCTCCCCACCGCATCCGCATCGCATTGGTAAAACTCCCTAAAACGCCCCTTCTGAGGACGATCTGCCCGCCATACCGGCTGTATTTGATAGCGCTTAAACGGAAAGTTAAGCTGCCCATGATTCATCGCTACATAACGCGCAAAGGGAACTGTCAAATCATAACGCAATGCCTTCTCGGAAATCTGAGGCGTGATGCTCTGAATATTTTTTAGCCCCAGTTCTTCGTCCGCAATCTTATCCAAATAATTTCCAGAGTTCAAAATTTTAAAAATCAATCGATCGCCCTCTTCCCCGTATTTTCCCGTTAAAGTAGAGAGATTTTCAAAACTTGGCGTTTCCAAAGGCTGAAAACCAAACAACTCAAAGTTATTCTGCAGCCGTCCAATAATGTATCGTCGCTTGATGACCTCTTCCGCCGAAAAATCTCGCGTTCCTTTAGCTAAACTGGGCTTCATGTGTTCTGTTCTTAGGTATTAAAAACGCAAAAATACACAATTAAATCCACTCTTCGAGGATGCTAACCCGTGGATTTTACCCCATCGCCCTCCTTAAAGCATTTCCAATAAACCCAAAATTTCTTCGCCGTAATTTTCGATTTTATGTCGGCCAAATCCTTTAATCCGCTGCAACTCTTCCCGTTTGGACGGACGCTGCTGCGCCACGCAAAGCAATTCCTTATTGGAAGCAATGCAATAAGCCGGAACATTTTGCTCTTTCGCCTTTCGGGTTCTCCAGTCTTTTAAAGCCATCAAAATACGGTCCTCCGTCTCTTCCGAGACCGTCATCGGACGGAAAGACGCCCATCCCTCCGAAGTCTCCATAGGCTCTTCCGTGAAAAACAAAACGGACCAATACCCGCCTTCCTGATCTTCCGGCACAAAAGCGGCTTCCACCTTAAGTACTGTATGCTCCCGCAAAAAAGCATTCACCTTTTTTTGATCTTCGACCACCTCCTGAGCCGATGCCCGAACCCGCATCACTTGTATTTTCATAGTAACCGACTGTTTTTATGTTATTTTCAATGTAAATTAAGAATACGCTTCAGAAAAGCTATTTGCTCCCCAACAATAAAAGCTCTTCCACCCGAATCTCCGTTACAGAGCGCATCTGCCCTTCTTTATCCTCAAAACGGCGGTAGGTAATCTTGCCCTCGATGCCAATTTCCTTTCCTTTTTTCACGTACTTTTCCATCAGTTCGGCAATACGCCCATAGGCCACCAGCTGATGCCATTGGGTTTGCTCCACCTTCTCGCCCGACGAATTGGTATAATAATCGGTTGTAGCCAAACTCGTCTTTGCCACCTTACCATTGGCTAAATTCAACATTTCCACCTCTTTCCCTGTTCTTCCGATCAAACGGACCTGATTTCTCATAGACATCATAAATAAATTATAAAACGTTAAACTTTGGAAACGGAGCGCCTACTGTTTTTCCTCCGAATCCCTGAGGCAAAGATGCCCCCATCCCGTCTTTCGATTCGGTAAAAAAATATTTATTATCGTTTGTAGTCGTTTGTAATCGGATAAATAATTATATTTGAGGAAAATACCTACGGATGAATTGTTTGGAATGCCAAAGTAAAATCATAGGACGCAGCGACAAAAAGTTTTGCAACGACGCCTGCCGCAACGCCTACAACAACCGTCAAAACAAAAACACCTCCAATCGGATGCGCAACATCAACAACCTTTTAAGGAAAAACCACCGCATCCTGAGTGCCCACGCCTTTACCGACGGTAAAGCCAAGACCACCAAAGCCAAACTCGAAGCCGAAGGCTTTAACTTCGACTATTTTACGCAACTAAAAACCTATAAAAACGGCGCCCAGTACCGCTTTTTATACGACATTGGCTATAAATTTTTGGAAGAAGATTGGATTTTGCTGGTTCGGAAAGAATAATTTGCTATATTTGCACACCGAAAAAAGGATCGGGATGTAGCGCAGCCCGGTAGCGTACTTGCATGGGGTGCAAGTGGTCGCTGGTTCGAATCCAGTCATCCCGACGAAGATCCCTCCGCTTCAGGATTAATCCCGAAGCGGATTTTTATTTTATGTCTATTCGTTTTGTTTGCAAGGTAAACCTCCATAAGCGGCGTCGGCGTCCCAAGTCAAATACCGCTTTCCGCTCCTTCTTCCCTTCCCCTGTCGGGTTCCTCCGACACGGGCGGACAAACTTGCAGAATGCCCTCTCGCAATCCGCCCCTAAAAACGGCCGTGGTTTGTTCCCAAAACAAAGCCAAATTTTAAATCAAACCCAGCCCTCTTTTGAGCAACTCCGAACCAAGTTTCGGAACGCCTATGGTTAGGGGCTTTCCGAAGACAGGTTAGGTCGGCTAAAAAACCTGCGCAGGTTTCACTAAAAACGACCGCAGGTTTTACCCAAAATCACCGCAGGTTTTACCCAAAATCACCGCAAGTTTTATAAAAACCGCCCGCAGGTTTCCAAAGAAACCTGCGGGCGGTTTTTAAGGCGCATAGACAAGACGGTTTACTTCACTTTTTCAAAGCCTGCTTCTTTCATACGGTCTAAGATGCGTTTACCGGGGCGATAGTTTACACCTACCGATTTGATAAGGCTTTGGGTAAAGTCTTTCTCCGTGGCGGCTCCGCCGCTGCTTAGAGTAGGATACAGCGTCCCCAACTTCTCTAAACGGACGATTTTACTATCCGACAAAGCATTTTGGATGACATTCTCTAAAGCGATGATAACGCCTTTAATATCGGCCTCACTGAGGGCCGAAAACTTCTCGATTTGTTTTACGAGCTCGTCGATACCTATCTCGCCGTCTGTGGCAGCACTGGCATACCACTTTTTGTTACCGCCGCCGCTTACGCCCGGCCGGCCTCTTTCGATGACTTTAAATTTTACCTGCATAATCCATTGCTTTTGCAGGTTGTATGTTCTATTTGTTTATATCTATCGGGAGGTCTTCCCTTTGTTTCATTCAAATTCCCGGCCTTCGGTCTTGAATCCCGCCCAACGCAACGGTTCGGCACCCCCCAACCCCACTTCCTAAAGAGGTTCAGCAAAGTTTCTGGGACTGCTGCCATAGGTAGAGTTGTTTTTCTATATTGGTAATTTCTCTAAAGATGTAAGTCATTTGCTTTACTTTTAACAAACGGTACTCAAAACTTAACCGCATATAGAGTTTCAGTTGGTCTATTTTTCGGGTCATACGCTTAAAGTGCTTTTGCTGGGGTTTGCCTTGGCTCGTTGCGATGGAGTAAAGCGTTTCCACCACCGCCAAATTCGTTTTTATGATGCGCTGCCCTATGGTGTGGTAGTATTTCTTAGGATAGGTGTTCACCACGCGGTCGATATAGATATGAAGCCGAAAAATCACACGGTAAACTGGTATTTTTGCCAATTCTATCATAGGGCAAACGGCATTACGACACACTCCGGGTGTAGCTTTGCTTTCATTTGGTTTTTACTACTTACAAACTCAAAGGTGAGCCATTGGGTAATTTGGTTTGGTAAGGAAGCCACTAAGTGGTGCACATAACGGTAGGTATTGGCTTTGCAGAGGATACCAAAATAGGAGTTCAACCGATTGACCACCTCTTGCAAAGCCTCTAAAGTTAAGGTGGTGGTGCCTTGTTCTATGCGTGCGGCATAGGCTTCCATCTCTTTTATAAACCGGTAAATATGCTTTTTAATGCGTTTGCTGATGTAGGTTCGGTAGGGCTTAATGTACTGCCCAAGGAAATAGAACCCTTTGGTATAATGCTGAAAGTAGATTTTTTTCGGGTGGAGATTCAGTTGGATTTCTGCCAGCCAAGTGTTGATTTGTGGAACGAAGTCCAAGAGTTTTTCTTTATCTCTATCTATAAGGAGGAGGTCGTCCACATAGCGACCATAATAGTGGAAGTGGGCTTTTATCTTATGGTCTATATCATTAAGGTACACATTGCTAAAAAGCTGGCTGGTGAGAGAGCCGATGGGCAGCCCACAAGCTTCGGCGGTACAAAACAGGCTTTTGCTGGCGGGGATACGCTCCCAATAGTGGCGTGGCGACCCACGCTCTGCCCCAATGGCGGCATCGTGCAATACCACTTGCCTGACTAAGTAGTGGAGCGTATCTTGCTCGGTTTGGGTAATGTTGAGGGCGGTATAGTCTAAGTGTTGTTCCACACTCTGCCAAAGGAGCTCGCGGTTGATGTTCATAAAATAGCCGTTGATGTCTAACTTCAACACATAGGCGTCTTGCGTATAATTGGCGGAGGCTTTTCTTAGGAAGCCTTTTGCCCGTTCGATGCCAAACAAAGTGCCCTTCCCTACTCGGCAACTGTAGCTATCGTAAATAAATTGGGCATCTAAGTGCTTATAAATGTACTGGTAAATGAGGTGATGCACCACCCTATCGCGGAAACGAGGGGCAAAGATTTCTCTATCCACGGGTTTGCGTGTCACAAAAACCTTAGACGGCAGCGGCGTGTAGTTTCTGCTGATGAGGTCTTGGTAAAGGCGGTTGATTTCGGTTTCATAGTTTACTTCAAAACGAAGCTGTTCGGGTTTGGTGCGTTTGTGTCTTCGGGCGGCAAAATACGCCTGGTAAAGCTGTTGGTAGAGGAGGCTACTCATTGGGCAATAGTTTTTTTAGTTTCTGTACCAGGTTGAACGCATCTAATGGGGTGGCAGCTTCTATTCTGAACTGCTGTACCATTTTCGCTATTTTTTCGTAGGGTAAATGTGGGGGTTCTATCTCTTGTGTTAGGAGGTGCTGCTGGTATTGCAGGTCTTTCAGTTGGTTATGCTTTTGTATTTTTAGGGTACTCCATATTTCGTAAGGGGTGGTCATGGGCCAAGGCGAGGTGGCGAGTAGGATATAGTCTTGCGTTTCTTCTGCCACTTGGGCTTCGTGGTGGTTTTGGCAATGCTCTATATAGCGGGGCAGTGCGGTTTCGGGGAAGCCCATACTATGCACATAGGTATTGGCATTTTTGTAGAAACGGGTATGCACTTTCATAGGTTTGATGTGTTGGGTAAAGTGCATCGCGTGCTGGTTGTAGCACTTGCGAAAACCTCCCTCTTTGAAGAAACACAGGCCTGATTGCTGATGCAAGCCTACTATACTTAGTATATTATGAATATTCATAGGGTTTATATTTTTTTATTTAAGTTAACTTTATGACATAAGTTCTAAAAAGTGTAAAAACCGCTTCCCAAAACAAAGGGAAACTAAAGCCTACTTGTGTTATAATAAACACCTTGTGGGGCTATTCCTGAAGACAGCGGAGCGGGCGCCCCCAGTTGCGATTGTTGTTGTTGTTCGTGTTGCTGTTGCCATCATTGAAGTTCAAGTTCCAAGCGTTGTTACTGCTATTAGGAGAAGACGACCAGTACCAGCCGCTATTGGTTCCCGGAGCAGGATTCCAACCGCCCGAAAGACTAAAAGCCCAAGCCCGAAAAGGCAAAGCCTAACGGGAACGGGCGGCAACCCAACAACCAAAATAAGTTTACTTTTAATCTTACCTATGCTTATAGATAAAATGGGTACTGCCCCATACCTTATCCCTTCCCCCAAAGGGGTATAGGGGTAAACTTGGATTAGCCAAACCTATTCTTGTGTGTTTTTTACAAAACATACTACAGACAAGCTCCCGACATAACCCCTCCACTTTGTACTTGTGTAAACATAGCCGGTAGGTATTTACTCTTTCCAAAGTTTTGTGTTACATACCCGGATGTGGCTACTACGGAATTCGTATGCCTGCGAACAAGACCTTTCTAATTTCTACACTTTTAAAGAACTATGCTCTGTAAACTAAAGTTTACAAGTATCTCTTTGTTTTAGAGATAGGGCAATGCTTATAAATTAAGCTTACCGAGAAGTCCCCGCCGGCTTGCCTACGGCGGGCCGGCGGCAAACAGATGTGAACGCTCACCTAATCCTGAAGACAGCGGAGCGGGCGCCCCCAGTTGCGACTGCTGCTGTAGTTCGTGTTGCTGCTGCCATCATTGAAGTACAAGTACCAAGCGTAGCTACTGCTACCAGGAGAAGACGACCAGTACCAGCCGCTATTGGTTCCCGGAGCAGGACTCCAACCGCCACTACTACTCAAGTCCCCAGCATAGGTGAGCTTTAAAGGGCTTGCAAACCAACCTGCCGCATTCTTAGAGGTAAGCAAATTCTGGTAAGCCTCCCATTCTACTCGGGTAGGCACGTGATAACCATCAGGACAAGGGTTAGTATAAGTCTGCAACTGAGCATTATCATACAACGGGATACTTGGGTTTACTCTATTCCCTGTGGCTGCCGTTGGATAAGTTACCAGCTCGTGCCCGTCAGCATCACGCCCCCACTGGAAGTGAGAACCATAAGCATTCTTATCCGTCAAACTGGTGGCTTGTTTCACAGGATTAAAAGCGGGAGAATTGAGGTTAGCATAGTCCGCCCCAAGGTTATTATTGAGCCAAGTTTTACCATCACTCCCCGTTATAGGAATATAGATAAACTGATGCTCTAATCTTCCGTTAGTCTGCACCCCAAACTTCTTATCCGGAACCCCACCGATGGCTTTTACCCCAAACGGCGTACTGGAGACATTCCCATTAAAGGTGATGGTGTAATTAGATGCCCCCAAAATCAGGTTGTACTGCTGACCGTCAGGACCATAAGTTTTCGCTTTGAAAGGAGCACCCGACACATTTCGCAACTTCGCCGTAATCGTTCCGCTTGCTCCCGCCAAAGTCCCCGCAGGATAGTACAGCTTGAAGTTCTGGGTGCCTCCCGCATCGTTCTGGAGCGGCAAAATCTGCTCGTAAGCCGAATAACTGCCGTTGGTCGGGTTGGCATTGGTGTAAGGGATTTTCACCTCAAATTCGTAACCGTCCGGAATACCCGTGGCCGGCGAATGGTACTTTTGATTGTTGTAGTCTAAAGCCACAATCAACTGGTCTTTTACCGGCCCCAAAGTCGCCGTGGCGGCACTGATGTTAAAATTAGTGGTTAGGGTCGCAAACGGCGCCGAGCTAAAAGTCGCTGTAGCGCTACCGGGAGCCGTTGGCATCCCCGTTACCGGATATGTCAGCGTAAGCGACTGGTTGGCGGGGAGGGTTACGCTGCTGTTGCTACTCCCATTGATGCCCAAACCGTTGGAAATGCTGAGGGCATTGCTCAAATCCAAGTTATTGAGGGCATAATTGTTATTGTTCTGAAGCATCACCTGTACCGTACCATTGCTGCCTACGCCCACTACATAAGTCCCGTTAACGGTTAAATTGCTGGAAGTCGCATTGGCAAACTGCCCAAACGCTTGGTTAGCAGTTTGCGTACCGCCAACCTGTCCAGAGGTAAAGTTCGCCTTTAATGTCCCTATCGAAGGCGAAGACCCCGCCAACTGGTACTGCAAGGTTTTTATCGTATTTCCAGCAATGGTTACCGAAGTGTGCTGATTCGGCACTACACTAATCCCCGAAAGCTGGCTTAGGCTGATGGCATTAGACAGGTTGAGACCACTTGCCGTTGCCCCACCCGTATTCTCGATTTCAACGGTGATGTAGTTGTTTGTATCCATCGCCTTCCCTCGAATCCAAGAACCGGAAGCGTTAAACGCCATCGTTTTCAGCGTAGGGGCGGCGGCGGTTACCACTTGCGTGCTGCCACTACCCGATAAGCCCAAACGGCTGAAGTTCGCCGTGAGCGTCCCTGCCGTAGTAGGCGTCCCCGAGAGTTTATAGGTCAGCACACGCGACTGCCCCGGGTTGATGGTTACATTCGTCGTGTTAGAATCCCCCACTACCGTAAGCCCATTGGCCACCTCCGCAGGCGTACCGCTTAAACTTACGGCAGTACTGAAGTCCAAAGACCCCACGGGGTTAAACGAGTTGTTGATGACCGAAAACTTGACGACATTCGCCGCATCAAAGGCTTGCGTGGTAACATAACTGCCCTCGAAGGCGTCAAACGACACACTGACATTAACCGCCGCATTCGACACGCAACGCCACTCGGGAACCGAACCCACCCCAAGGGTGTAAATCTCCAAACAATGTTTGTCTTTGTTGTAAATCATCAACCCTTCTTTCGGAGAGGGGATGTTCGTTTTTTCGGATTCGGCTAAAGTAGGGAACAACACCCCGCCCGTTTCGCCCGAATCTTTACCCAACTGCGCCACCGCCGACGGGTGGACATCGGACACCCGAAGCCCCAAACGGTTGCCGCCCGTAATCAACACCTGGGCATCGCCCGTGATGGTAAGTTTGCGGTCTAAATTCGATACCGTGCGGTCGGTCGCCAAAGTACCGTCGGCTTCGTAAAGGGTGGTTTTAGTCCGCCAAACGTATTGGTTGGCAGCGGCGTCCCAAGTCAAAACCTGACCGTCCGCCGTACCGGTAGGAAGGCTGAAAGGCACGCCTGCATTCAGCTTGACCCAAGTGCCGGGATCCGAAGAAGTTTCTTGGCTGTAGTAATAATACCCCACATCGGTAATCCCCGTAATCGTGCCGGTCCCCATGCTGCCGGTGGGGTTCACGTCCTTCACAAACACCAACATCGAGTGCTGGTCGGGCGTCAAGGTCATATGGGACACGGCTTCCAAAGTCAATCGGGGAATGAGAAGTCCCTTCGCTCGTTCTTTGGGAAGGCTCTCATTGGGGGCCACTTCCAAAGTGGCTTTGGGCGTGGTGGTGTTAATCCCCATCCGCCCATTGTACTGATCGCTCTGCCCGAAGGCCTGCACGCCGAGACCCAAAAAAGCCCAAACGGCGTAAGATGTCGTTTTTTTCATCATGGTCTGTTCATTTTAAGTTTGTTCTTAGGAATGGTTTTTTTGGGGTTCTGCAAACGCCCTCTGCAAGGGCTTTCGCAAGGCGCCCCAAAAACACACGTGTTTTTGGAGAAAAACACGCGTGAAAAAAAAATCCGCACGCGTGTTTTTTTCTCCAAACACGCTACATTTTTTCATACTTCAGCGTGGCCAACATTTTTTTCAGGTCAGAGCCTGGCGTAAAGACCACTTTGGCGCTTTTTATTGCCGAGGCGGTTACTTCTTCCTCCGTGGCTTTACCCTCGCTACTAATGCTCACCCGCATACTGCCGAGCTCGCCTAACCTCACCACCTGCCCCTCCGCTAAAGCGGTCTGCATGACATCCACCAAGGCGTACAACACCGCCCTAATGTCCGCGCCGCTTACGGTGGAAATTTTCTCGATGTCTTTGGTAAGTCCGGCTAAAGTTTTCTCGCTTACCGTGTTTGCAGAGGCGTAATATTTCTTCTCGCCTCCGCCGGCAACCCCGGGTTGCCCTTTCTGAATGACTTTGTACTTGATTGGCATAACTTAATAATGATTAATGGTTAATGATTAATGGTTAAGGGGTAAAAGCATCGGAAACGGGCCGGAATGGGGTTAGGTGTTGGTTGGTTATGAAGACTACCATCCCATGCCCGTACTCCCGATGCAAAAAACAATGAACGCCTGCGCCGTGCTTCCGCACTTTTTTAATGCTTTTCTTTTTCTCTATTTTCCGACGAAGCCGCCGCTTTACTTTTTTGACTATCGTCGGAAGTGCTTTGGTCTTTGGTCTTGAAACCAACCTAACGCTGGGGTTCGGCGGAGCCAAAAGAACCAAACGTTCAAGCCCCTGAAAACTCGGCTAAACGCCCCCGTTTTTGAGGGGGCGGAAAAGACCGCTTTCTTTGTTTTGGACGGAAGACCAAAGGGGAACGCCTTGGTCATAATTGGCTGCGAGGTTTTATTGTGAGGTTGAAATCGTTTTGAAAGAAAGCCGGAAAGCCATGGGGTGGCCTTCCGGCGGCTAAAAGCCCCGATACACTTAAACTTTAACTTATGAAAACAAAAACGGGCTTTTAGCTTGGGATTTAGCGTTGAGAATAACCTTTCCGAAAAAGCAAAAAGAATAATGGCTAAAGCCACCGCAAAGATCGAAACGAAAAAAGCGTCGTTTCGGGGAATGAAATTTCCTAAAACGACGCCCAAACCCCAAACCTCAAAAAAAGAAAGCAGGGTTGGTTTTTCCGAATTTTTTTTATAAGCTACGCCTACCTGCGCGCCCCTATAAGAATTTAGGGAATAGTTGTGTGTGTGTGTGTGTGTGTGTGTGTGTGTGTTTACACAATTATCCGAAACCACCAAATTTTTCGGCCGTTTTTTTTCGTTTTTTCGGATGTCCTTGGGTTCCAAAAGCATAACAGAGCCAAATGTAGAAAATTACAAGGACTTGCACAACAATTTTTACGGATTTGTGGCTTTTTTCCCTCCCAAACGCCATCCATTCGGAGATCTCCCCCCCTTAAAGGCTAATACCGAAGCAGGACACTCCCCCAAGTAAAACCACTGCCAAAAGCCGAAAGAAGAATCAAATCGCCCCGCTTTGCCCTGCCCTGTTCCACCGCCTCGCTCAACGCCAAAGGAATGGAAGCCGCCGTCGTATTCCCGTATTTCTGAATATTATTAAACACCTTCTCGTCCGAAAGACCGAATTTCTCCTGAATAAACTGCACAATCCTCAAATTCGCCTGATGAGGAATAAACAAATCCAAATCCTCCAACGTCTTGCCTGCCGACTCCAAAGCCTCCATCATGGTCTGAGGAAAACGCGTTACCGCATGCTTAAAAACAAAATTCCCATTCATGTAAGGGTATATTTTTCCCGAATCCACCGCCCCGGGCTCTTTCAGCACCCGATCGCTCCATCCGTACTTCGTCCCCGGATAAAGCACCGCCAATTCCTCCGCGTACCGCCCTTCGGAATGCATATTCACCGCCAATATATCTCCGCTGTCTTCCGCCTCCGAAGCCGACAAAATAACCGCCCCCGCACCGTCTCCAAAAATCACCGAAACCCCACGCCCCTCATCGGAAAAATCCAAACCAAAAGAATGAATCTCCGCACCAACCACCAAAATAGTCTTGTACGTTCCCGATTTTATAAAAGCATTCGCCACACTAAGCGCATAAACAAACCCCGAACACTGATTGCGAACGTCCAACGCCCCAACCGTTCTACACCCCAGCATCTCCTGAAGCAAAACCCCACACCCCGGAAAATAATAATCCGGTGAAAGCGTAGCAAAAATAATATAGTCAATAGATTCCGCCGACATCCCCGCCAGGCGAAGCGCACGCTCCGAAGCCTTATAGCCCAAAAACGCCGTGGTTTCCTTCTCATCAATTCGGTTTCTGCGATGCCGCCTCTCCTTAATCCCCGTACGCTCGGTAATCCACTGGTCACTGGTGGTCATCCTCTTAGCCAAATCCTCATTGGTTACCACCTGATCCGGAACATAATGCCCAACCCCCTTTATTGTGCTTTTAATCATAAGTTTTATTAATTTTGGCAAAGATAACCGATATTAAAAAAATAGCTAAACCGCTCACCAGAGCCTACACCTATGCCATCAAAAACCATTTTCAAAAACGAATTCCTCGAATGGATCGATATTGAAGAACCCTCCGAAAAAGATTTGAAAGCCCTAAACCAAAACTATCAAATCAACCATTTGCTCCTGGAAGACACCATTGACACCAACCACCTTCCCAAATACGAATCCTACGGGAATTTCCATTTTTTCCTAATGCGCGAAAACACCGCTAAAGAACGAAAAAGCCTCAACAGCCTAAGCGATGTGAGTACCAAATTGAGCGTTTTCTTATTCGAAAACCAAATCATCACCCTGCACCGAATCCCAAGCCAAAGCATCGAAAATACCCTAAACGAAATTCGCCAACTGCCTCCCGAACAATGCACCCCCGACCGAACGGCTCTGTCCCTAGCCCTAAAAGTCATTAAAACCTTTGACGACGAAGCCGTCGCCCTACTCGACACTTTGGATAAACTGGAGACCCAAATCTTCCTAAGCACCTCCACCCGCTCCAACTACCTAAGACAACTCTACCGCCTAAAACGCAAAGCAGGACTCAACACCCGAGTGCTGAACACTTCGTCCGATTGGGTGGAAAAATTCAAAAACCTGAAACTCTCCGAGTATGAAATCACGGATTTAAAAGACAAATACAAAGATGTTATTGCCGATTTCGATCATCTCAATGCCCAAATCACCAACCTCCTCTCCCTTTCTCTGGCCTTGGCCGATCAAAAAGCCAATCAAGTCATGAAGATCCTGGCCATCTATTCCATGTACTTTCTGCCCATCACCTTCATCGCCGGAGTATACGGCATGAATTTCGACCATATGCCCGAACTTCACCACCGAAACGGGTATTTCGTCACCTTAGGATTCATGGCCGCCATCGTACTGGCCACCTTTCTCTACGTGAAAAGAAAAAAGTGGTAAAATCCTCATCCGCGCCCCTTAAAACCGTCCATCGTCTCGTAAATCCCCAAAACATGACGCATGACCCAATCGTAAAGCGGCAAAGGAAGAATCCCCTGAAAAAACCGAACCAGCCCATAAGGCAAAGGAAAAGCCACGAGTTTTTGCTCCCGTTCCACAGCCCGAAGAATGCGCTCCGAAGCACGCTCGGGCTCCAAAATAGGAATCCGCTTGGAACGCACCCCCTCAAACATCCCCGTATTAATATAATACGGCATCACCGTGGTTACCGAAACCGCGTTCCCCAAATGTTCCATTTCCAAACGAAGACTGTCACTCCAGCCTACCGCCGCCCATTTGGAAGCCGCATAAACCGACATCTTAGGATTAGACACCAAGCCCGCCGAAGAAGCAATATTGCATACCGCCCCACAATTGCGCTCCATCATTCCCGGTAAAAACATTTGGGACACCAACATCGGCGCCAGTGTATTTACCCGAAGGCTCTTCTCCATCTGCTCAAAAGTATGTTCGTGAAAGTAGGAGCCCACCACTACCCCCGCATTATTAATAAGGACATCAATCCCGCCGACTTCCGACAACACCCGCCGCGCCGCCCCTTCCACACTATCTGGACAAGCCACATCCACCACATCGCCATGCGCCCGCCCGCCCAAAGACGCCATCTCAGCAACAGCCCGATCCAGCCCCGTCTTATCTATGTCCCAAATCACTAAATCCGAGCACCCCCGCTCTAACACCTTACGCGCCATAATCTTCCCAATGCCCGAAGCACCGCCTGTAATCAGAACTCTTTTATACTTAAATTCCATTTTGTTTCATTTTAAATGGTTCGTCAGACTTTGCAAAAAATCTTTTGTTTACCTTTACGTTTCAATACCCCCAAGATAATGAATTTTAAAGAAATTTTACAAAGCCAGCGCCTCTTCTTCAACGGCCAACACACCAAGCCCTTGGAAACGCGGAAAACCCATCTAAAAACCCTACGCAAAGCTATCACCGATCACCAACCCTTACTTTACGAAGCCATAGCCAAAGATTTCGGCAAATCCGTGATGGATACCTACACCACCGAAATCGCTTTCGTGCTAAGTGAAATTGATTATTTCCTAAAAAACCTCCGGAAGTTAGCCCGCCCCAAACGGGTAGGCACCAACCTGGTCAATCTGCCGGGACGCAGCCAAATCCATAAGGAACCCCTAGGCTGCACCCTGATTATCGGCGCATGGAACTATCCCTATCAACTTTCTCTATCGCCGTTGGTGGCTGCCATTGCCGCCGGAAACACCGCTATCGTAAAGCCCAGCGAAGTCGCCCCGCATACCATGGAAGCCATTGCCAATCTCCTGAACCAACACTTCCCTCCAAATCTGATTTTTTGCGCCCAAGGCGGCGTAGAAACCACAACCGAATTGCTAAAGCTGCGCTTCGACAAACTGTTTTTCACCGGTAGTCCCAAAATCGGAACGCTTATTTATGAAGCCGCCGCCAAACACCTAACCCCCGTCACCCTGGAACTCGGAGGAAAATCTCCCGCCATCGTCAGCCGCCATGCCGATCTTGACAAAGCCGCCAAACGCATCGTCTGGGGAAAATTTTTAAATGCAGGGCAAACATGCGTTGCCCCCGATTACCTACTGGTGGACCAAAGCATCCAAAAACCGCTACTGGAACGCCTGAAAGCCTACATTACCGCTTTCGACTACCAAAAAGACAGCCCCCACTACACCAAAATCATTAATGAAAAGCATTTCGACCGCCTATCCGCCCTCATCCCGACCGACAAAATCTACCACGGCGGCGAAAGCAACCGAAACCATCGTTACATTGCCCCCACCCTTCTTGCTCCAATTTCTTGGGACGATGCCATCATGCAGGAAGAAATTTTCGGTCCTCTGCTCCCCGTATTAAGTTACGACTCCTTTTCGGACGCCCTGGAGCAAATCCGTCAGCACGAAAAACCACTGGCCGCTTACCTCTTTAGCCATAACGCAGAAGAGCAACAACGTTTCACCCAAGAGATCTCTTTCGGAGGAGGCTGCATCAACGACGTGATCATGCACCTAAGCAATCCCAACCTCCCCTTCGGAGGCGTAGGTCAGTCTGGGATAGGCCATTACCACGGAGCCTTCGGCTTTGAGGCCTTTTCCCACCAAAAAGCCTTACTAAAGAAAAGCCTTTGGGGCGAACCCAACTTAAAGTACCCACCCTACAGCGAGAAAAAATTTGCATGGATTAAACGCTTTTTATAGTCCCCTAAAAAAACATGACAAAAATCATTTTACCAGCCTCTTCGGATTACCTATCTTTGCGGCAAACAAAATAACGTTTTATTTAAAGTTAATAAACAATGAAAAAACTATTTTTAGTAGGTGCTTTGGCACTTTTCGGAGCGGTAAACGCTCAAACTTCAGGATTCGAAGGAAGAACTTTTGTTACTGGTACTGCTCAGTATAACTCTTCTACAGACAACCTAAAAAACGAAACAACAAGCAAAACTGCTTTTGTTCCTACAGTTGGATACTTCATCTCTCCAACTGTAGCAATCGGAGCTGGAGTAGGTTACGAAGGAAAAACTGTAAAGTATTCTAATGACAACAAGAATACTGTTTCGTCTTTCGTATTCCAGCCAATGATCAGAAAGTACTGGGGGGTTGCTAACAACTTCTACCTTTTCGGTCAATTCGACGTTCCAATGGCTTGGGGTAGCGAAAAGAGTACTGTTGCTGGAAACAGCACTACATCTAACAAAGTTTCTTCTTTCGGTTTCTACTTGAGACCAGGGGTAGACTACTTCATCACCAACAACTGGTCTGTTGAAGCTACTGTGGGAGCTTTCGGATACCAATCTGTTAAGCCAGAAGGTGGAAAAAGCACCGACAACGCTACTGTAGGTCTTAACCTTGGAAACCTTGGTCTTGGTATCAAGTATCTATTCTAAGAATAAGAAAAACACCTTATAAAAAAGAGCCGCTTTCATTTAGAAAGTGGCTCTTTAAATTTCATCCCCTCTTAGAAGAAGAGTGATCCAATAAAAAAAACAGTACAAAAAAGTACTGTTTTTTTATTGAAAAAGTTGGGTAAAAGTTTATTCCGCAACATTTATCACCTCGCTAATCTCCGGAGCATACTGCTTAATAGTGCCTTCCACCCCCAACTTCATGGTGGAAGAACTCATAGGACAACCGCTACAATTCCCCTGAAGTTTCACATAGGCCTTATCGCCTTCCACATCCACCAACTCTATATCTCCCCCGTCATTATTAAGAAACGGACGGATGCTCTCCAAAGCTTCCTGCACTTTCGCTACGATTTCGTCCTGATGAAGGTCTTTTTTCATGCGTCTTTATTTCTTTTATATCGTTATTATTTCTTCTTGGAAGAACAGCCCGCCATCGTCGTAATTTTAACCGCTTCCGTAGGAGGAAGATTACGGTTGCGCTCCACCAAACTCTCCACCATATTCCGCGTCAATTCTTGATAAACCGCCTCGATCCGACTTCCCTCTTGCAACGCCGCCGGACGACCAACATCCCCCGCCTCACGAACACTTTGGATTAACGGAACCTCACCCAAAACCGGAATACCTAAGTCTTTTGCCAAAAACTGAGCCCCTTCCTTCCCAAAAATATAATACTTGTTATCCGGAAGTTCCTCAGGAGTAAAATAAGCCATATTTTCCACCAAGCCCAATACCGGAATATTAATGCTTTCCATCTGGAACATCGCTATCCCCTTCTTCACATCCGCCAAAGCCACGTGCTGAGGCGTCGAAACAATAACCGCTCCCGTTACCGGAACCTCCTGAATAATCGACAAATGAATATCTCCCGTTCCCGGAGGAAGATCCACCAAAAGAAAATCCAACTCGCCCCAGTGTGCATCCCTCAACATCTGATTAAGCGCCTTAGCCGCCATCGGCCCACGCCAAACCACCGCCTGGTTCGCTCCCGAAAAATACCCTATCGAAAGCATTTTAACGCCATAATTTTCAATAGGCTGCATCAGGTTTCTGCCGTCCACCGTAACGGAAACCGGCTTAGCCCCCTCCGTATCCAACATCGTAGGAACCGATGGCCCGTATATATCCGCATCCAAAAGCCCTACCTTAAATCCCATTTTAGCCAAAGTAACCGCCATATTAGCCGCCACCGTAGACTTCCCTACACCTCCTTTGCCGGAAGCCACCGCAATAATATTCTTAATCCCCGGAATCTGCTTCCCCTTAATCTGGTTCTGCTGGACTTCGGTAGGTTCGGGAGAAACAATCTTAAGCTTAAGATTAACCGCCTCCCCAAACTCCGAAGCAAATGCCTGCTTCATGGCCACTTCCAATTTTTTCTTTTCGTGCATTGCAGGCGAATGCGCCGTCATATCAATATAAACGTCCTCCCCCATAATCTGGAGGTTATTCACTAAATCGTCTACTTCTATCTCTTTCAGGAATTCCTGAACTCTGGTTTTCGTCAGCATAATCAATGATAAATATTTCCTACAAATTTACGTATTTATTTCCTTAATTTAGAACGATTAAAGCAAAGCATCGACGAAATCAATCGTCTCTAAACCAAACCTTACGCCCGCCTGCCCCGATCCATAAGCGCCGTAACCCCAAATGCCAAAAACGAAGGCAAAACCCACTCCAAATGACGCGCCGACAACGGCAAAAAAGAACGCCCTCTCTCAATAGTTTCCGCAAACACTCCCCAATGCAAAAACACCGAGCCCAACGCCAAAAACGCCGCCACCGAAACCGCCGCAAGGTAAGGCCGAGGCGAAGTTACATACCGCCCAAAAAACAAAATGGTAAGAATCAAAGTAAACGTAACAGGATACACAAACCCCAAAATCACCACGGCATACTCAATGATTTCGTCCACCGATTTTACCGACAAATAAGCCGAAAAAAGACAAGTAAGCAAAACACCCCAACGGTATTTCAGCTTTCCTTTCGTCCATTCCTCCAAAAAATCGCCCATCGCAGAAGTTAAAGCAATCGCCGTAGTCACACAGGCTAAAGCCATCGCCACCGAAACCACCAACGTCCCACTGCCTCCCAAAACACTCCGAGAAAGCCCTAAAAGGAGTGCCGTACGCGAAACTTCTCCGCCTTGAGACGATTCATAATGCGCCCCAAGGTAAATAAGCCCCCCGTAAATAACCAGCAAAGCCACCATCGAAATCAACCCTGCCGAAACGGTAATCCCCAAACGTTCCTTCGCTCCGGTATACCCCTTAGCAATAGCCGCACTAATGATAATCCCCGCAAAAACCACTCCCGCCAACACATCCAAGGTTTGATACCCCTCATGAAAAGCATAAATGTAAGCCTCCTGCGCCGAAAAATCCGTCGGTAACGGAGCCACCCCCGCCGTACGGTAAATCCCCACAAAAACCAATACCCCTAAAACCACCATCAAAAAAGGCGTTAAATAATTCCCGATGATGTCCACAATTTTAGACTTTGATACGCAAAGCAAGTATATTAAAGCGAAAAAAATAAGCGAAAAAACCACCCCATTAAACCCCGGAACCAAAGGCAATACCCCCACTTCGAACGTCGTAGAAGCCGTACGCGGTATCGCCACCAGCGGCCCGATACACAACATTATCAAAAAAGCCAAAATACGAATCACCCAAGGGCTAACCCGACGACCCAAATCCGTAAAAGAATCGCCATACTTCGCCACCGTCAACACACTTAAAAAAGGCGCCACAATGCCCGTCGTCAAAAAACCAGCCACCGCCCAAAGCCATTGCCCGCCAGATTTAATACCTATATAAGGAGGAAGCACCAAATTGCCCGCCCCGAAAAACATCGCAAACAAAGCAAACCCCAACGTAACCGACGTAGCGAATTTCTTATTCATTATTTTAGATTTAGGTTTAGTTTTTTTTATTCTTCCACGAAGTTAGCCGCTTTTGCCTCGTCAAACTCGCCTTCCCATTTGGCAATCACCACCGACGCCAAACAATTCCCGATAACATTAACCGAAGTACGCCCCATATCCATCAGCTCGTCAATCCCCAAAATGGCCGCAATAATAAACGTAGGCAACCCAAACTGATCCGCCGTGGCAATCAAAATAATCAACGAAGCCCGAGGAATCGCCGCCACCCCCTTACTGGTAATCATTAGCGTAAGACAAATTAAAAGCTGCTGCCCAAAAGAAAGGTTCATCCCCGCCGCCTGAGCCACAAAAATAGAAGCCAAAGACAAATAAAGCGTCGTCCCATCCAAGTTAAACGAATAGCCCGTAGGAACCACAAAAGACACAATCTTACGAGGAACCCCGAAACGCTCCATATTCTGCATCACCACCGGCAACGCCGCATCGGAACTCGTCGTAGCAAAAGCAATGGAAACCGGTTCTTTCACCGCTTCAATAAACTTCCTAATCGGAATTTTTAAATACAATGCCACCGGAAGAAGCACCAACAACACAAAAGCAATCAAAGCGCAATAAAGCGTAAGAAGAAGCTTAAACAAATACTTCAAAATATCAATCCCCATATGCCCCACCGTGTACGCCATAGCCGCCCCAACCCCAATCGGAGCAAAATACATGATAATATGCGTGTATTTGAACATGGTTTCGGCCAAGCTATCCATAAAATCAACCAACGGTTTCTTCTTTTTCTCGGGAAGCTGAGCAAGCCCTATCCCAAAAACAACAGCAAAAACCACAATCTGAAGCACTTGGTTTTCATAAATGGATTTAATAATATTCTCCGGAAAAACATCCCTGAAAAATGCCGTGGTCTTAAAAATCCACTGGTTATGTTCCGGAATCTGCTCCAACGCCTTCACATCCGCCTCTTTCACCGTCGAAGCCTTAGGCAATTCATGATGAGGAATTTTCGAAGCATCCACTCCAACTCCCGCCTGCGATATATTAATCGCCGCCAAACCAATAAACAAAGCCAGCGTAGTCGCCGTATAAAAATACAATAGCGACTTCCAAGCCATACGTCCAACCTGTTTCAGATCCGAATGCCCCGCAATACCGTAAACCAACGTCGCAAAAAGAATAGGCCCCACAATGGTCTTCACCAAACGAATAAACCCCTGACTGAGAGGCTGAAGCGAAAGCGCCACTCCGGGATAATCGCGCCCGATAATAATCCCTAAAACAATACTGATCAAAATCCAAGTGGTGAGGTTCTTCCGACGCAAGGCATAAACCACCAAGCCCGCCATCAATACCAAATGCCCATAAACCAAATACTCCGGTGGAAGCGGACTAAGCAAATTAACCCCGTGAAGCAACACCGCCACGGTCAAAGCCACTAAAGGAAAAAACTTAAATAATTTCGATTTCATCTTATTTCTTCGGTATAAACCACAAATATAACCTTTTTCGTTAAAATTATGTTAACTCCCCAAATTCTCCCTCGCCATTTTCAGCACTTGAATCCAAAACTTTCTCGAATGCTTTTCGCGCCGAACCCCGAAAATAAACCTCACCGCAATACCGATACCCCAAACGCCTTAAAATATGAAGCATCGCCCCATTGTCGTAATTGGTATCCACCCGAATACTCGAAACCCCTTGGCGGCCCACCCAAGATTCAAGCCTTCCAAACAACGCCAAAACATACCCCTGACCCAAAAAAGCCTCCGCCACCGCCACACGGTGCACAACGTAAAAATCCCCCTCACTCAACCAACGCCCCTCAATCGCTTCGTAAGCCGGCTCGTTATTTTTAATCAAAGCACAATAAACCACTATGTCCCCGTTAAGGGTTAGCACATGCCCGTACCCTTTAGCAATATCCTCTCTCAGCGTTTCCTCATTAGGATAGCCGTCCTGCCACTGCGTACTGCCGTCCTGCTTCCGTCGGTGGATGGCCCGCTTTATAATAGTCCCTATTTCCGGCAGATCCCTCTCCTCCGCAGAACGAAATCGCACGTTAAAATCATTCATTATCTATTCAAAAAAAAATTAATACGTTGTAAATTTCATCTTTTCCGCTTTCATTTTCAAGCCAAATTTCCACCCATTCAAAATAAAACCTTCACCATGAATCAAAAAAAACAAAACCCTCGGTTTTTCAACCAAGGGTTCAATGGTATCGCGTCTAAAACTTAAATTCCAACTTCACATTAAAAAACCGTCCCGTCAGCCTTACCGGCACCGGATAAATGTATTGCGTGTTCACATCCGTAATCCACTGATTGGCCACCGTATTGCGAATATTAAACGCATTAAAAATCTGAACCCCCAACGCCAACTCCCTGAAATTGCGCCAAAACAAACGCTCCGTGCGAGGGTTTTTCGGATCGATGAACAATTTGGTCAAACCAATATCCACCCGTTTGTACGAAGGCAGGTTTCGCTGAAAAGAATACGCCGCCCCAAAATCCGGAAGCCGAGTCTGCGCATCAATACGAATCGGCGCCCCCGTAGGCAGCCCCTGCGCATACACCGCCGTGAGATTGACCCTCATGCTCGGAAATTTCGGCATATAATCCTGATAAAACATCGAAAAACGAAAACGCTGATCGCTAGGACGCGGAATAAACCCTCGCCCTTCAACGGATTCATAAACCCTTGCATAACTGGCCGAAATCCAAGAATCCACTCCCGGAACAAACTCCCCGAACAATCGCGCATCCACCCCATAAGCATACCCTTGGGCATTATTCTTCCCCGAATACCTCGTCCGAACATTATCTATAAAATAAGGAATCAAACGTTCCATTTTTTTATAGTACAATTCCGTTGACAATTTGAAAGGCCTCTGCGCCATCTCAAACTCGTAATCGCCGCCTAAAATAACCTGATAAGAACGCTGCGCCAAAATCAGAGGATTAAAACTTCCCGACAAATCCTTAATCTCTTTGTAGAAAGGCGCCTGATAATAAACCCCTCCCGATAACTTAAAAAGCATATCGGTCCTCCAGTCGGGCTTCAACGCCACCTGCATCCGAGGGCTAAACAACCACTCCCCATTATAAGACCAATGCTGCCCGCGAACCCCCGCATTGAAAAACATCCGATGAGCCCCCCAATAAAACTTCTTAGCATATTGCCCATAAGTCGACCATCGGGTCGGTGAAATTCGGTTATCGCCGTAAATATGATAACGCATCCTCAAGTCTCCCGCATCCAAAACGCCCGGCTCTACCCAATGCCTTGGCGTTGCATACCCCAAAGAATCCACCAATTGCCATTCGTTGGTCAAATCCCGAAGAAGCTCCCTTTCATACTTCACCCCAATTTCGTAATCGGTATTGGCGTCCGAAGCATACCGCACCCTAAGCTGACTGCCATAAGTCCGCACCAACAAGTCGTTACGGGCATGATCAATCTGTCCGCCCACATCGTATGAGGGCACCGGATCCCCCGTCATGGGGTCAAACGTCTGAAGACGATACCCCGACAAAATCGTATAATACTCCCGCTCCCGATTTTGATACGCAAAATTATCCAACGTAAATTGCCACTGCTTATTCGGTTTATACTGAACCGAAACCGTTCCCATGGCATTACGATAACGGTCCTCTTCCCGCCCCGCATACCCTATCGAAAGACGAATGGGCTGCTGAAGCGAACCAAAGTCCACCTCTTTGCGCCGAGGCACCATTTCGTAATCGTTTTTGGAATAAAAGCCGAGGAAAGAAAATTTCCAACGCTCATTCAGCGTATAGGTAAGGTACGACTGAACATCCATAAATCGGGGATTAAAATCCGTGTCCTCATTAAGGGTATTGAGCACCAAATTGGTGTTTCGATAACGCCCAGAAACCAATGCCGTCATCTTTTTATTCTTGCTCACCAATCCCGTCGAAAGACGACCTCCGATAAGACTCGCCTCCCCCGAAAGCTCAAACCGTTCGGGCTGGCGGTAATACAGATTTAAAGCCGATGACATCTTATCCCCATAACGGGCTTCAAATCCTCCGGGCGAAAAACTCACCACCGAAACCATATCCGGATTAATCACACTCAAGCCCTCCTGCTGGGAGTTTCGGATAAGAAAAGGACGGTAAATTTCCACATCATTGATGTAAATCAGATTTTCATCGTAACTCCCACCTCTCACCATGTATTGGGAAGAAAGTTCCGTATTGCTATTGACGGAAGGAAGCGTCTTCAAAAGCCCTTCAATCCCCCCGGAAAGCGAAGCCATCTCCCGAGCCTGGCGCGCCGACAGCTCCACCGACGTTATATCCGTCACCACTGGGCGTGCTTTTTTGCGAAAAACCACGGCTTCGATTTCCGCCTCTCGCTCGCTGCGAACCATAAGAACATTAAGTTGCTGAACCTTCGGCAATGCCGCTATCCTCTTTTGAAAAGGCTTAAATCCCGGTCGTTCGATTTTCAACGGAGCCTCCGTCTCCAACAAGGTGATTTTCACCCGGCCACGATCGTCCGTAAGGTAAACCTTCTCGTCGTAACGAACCTCCGCCCGAGCCATCCCGCGCCCCTTTTCATCCAAAACCTGAACCTCCAACTGCGCCGAAACCCAAGCCGAAAAAAAAAGAAAAAAAGAAATTAATAGCCGATTAAATTTCATTGTTAAAAGTTTTTTTGAACGTTAAGGCCTACATAAAATCACCAATCTCCACCGCCTAAACCAAACGAATGACCGCTCAATGCTTTACAGAATCGCCTCTCTTAGCCTTGTAAGCTTCTCCAAAAGCGGCTCCAAACGATCCAATTTCAGCATATTGGCGCCATCGGATTTCGCCACCGAAGGCTCCGGATGCGTCTCAATAAAAATACCATCCGCCCCCACAGCAATCCCGGCCTTCGCAATGGTCTCAATCAGTTCGGGACGGCCTCCCGTAACCCCGCTGCTTTGGTTAGGCTGCTGCAAAGAGTGCGTAACATCCAGTATCACAGGAGCATAAGCCCGCATCGTAGGTATTCCCCTGAAATCCACCACCAAATCCGTATAGCCAAACGAATTGCCACGCTCAATAATCGCCACCCGATCATTCCCCGAATCCTTCACCTTATCCACCGCAAACTTCATCGATTCCGGAGACAAAAACTGCCCCTTCTTAAGCGTTACAGCTTTTCCCGTTTCTGCCGCCGCCACCAGCAAATCCGTCTGCCGAACCAAAAAAGCAGGAATCTGCAAAACATCCACATACTGCGCCGCTAAAGCCGCATGAGCATTTTCATGAATATCCGTGGTTGTGGGAATATCAAAATGACGCCCCACTTTTTGAAGAATTTCCAATGCATTTTCGTCTCCGATTCCCGTAAACGAATCAATCCTAGAACGGTTGGCTTTCTTAAAACTCCCCTTGAAAATATAAGGAATCTGATACCGATCGGCCAGTTCGACAATTTGTCCCGCAATGTCAAAGGCCATCCCTTCCCCTTCAATAGCACAAGGACCGGCAATAAGAAAAAAGTTTTTAGACGCTTTATGACGAATGTTTTCTAAAGTCTGTATCATAATGTAAAAATTAACCCCTCAAAGATAAGGTTAATTTTACGATTTTACCCCTACGTTCTGCTTCACCAATAATAGTTGCCTATCAACTGCATCGCAAAAGTCTGCAACAAACACCATCCAAACAAGACCTCAAGGCTACTCTGCTTTAGTTGCTTCAAGAACAAAAGAAAAAAAGGAACAATATACAAACATGCCCGTGCCGTCTCCCCCGTGCCGTAAGCCCCCGTAAGAAACATCAGCAAAAGCACCGCAAAGGCCGAAAATGAAAACCCGTTAACCGCACTGTCCGAATACAGCCGCCCGTAACGCACCGGGCTAAACAAATAAGACACAAAAGGAAACGAAAGAAAAAATAAAATCTCACAAATATCTTCTAGTCGCGTGAAAAAATAAATCCGCGGAGAATAGAAAAGCATAAACCCGTTAGGATTCTCCGAATGACTGGCCTCAAAAAAAGTCGTAAGCCAATTGCTTCCCGTCCCGTAAGAGACTAAAACCAATCCCAAAAGACACCCCACTCCCGAAATCACGGAAGCCCAGAGCACTTCGTAGCGCCGATACCAACACTGAACCAAAGAAAACAACCCTAAAAAAGCAAATAAAAACAGTCCCGAAAACGTCATTAAATTCGTCAACAAAAGCCCCGAAACCATACACGATAACGAAACCCAGTCCATCCTGCGCGCCGCACTGACTCTTGAAACCCCATAAAAAACCAACAGAGAGGAGGTAAGCACCAAAGCGTCTATCGACACCATAAGATAAATGTTTACCGAAGGAATTACAGCAAACAAAAGAAGAAGAAGCTTTCGCCTCTCCGTCGGAATCGAGAAGTTCTTCATCACGCCATTAACCAAAGGAAAACTGAACGCCGACAACGCCAAAAAAGTCAACCCCAACCCCAAAATGCTACCATCGAACACCCAAAGAAAAAAATAATGCAAAAGCGTAATATAGGGCGGATGCGTCCGGGTATGAAGCTGAAATTCGTCCAAACGCCCGTTAAATTCCTTCAGCCAAAGCCGCCAATCCGTAATTTGCACCGCATCTGCATAATACTGACGTCCTTTGTAATAAAACGGCTTCAGCAAAGCTTCGTCTATATTGCCCTGCCCCATATTGCCTAAAAACACCAACAACAAAGCGACTGCGAACAAAACATAGAAGTTCCAACGCCCATACCATTTGAAAGCCCAAAGCCCTAAAGCAAGAAAAGCAACCCCAAACAACGGCCCCGACCAAAGAAATGCAGAAGGGTAGATGACCGAAAAAGGAAACAAAATATTATTTCCCGTAAAAGCCACAAAAGTATTAATCCAATACACCAAAGCCGCCAAAGCCACCCAAACCACTACGGCCCAAATCATCGTCCCCAAAGGGAAAACAGTCCGATCGCCCAAACGCCTTATCCAATCTATCTTCATGCTTCTAATGCGCTAATTCTACTGTGTTACCTTCATCAACTGGCTCTCAATCTGTTTGAGTTTTTCGTCGCCATAAGTGGAATCGTAAGGCTTCATCACATCAAAAATATAGTGGTAGAAAGGCACGATATTTTGGATTTTATCGACCTCGCCATACGCCTTCTCTTTACCCATAGCCTGGAGATTTTTAATAAAATCGTTATACCGCTTGTCCAAAGGTTCCAAAGAACGCACCACGTAAGCATACCCTTTAGACTTCGCTCCAAGTTTCTCGTAAGCGTCCGCAACGGCTCCGACCACCAAAGCATACTCCATGGGTTTGGTTTTCATCTGACGCCCGGCGAAACGCTGCTCCCGCAACGAAAGACCCCGGTAATAATCGTACTCTGCAAAGATTCCTTTTTTCAGTTCTTCCGCCAATTTCAGCCCTTTCTGTTCTTGTCCGGCAATGATATATCCGTAAACCATCGAACTGAGCGACCTCGGATCATTGTATTTTTCCACCGGAATCTCCCTTGAAGCCAAATCCATGATTTCCAATGCCTTTTGCTTTTCACCTTTCAAAACCAGCGCTTCTGCTGCACGGCTGGCCGAACTGCGGTAGCTCACAATGTTTTGCGTACAAGTCTCGTCAAAATGAACGGAAAGGTCCTTAAAATTCCCCCAACGGTATTGTTTAACCGTCGAATAAAGTTCATCGGCAACCACTCGGCCCATCTCTCCCGACTCGGCTTCCTTCGTACGAATGGGCACCAAACGATAACTAAACCCGTCGTATTGTAGATAATCGCCTAAATAAAAAAGATTCTCGGCATCGTACACCCCTCCTGAAGAAAAGCTAATTGGCCGTTTCCAATCGAAATTGGCTAAAACATCCAACAACATCAGGTTGTTTTTAAACATACTGCGACGCTTGTACTGTATCGTAATGGCATCTTCCGCCAAAGACGCATCTTCCGCTCTGATAATGCCGGATTTCACCGCATTTTGTTTATTAACCGGAAGAACAAACTTAGTAACCGGAAGGAAATTATAACGTTCGAAACGGCTTTCCCCGAAAATCATGCTTAAAACCAAATTCTTACTTTCGGATTCGACTTTTAAGAACTTTAATGCCTCTTGCACCGTCATGGAATCCTGCGTTTGGTATTTACGGAATTCTTCCAGCGTCGAAGGCGAAAGCCCGCGTTCTTCCAAAGATTCGAAGATTCCCTTCCACTCCTCGCTGGAAATCAAGTACACCTGATCATTCACCCCGTCTCGGTATTCCTCATGCTTCAAGGATGAAGGAATCGGCATGGCGTTATACGTCCGACGTTTTACCTGATCGATATTCCACGGTGTGGAAAGCAGCGTAAAATTCACCACCTTCACATCGTCACGAAAACGCTCGGTCTCCTGAATCGCCCAGTTGGGGTAAGTGTCGTTATCCCCATAGACAAACAAAATACTATTTTTCGGCAACGATTTCAAGGTGGAATAAGCATAGTCGTAAGCCGTGGAACGCCCGCTACGGTCATGAGGCGTGTAATTCTGGAAGCCCATCATCATCGGCACCCCCAACAATACCAAGCCCGCCACAAAATTCACCGCATCCGATTTCACCCGTTTTTGCAGCGTCCAAAGCAATGCCGCAGCTCCCAAACCAATCCAAATAGCAAACGCATAAAAAGCTCCTACCATCGCATAATCCCGCTCCCTCGGCTCAAAAGGTTTAACCCCCGTATAGAAAATAATCCCTACACTCGTGAGAACAAAAAGAGATAAAATGGCATAAAACCGCCCAAAATCCTTCCCTGCCTGATAGAATAGTCCGATTATTCCCAAAAGGAATGGCAGAAAGAAAAAGGCCACCGTACTTTCGTTCCTGTATTTTGCCGGCATATTTTTCTGACTTCCCCAAAGTGCGTCGTCTATAAGGGAAATTCCCGAAATCCAATTTCCTCGGTTATTCTCCATATGCCCCTCCAAATCGTTCTGTCTTCCCACGAAATTCCACATCAAATAACGCAAAAAGTAATACCCGTTCTGAAACGTAATGAAATAATCCAAATTCTGCATGAACGAAGGGCGTTGCACATTGATTAAATCATAATTTTTAACCTGAAGATAATCGTCCACCGTAATACTTTGATCTTCAAACTTTTTCCGAAGTTCATCAAAAATCTTCTGTGCTTCGGGGTTATCGGCCACATTAGGATTACCGTAGTTAAACGTAAAATCCGGCGCACCGTACATCGAAATATAATTGGCCATCACATCCCGATCGTCATTGAACATCCTGGGCATCAGACTAACATGGGCCGGGTTGTAAACATAATTAAAACGCTCGCCTACCTTGCGGTAAGTTCCCGTGGTTTCATCTTTTTCGTAAACATCTCCTCGCTTATTCTGTTTATAGCTGCCGTCTTCATTTTTCTCCATGCCTTTGAAGTCCAGAGCCGCCGTGTAATTCTGACCATAAAGCGTCGGCCAGTCGCCATATTGTTCGCGATTATAGTAATCCAACATGCCGATTGCATTATCGGGATTGTTGAGGTTCATCGGTGGATTGGCATTCGCACGGATAGGGATAACCATCCAGCAGGAAAACCCTATAATCATATAAACCACAGACAAAACAGCCGTTTGAAAAACCGTTTTCTTCTGTTTACGAGCATATTTTATGGCAAAATAACAGGCCACTACCAAAAGAAGAAAAGCCACCACCGTTCCGGAATGGAAAGGCAAACTCAACCCATTGACCGCAAAAATTTCGAGCTTACCGAAAAAGGTCATGATAAAAGGGAAAATCAATTTGAATACAAAAATCAAAACCCCAAGCGTGATGAGATTAGCCCAAGCAAAGCCCTTCCACGAAAAACGGTAGTTTCTGGCATAGTAAATAAGGCACACCGCCGGAACCGCAAGCATACACATCATATGCACCCCTACCGAAAGCCCCACAGCGAAAAAGATAAGGATAATCCACCGCTCGTTGCCCAAATCATGGTACTCGTTTTCCCATTTGGTCATCAACCAAACAAGCAATGCTATGAACATCGATGCCATCGAATAAACCTCACCCTCCACCGCAGAGTACCAAAACGTATCGGAAAAGGCAAAGGCTAACGCCCCCACCAGCCCCGAAAACAAAATCGAGAGCTCCTGATGACGGGTAATTTCCTCAAAATCTTTATTAAGCAACCGACGAACCAAATGGGTGATCGTCCAAAACAAAAACAAAACCGTAAACGCACTGAACAATGCCGACATGGCATTGATAACCAAAGCGTAATTCGCCGGATTACCAAAAGCAAACAAAGCCGCCACTGCACCAACCAACTGAAAAAAAGCCGCTCCCGGCGCGTGAGTCACCTCCAATTTAACGGCCGAAGAGATGTATTCGCCCGTATCCCAAAAGCTGAACTTGCGCTCCATTGTTAAGAGGTAGGTTGCAAAAGCAATAGCAAAAACCACCCATCCCAATACCGTATTCCAAGTCTTAAAAGTCCAATGTTTCATAAAAGTCATTTCGATGTTGCGAAAATAAGATTTTTCTGCAAAATGAGCTCTAAGCATTGAATGTCATTTTCGTTGCTCCGTAAAAATTAAACAAATGATTAAAATCAGTTTGTTCCGGCTTCCTCTCTAAACATAAACCGAAAAAAATTGTATCTTTGCCGACGATTTTGAGTGAAAATTGAATTTAAAATGAAGAATGTTTATAACAATATACTGGAACTTATAGGAAACACCCCGATGGTACGGCTCAACGCTGTAACAGAGGGCATTGCCGCAAAGGTTTATGCCAAACTGGAATCCTATAATCCCGGACATTCTACAAAAGACCGCATTGCTTTCCATATCATCGAAAGCGCAGAAAAATCGGGGCTTCTAAAACCCGATTCCATCATCGTGGAGACCACTTCCGGCAACACCGGTTTTTCCGTGGCCATGGTATCTATTGTTAAAGGTTACCGCTGCATTCTTGCCGTAAGCGACAAAACCAAAGCCGAGAAAATTGCTTATCTGAAAGCTTTGGGCGCCCAAGTGTACGTTTGTCCGGCCAATGTGCCTGCCGACGACCCGCGTTCTTATTACGAAGTGGCCAAACGGATTGCCTCCGAAACGCCTAACTCGATATACATTAACCAGTATTTCAACGAACTGAATATCGACGCTCACTACCGTACCACGGGTCCTGAGATTTGGGAACAAACCGAAGGAAAAATCACCCATCTGTTTGCTTGTACGGGAACGGGAGGCACGCTTTCGGGCTCCGCTAAATTTCTAAAAGAAAAAAATCCGGACATCAAGGTCATCGGAGTTGATGCCTTGGGATCCATCCTGAAAGGCTACCACGAAACGGGAAAAATCAACAAAGAAGACATCCGTCCCTACCAAATTGAAGGCATGGGCAAAAACCTTATCCCTTCGGCACTTTTGTTCGATAAAATCGACGAGTTTGTAAGGGTAAACGACGAGATGTCGGCTTACCGAACCCGTGAAATCGCCCTGAAAGAAGCCATTATGGGCGGCTATACCACCGGAGCGGTTACTCAGGGCTTTATGCAATACGCCCAAACCCATCCTTTCACCGAAAACGACCTTGCCGTACTGATATACCCCGACCACGGATCCCGCTACATCACCAAGGTGTACAGCGACCAATGGATGGCCGACCAAGGATTCATCAACAACGGGGTTCACAACTACGACGAAATTTTCAAAACCGAATTTGTAAAATAAAAAGCCAAATTTACTTTAAGCCTTTTGATTTGACAAAAGGCTTTTCATTTATCAATTATTCGTAAATTTGCTATTCATTTTTATTAAAAAAAAGAAAAATCATAATCTGATGACAGACCTATTTGAAAGAATCAAGCAAAATCCCGGGCCTTTAGGCCAGTTTGCTGATTATGGCGAAGGCTATTTTATCTTCCCCAGACTGGAAGGCCCTATTGGCCCAAGAATGAAATTCCAAGGGAAGGAAGTCGTATTTTGGAGTGCCAACGACTACCTCGGGTTGTGCAACCATCCCGAAGTAAAGCAAGCCGATGCCCAAGCCGCAGCCGAATACGGTATGTTCTACCCTATGGGGGCAAGAGCCATGTCCGGCGAAACCGAACAACACCTCCAACTGGAAAAAGAACTCGCCGAGTTCGTTCAAAAAGAATCGGCCTACCTTCTTAATTTCGGTTATCAAGGAATGGTTTCCACCATTGACGCCTTGGTTTCCAGACACGACGTCATTGTGTATGATGCGGACTCCCACGCCTGCATCGTGGATGGCGTGCGCCTGCATATGGGAAAAAGCTTCACCTACCGCCATAACGATATCGAAAGTTTGGACAAAAACCTTGCCCGTGCCACCAAAGTTGCTGAAGAACAAGGCGGAGGCATCCTCGTCATCACCGAAGGCGTTTTCGGTATGCGCGGTCAGCAAGGAAAGCTTAAAGAAATTTGCGAACTGAAATCCAAGTACAACTTCCGCCTTTTGGTGGACGACGCCCACGGATTCGGGACTCTCGGAGCCACAGGAGCCGGTGCGGGTGAAGAACAAGGATGCCAAGACCAAATTGACGTTTATTTCTCCACTTTTGCCAAATCCATGGCCGGATTCGGTGCCTTTTTGGCCGGGGATAAAGAAATCATCCGTTATCTGAAATTCAACCTGCGCTCCCAAATTTTCGCCAAATCCCTTACCATGCCAATGGTCATCGGTGGATTGAAGCGTTTGGAACTTCTCCGTACCCGTCCGGAAATCAAAGCCAAATTATGGGAAAACGTTCACAAACTACAAAACGGACTTCGCGAAAGAGGATTCGACTTGGGCGAAACCAACACCTGCGTAACCCCGGTTATGATGAAAGGCTCTCCTGTGGAAGCCACCCTCTTGGTAAAAGATTTAAGGGAAAACTTCGGAATATTCACCTCAGTAGTGGTTTATCCGGTTATCCCTAAAGGCATGATTCTCCTAAGACTCATCCCTACCGCCTCGCATACCGATGCGGAAATCAACGAGACCTTGGCCGCTTTCGAAGCCATCCACGACAAACTCGTCGGCGGTTTCTATAAACAGCAAGCCGAAAAGTTCCTTGAAGAAAACAATTTGAGCTTCAAAGAAATCTAAACGGTTTCGACGAATCTCTTGAAATTAAAACCTTTGCTTTAAAGCAAAGGTTTTTTCGTTGTTTTGCATTTTTTTATCCGAGTTTAAACCTTATTTTTGTTGAAAGTTTATTTTTCCCGTTGAAGAATTACAGAACCGAAATCCAAAAATTCATCACCAGCCAGTATCTTTACGCCGGCCTATGGATGGCCTTTGCCATCGTGGCTCCGGCTCTCGTACTCGCTTATTTCGGGCTTCTGAAAGAGTATTTCTTATGGCCGTTGGCCACCAGTTTCGTCGGGCTCACCGACCTGCCCGGCCCTTTCATAAGAAGACGAAACACCTTAATTGCCGCTATTCTTTTTTTTACGCTTATCGCGGCTGTCACCAGCCTTCTGAAAGATTTCCCTCCGTTGGTTTACCTCCAAATCGTCGTTTTCGGAATTTTCTTCTCCATGATTGGCGTTTACGGTCAAAGATTGGCTTCGGTTGGAGGCCTTTCGCTGGTGGTATTCTCCATTTTCGTGGACGGCCATCTTACCGGAACCCACTTGGTCGAAAGTCTTTTGGTTTTTGCTTTGGGATGCGTCTGGTTTTTCCTCGTCTTTTTGGCTCTCAACAAACTTCAACCCTACAAACTGGCACGGCAGATGATCGGCGAAAACTATTTGGAACTCGCCCAATACCTCCGCATCAAAGCCCGCTTCTACGAAAACCAACTGCCCTTCGATGCCATCCGAAAACAATTCATCGCCCAACAAGTCGTCATCAAAAATCTGCAGGAAGAAACCCGAGAATTGGTATTCAAAACCCGAACCTTCGTCAACGAATCCACCACCACCAGCCGGGTACTGATGCTCATCTTCCTCAACTCCATCGACTTTTACGAAAAACTCTTTACCTCCGAACAAGATTATCGAAAATTGCATCAGGATTTTCAAGGGCAATCCATCTTGCCCCAAATCCACGACTACCTTCTTCTCATGGCCGAAGAAATCGCCCACATCGGATTATCGCTCCAGCGGGGAACCCAACCCAAACCCTTGCACCAAATTCCGCAAGCCCATCATCAAATCCACGAAGCCTATTTCGATTTAAGAAACAAAGAACTCTCCGGCTCCAATTTGGAAAAATTCATGTCCCTGAGAACCATCCTCCACCGCATCAACGAAATCACAGAGGACATCCAAACCATCTACAAAGTAGCCTCTCAGGATCCCCAAAATGCCAAAAGCCTCTCCACCGGATTGGATTTTGAAAAATTTGTTCCAAGACAAGAAAAACTGAACCGTAAAGTTTTTTTCAATAATTTTTCGCTAAAATCCTCCCACTTCCGCCATGCCCTCCGCATCACGGCCGCACTGCTCGTAGGCTACGGTGTGTCCCAAATCAAAGCCCTAAACATCGGCCATTCCTACTGGATTTTGATCACCATCATCGCCATCATGCGCCCGGCTTACAGCACCACCAAACACCGAAATAAACTAAGACTCTACGGCACCGTCTCAGGAGCCGTTACCGCGTACCTGCTTTTGGTATTCATCCCAAATGACACCCTTCTGCTAGGCGTGCTTTTAGGCAGCATGATTCTCTGCTTTTCGCTGCTGAAAATCCGATACGCCTCCGCCGTTTTTTTCATGACAATCTATATTTTCATCACTTTTAACTTCCTAAATCCCGGAAACGTTCACACCATCTTCAAAGACCGCCTCGTAGACACCGTCATCGCCGGTGCAATTGCCGTACTGGCCTCTTACTTCATCCTCCCCGTTTGGGAGCACACCCAAACCATAGACCTGATGAAAGCCAGCCTAAAAGCCAACCAAAACTACTTCCACACCGTGATGGCCAAACTGCAAGAAGCCCCCATAACCACCCAACAATACAAAATCGCCCGAAGGGAGGCCATCATCAATCTTGCCAACCTTTCCGACAATTTCCAAAGAATGTTGTCTGACCCCAAAAATCAACGACGAAAAATGGAAATGGTTCACCAATTCGTAAACACTTCCCACCTGATCACCGCCTACACCGCTTCGCTTTCCCGATACAGCGGCGAAGGAAAAACCTACCCCGAAATCGACGCCGAAAAATGGAGTAAAAAAATACTGGCCGAAACCAATCTCTCATGGGCTCTTCTCAATGGTGAAAACATCGACCAAGAGAACAAAGCACACCGTCAACTCACCCCTGAAGACTTAGTGGTCCCCATGCTAATGAAAAGGAAAAATGAAATCGACGAAAACGACCTGCCCGAGACCCGGGATCCCAATAAAATAACCAAACTAACCGAGCTTAAAAGCCTGCGGGAACTCCTGATTCTAATCTACGACGTAGCCCGAGAGCAAAGAAAACTCATCGAACACTACCAAAGCACCCTCTACTCTGAAGAAACCGCCGTTTCCAAAACATAGTTCAAGCAGTGGTTTTCCTCGATTACCGCAAAGTAAAAATCACCCACACGCCGCACACAAGCCACATAATCGTCCTGAAAAGTGTCATCAAAAACAGCGCATTTAACCGCCGAAAGATGAGCCAAATCAAAAGGTTCCACCCGATAATGCTTCTTCAAAGACCAATATTTCGAAGGATGCAGCTTGTACAAAGCCTCTTTAATCACCCATATTACCGTTAAATACTCGGCTTCACACTCACTCCCTAACCAATTTTGTTCGGAAGCATGAAGAAATTTAGATTTAACGTTAAGCACCTTAGGCGATACCCGCTCCAAGTCGATTCCCACCCTTTTTTCCGAGACCGCCAAAGCCGCCAAAGGAAACGAATGCGTAATCGAAACAAAAGCCTCCTTCGGCCAAAGATAAGGCTGCCCCAGCCCACGGTAAAGAATCCTGCATCCGGGCTTTAGCAGCCGAAGCATCCGACGCACCATAAGAAATTCAGCCTTTTTTTTCGGAGCATACGCCTCAATTTTCTCCCTCTCGTCGGGATAGACCAATCCCTCATCCAATGCTGACTCCCCAGCATCGTATTCCCAAAAGAGAATGGTCGTATGAGCGGTTTCAATTTTTTGATGTAAAGGCATGGGCGGTACAGAAATTAGTTCGTAAATTTGCGAAAATTTTTTGAATCCGATGGAAACGAAAACCTCATACATTCCTTACAAAGTAAAAGACCTTTCCCTCGCCGAATGGGGGAGAAAAGAAATTGAACTGGCCGAAGCCGAAATGCCCGGTCTAATGGCCATCCGTGAAGAATACGGCCCTCAACAACCCCTGAAAGGGGCAAGAATTGCAGGCTGCCTTCACATGACCATCCAAACGGCCGTACTTATCGAAACGCTTGTCGCCTTAGGCGCGGAAGTCACTTGGTCGTCCTGCAACATCTTTTCCACCCAGGATCACGCGGCCGCAGCCATTGCAGCAGCAGGCATCCCCGTGTACGCATGGAAAGGAATGAACGAAGAAGAATTCGACTGGTGCATCGAACAAACCCTGTTTTTCGGTGAAGACCGCCAACCCCTCAATATGATTTTGGATGACGGCGGTGATTTGACCAATATGGTGCTCGACAAATACCCCGAACTGACCAAAAACATCAAAGGACTCTCCGAAGAAACCACCACCGGCGTACACCGCCTCTACGAAAGAATGGCCAACGGCACTTTGGTTATGCCTGCCATTAACGTCAACGATTCGGTAACCAAGTCCAAATTCGACAATAAATACGGCTGTAGAGAGTCGGCCGTGGACGCCATCCGAAGAGCCACCGACGTTATGCTCGCCGGAAAACGCGTTGTCGTTTGCGGCTACGGCGATGTAGGCAAAGGAACCGCTGCCTCTTTCCGCGGAGCAGGATCCATCGTAACCGTTACGGAAATCGACCCGATTTGTGCACTGCAAGCCGCCATGGAAGGTTACGAAGTAAAAAAATTAGATTCCGTCATCGAGAAAGCAGACATCGTAATTACCACCACCGGAAACTTCGGTATCGTTCAGGACAAGCATTTCAAAAAGATGAAGGACAAAACCATCGTCTGCAACATCGGGCACTTCGACAACGAAATCGACATGGCATGGTTGAACAAAAACTACGGCCACACCAAAACCACCGTAAAACCCCAAGTCGACATTTACAACATCGAAGGAAATGACATCATTATTTTGGCCGAAGGCCGTTTGGTGAATTTGGGTTGTGCAACCGGCCACCCCAGTTTTGTGATGAGTAATTCTTTCAGCAACCAAACCCTCGCTCAAATCGAGTTGTGGACCAATGCTGAGGCCTACGAGAACAAAGTCTATATGCTTCCCAAGCATTTGGATGAGAAAGTAGCCGCCCTTCACCTTAAAAAAATCGGAGTGGAACTGGAAACCCTATCCCCCGAACAAGCCCAATACATCGGCGTGAAAGTGGAAGGCCCTTACAAACCCGATTACTACCGCTATTAATTTCTGCTGTTGAATTCGTTAAGATAAAAAGCCCCGCCGCATCTAAAGATGCGGCGGGGCTTGGCATTTATTAGCCCTTTATTTTTGAGAAATTATCAAAGTGGCTTTACACAGGCCGTAAATTCACTACTCCTCCCACTCCTCAAAATGATTTCACCCTCCGACTCCTTCGCTAAAATTCTCCAGGCAGAGCCTTAATAAAAACTTCCCTCTGTTGTTCAGCAACAACGTAAAACCTTCTCTCAACAAAAAAGCCATCCTCTCTAAAAACAAATAAAAAACGCCACCTCTCGAAAAGAAGTGGCGTTACAATTATTTCCAGTCCAAATTAATAGGAAGCCTGCTTCAGCCGTTCCACCGTTTCCAAAAGTTCCGGGTCTTCCGGAGAAATTGCGTAATATTTCGCAATATTTCCCGTCTGATCCACCACCACGAAACGCGGCACCCAATTCAACTCCATATAATTATTAAACTTATTCTTCCATCCCTCATCAAACCAATAGTTCTCAAACTGCTTAATATTATATTTTTCCAATCCCCGCTTCCATTGCGCATCCGAACGATCCAACGAAAAATAAACAAAATCCACTTCCGGATGAGCTTTCTTCAACTCGTCCGTCTTCGGCAACGCCAAAATACAGTCCTTGCACCAACTCGCCCAAAAATCAATAATCAAAATTTTGCCTTCGTGCTTCTTCAACACCTCCGAAATCGGCACCTTACGCCCATCCAACGAAACCACCTTCTGACCCAAAACCTCCGCCGTAAATTTGGACTTCACCTCCTCAGGCGGCTTTTGAGCAAAACCAAACCCCATCCCCAACAAACCAATCAACGAAAAAAAATGTTTTAATTTCATGTCTAAAAAAATATTAGATTCAACAAATAAAATGCTGTTCCCAAATAAAGAACAGCAAAAGACTTGCAAATAGTATGCAAAAGAGGATTGCCCTAACGTTTTTCTTCCAAAAGCATAATCCCAAAAGGCGTATCCAGCACCACTTTTCCGTCGGTTACCACCGTCGTTTTGCCACTATAAGCCTCCCGAAGTCTGGTGCCCTCAGGAAAAAAGCCGCCCAAAGCCACCGTTTTCGGCCCCGGCCCCAAATCCAAACCTACAACCACCTTATCCTTCCCATAATGACGGCTGAACCAATACGGCGAATCCGAAATCTTACGATGAACACCCGCTCCCACCGAAGGATGCGCCGCCCTGAAACGCCCTAATTTCTGCCAATGAAGCAACAAATCCCGTGTTTCCGCACAATCTTCCAAGTCCTCCCAGTTCATCATGCTCCGCAAATTAGCATCGCCTTCCGCTCCCGAAACCGTCAGCGTACGCCCCGTTTCGTCCCCGTAATAAATTTGGGAAATCCCAGGAGCAAGAAGCAGTTTCACCGCCGTTTCATAAGAACGCTTACGGTCTTTATCAAATGGAGAACCATCGTCATGAGACGTCGCATAATTCATCACGCTAAGCCCTCGAAGTTCGCCATGAAGAACCTCCGAATAACGACTGAACAAAGCCTCGTAGGTCCCGTTGGCATCCCCCTTAAAATCAAAATTAATGAGCGAACCAAAACCATTCTGAAAATAATTCACCTTCCGGTCCCCAAAATCATAAAGCTGCTTCTGAGAAAGCCCGTAACCGTAAACTTCGCCCACGGTGAAAAACGGAGCCCCGTCCAAAACCTTCGACGGATTATTCCTCTTATACTCATCAAACGCATCCTGACACACCTTCTGAAAAACCTTCCATACATCCTCATTGGTATGCTTCACCGTATCAACCCGATACCCGTCAATCCCAAACTCGGTGATGTAATCCGCCAGCCATTTCATAATATAATATTTCGGTGCTCTAGGAAAGCCCGTCTTAGCAAAAAAAGCATCCAAAGACCGCATCTCGGCCTCGTAACGCCCCTCCCGCTTCCATTTTTCCACCAATTGTGACGGAAGCTCCACCGGTGCATCGCTCTCCGTTAAAACATCCGGAAGGTTCGCCACCAACGTGCAGGCCGTCGTATTATCATACCCGTCGTAAGTACACTGAGGCGAGGTCCTAACCCAAGAAGCCGGAAAAACCGGATCTTCGGGCGTTACCGGCCCCGTATGATTAATCACCGCATCCAAAACCACACGAATCCCCCGTGCATGAGCCTTTTCCACCAACTCCTTCAACTCCGCTTTCGTTCCGAAGTTAGGATCCAAAGCCGTCCAATCTTTCGCCCAATACCCATGAAAACCATACGTATTGCCCGTCCCTTCATTGGTCGCCCCATGAATCTGCTCCACCAAAGGCGTCATCCATATCGCATTGACCCCCAAATCCGTAAAATACCCTTCCTCTATCTTTTGGATCACCCCTCGAAGATCGCCGCCCTCAAACCCCCGCAACACCCCCGTTTCCGCCGTACGTCCGAAGTTTAAATCATTGGTCGGATCCCCGTTTTTAAAACGATCCGTCAGCAAAAAATACAAATTGGCTCCCTCCCAAACAAAAGGTTCCGGTGCCTGCGCCTTCCGCACCGTGCCGCAAGAAGCCAACAACCCAACGGAAGCCATCCACAAAATCTTCTTCATATCAAAAAAATAAAATTGACGATAAAGATAAGAATTTGAAAAGACAAGCCCCCCATGCCTGATAAAAAACAGCCCTCCCCTTAGAAGCTTTAACACTTTTTAACAAAAATAATTATCTTTGCCCCACGTTATACGTTTTCAATCCTAACACCCGAAATTCATGAGCATCATCGCTAGACAAGGCTTCAAATACTCTTTAATCAGTTACTTCGGTTTTCTGATCGGAACTTTCGCCTCTATCTTCCTCTTTCCCAGAGACATGAATTTCTACGGAAAACTGCGCTTTATTCTTCCCACCGCCGAAATGCTCCTGCCCATAGTGGTTTTCGGCCTCTCCTTTTCCAACGTAAAATTTTTCGCCATAGCACAAAAGAACGGTAAACACCAAAACCTCCTAACCCTCTCGCTGGTCGGAATCGGAATAAACTTCACGCTTTTCTGTGCTGGATTTTGGGGCTTTTTTCACCTCTTCCCCGATTTTCAAAAATTAGAAATGTGGAAAATGAAAAACCTCATCCTCCCCCTGATTCTGCTGCTCGCCCTCTCCGCCGTCCTGAACAAGTACATCAGCAATTACAAACGCATCGCCATCCCCAACATCTTCGAAAACCTTTTTCCCAAATTAGCCAATATCGGCGCTTTTTGCCTCTTCTTTTTCGCCGGCTTATCGGAAACTGGCGCCATGGCCTTTTTCTTCGGGATGTTCATCCTCTCCCTTACAGGCTATTTTACTTACGCCAATCGCCTGGAAAAAATAACCCCCGATTTCGGAACCGGGTTCATCCGAAACAATCGGCTATGGGTTTCGATTCTCAGTTACAGCTTTTTCGGATTTCTGGGAAACATCGGCAATTACATCGCCTTTCGGGTAGACAACTACATGATCGGAGAATTCTTAACTTTTGAAGACAACGGCATCTACAGCATCATGCTATCGGTCATCTCCTTCGTTACCATCCCGCAAATGGGACTCTTCAACATCTCAGCCCCCCTCATCAACAAAGCCATCGAAGAAAATAATTTTGAAGAGCTCAACCGCTTCCACAAAAAAACATCTTTAGCCCTATTCTTTTTAGGTGCCGTGGTTTTCTCATGCATTTTGGTCGGCTTTCCCTACCTTACATTCTACATGAAAAACGGAGAACAACTCCGCCTTGCACAACCCGTTATTTGGATTTTGGGATTCACCATGCTCTTCGACTTAGCCACCGGCTTCAACGGGCATATCATCTCCCTTTCTAGATACTACCGCTTCACCATTCCCATTATGCTCTTTCTGGCCATCACCACCATCCTCCTAAACCACCTCTTTATCACCCAAACCCATTGGGGCATCGTCGGAATCGCCTTGGCAACCGCCATCTCCCTAACGCTATTTAACCTGATTAAAATAGGATTCAATTACCTGAAATTTAAAGTTTATCCGCTGTCCATCGAAATGGTCTACATCACCATTCTCTGTACTCTCGGCATCACTTTAGCCATTCTACTGCCCAGTTTCGAAACGCCTTTTCTCAATATGATCTATAAACCCCTCGTAGTCTTAGGCATTCTGCTGATCGGCAATCACTTTATGAAAATCTATCCCCTGGGACACTTTTTAAACAAAGATTTCATGAAAGGATTATTAAAAAAATAACCGACTTACCCTTCAAGCATTTCGTTTAAACTTCTTTCAAAAGCCCGAGAAACATTCGCTTTGGAGTAGGTTTCAAAATCCGCCTCCGTCCGATGAGCCAATGCTCTTAACTGCGCCTCCAACCGATCGGACTCCTCCTCCGTAAAAGGCAAAAGACCAGCATACCCCTTGGGAAAAACAACCGGCTTGGCAAAACCAATGGCATCGCCCAAATTCCCCGTCATTTTCGTCGTACCATAGACTTCTCTGCAACCGAAAAAAGAAGTTTCGATACGCAAAGGACACCACAAAACATGCGCCCGCTTCATCCATTCGTTAAACCGGTCCTGAGGAACTTTTTCCGTAAAATAAACCAACGAAACTCCCAGCGGTTTAGTCCGTTCAAAAGCCTTTACCCTCTCCAGTTCTGCCCCTTCGCATTTCCCCAAAAAAACCACCCTAATCGGAGTCGTAAACGTCTCAAGCGTCTTTAAAATATGAGCATAATCCCGACGTTTTTGAGAAACCGCCCCCGGAACCACCACCGTAAGTTCCGCCTCCCGAGAGCCTTCTCCATACGCATTGAAAAACAAAGGAAGCACCTTCGATTTCCCGTCCCAAATCGTTGCCAATGCTCCCGACAACCCGTTATCCAATACCAATCGGTAATCCGCCAGACGGTAAACGGAAGGAGCCGCCATTAACCCTTCTCTAAAAAGCAATTTCAAACGGTAAACCCAATCTCCTTCCATCACAGCCCGCAGCAATTGCCACCGCGACAATCCGCTAAAATTAACGTTATGAACCACCACGGCCGTCTTATACCGATCCGCCACCCGTCGGAACACCCGAAAATAACGATGCACGGTTCCTATCACTACCAAATCGTAAGACTTCCCGGTCATGGCTTCCAGCAACGCAGAGGCCTCCGCAACGCAAATCTGTCCCGAAGAAAGCCCACCGGCATCCAAACGTCCCATGATTTTCTCCGAGAAATAGTAATCCACCCGACAAAAGTCAAGACCTTCGGCCAAAGCCATAAACCGTGAGGCTATCTCCGCGTGCGTATCCAACTCGATATAGGCAATGTGTTTCAATGTCAAAAATCCAATGTTTTTCTGGTTGATTATTATTTTTTCTCGTAATGGCGAAATAGGCCAAAGTCCGTAGGCGTCCATAAAGCCGCCTTCTGCCCCGCTGCTTTCAGCGCATTATTAGCCCAAGTATTACAAGTATGCAAAAAACTATACGAGCCTTTCGCTTCATAAAACGCATCATTATCCCCATAAACCGCCTCGGTCTTTATCGGAATATACCGCTGATCCCTTTTCTCCATCGAACCGTCGATAAACTCTATCAACTGGCGGTACTGCCGCTCGGTCATGGTAAAAGCCCTTACATCCTCTCCTTCTTGCACCGATTTATAATACGTGGCATGCACCGCCGCATCTCCCAGCCAAAACGCCGCCTTTAACGCCGTGGAAGGCTTCAATTCCGCCCATGTCGGCGTATCCAAATAAAACCCTTTATCCCCCCAGCCTATCGCAATATAACGGTAATCTGATGCTCCAGACCGAAGATTCTCGTAAGGAAAACGCTCACTCCAGTCCACCTGTTCGGACACCACAGGCATCACGATATCCGTATGAACCCCATTGGTCATAATAAACCCCTTGACGACTTTAGGCTCAGGCGTAGCTTCTGCCTGAACCGGCAAAAAAGGAACAAAATACCCCAAAAAAACATAAAGCAAAACCAACCCTAACAAACCGCCAATACCCTTTATCACAATAAAAAAAAGACGCCGCATAATTTTAAAATCTCTAATTTTCAATGCGAATATAAGGTTTTTTCACCTTCCCACACGTTGTCATCTTCTTTCCGCCCTCCGTTTGTTTGGTAAAAAATCCTTAATTTTGCCCTTTGGAAACCAATTTATGGAAACAATTACAGTTCACGACAAAACCTTTGTCCCTTATCTTAAAAACGAAGAGTTGCAACAGATCGTCAAAGATCTCGCCCTAAAAGTGTATGAAGATTATAAAGACGAAACCCCCGTATTCATAGGGGTACTGAACGGGGTTATCATGTTTTTCTCCGATTTTCTGAAACATTATCCGGGCCCCTGCGAAATCGCCTTCATCCAAATGAGCTCTTACGCCGGCACCCAATCTACAGGAATCGTCTACAAAAAAATGGACCTAACCAAAGAAGTCGAAGGAAGACCCATCATCCTGATGGAAGACATTGTCGACACAGGCAACACCATCGAGAGTCTGTACAACTACTTCGAAAGCACCCAACGTCCAAAATCGCTAAGGGTAGCCACCCTATTACTCAAACCGGAGGTTTATAAAAAAGATTTCAAAATCCACTACGTGGCCAAAGAAATCCCCAATAAGTTCGTCCTAGGCTACGGGCTTGATTATGACGAACTCGGACGAAACCTACCGGATTTATACCAGCTTTCGGAAGGCAGAATCAATCATTAATTTTTTCAAAATAAACCTAATCTGATGATCAATATCGTATTATTTGGGCCTCCGGGAAGCGGAAAGGGCACTCAGGCTCAAAATCTTATCGAAAAATTTAACCTCAAACAAATTTCGACCGGAGATTTGTTCCGCCATAACATCAAAAACGAAACCGAGCTAGGCACCCTTGCCAAGTCTTACATGGATAAAGGTGAATTGGTTCCCGACCAAGTGACCATCGACATGCTGGTGGACGAACTGAAAAAACCAACCCAAGCTGCCGGATTCATTTTTGACGGATTCCCGAGAACCGCTAAACAGACCGAAGCTTTGGAAACGATTGTCCAAGACGTTCTCGGCGATAAGATTGACCTCTGCCTTGCCCTTGTGGTGGAAGACGAAACCCTCGTCGGAAGGCTTCTGAAAAGAGGCGAAACCAGTGGAAGAAGCGATGACGCCGATGAAGGCATCATCCGAAACCGCATCAAGGAATACTACGCCAAAACAGCCGAAGTAGCCGAACTCTACAAGCAACAAGGCAAATATGTGGAAGTCAACGGTGTAGGGGAAATTTCCGAAATTTCCGAGAAACTATACGCCGAAATCGAAAAAATAAAATAATACAATTGCCCCAAAAGTGATGGATACCCCCGATCCCCAAAAGGATCCGTATTCATCACTTTTTCTTAACTCCGAGCCTGTCTATACTATGTCAAACTTTGTCGATTACGTAAAAATACATTGCAAATCCGGCCACGGTGGAGCCGGATCCGCCCACTTGCGAAGGGAAAAATACATTCCTAAAGGAGGCCCCGACGGCGGCGACGGCGGACGTGGTGGACACATCATCATGAAAGGCAATGCCCACGAGTGGACTCTGCTTCCCTTACGCTACACCCGACACGTAAAGGCTGAGCGTGGCGAAAACGGCGGAAAAAACCAACTGACCGGCGCCGATGGAAAAGACGTCTACATTGAAGTTCCCATCGGAACAATTGCCAAAAACGAAGACGGCGAAATTATCGGCGAAATTTTGGAAGACGGACAGGAGATCATCTTAATGAAAGGAGGAAAAGGCGGCTTGGGCAACGAACATTTCAAATCGTCCACCAGCCAGACTCCCCGCTACGCTCAACCCGGGCTTCCCGGCGAAGAAGGTTATATTGTTTTTGAATTGAAAGTGCTGGCCGATGTGGGACTGGTCGGATTTCCCAATGCCGGAAAATCAACACTTTTATCGGCGGTATCGGCCGCAAAGCCTAAGATTGCCGATTATGCTTTTACCACCCTAACCCCTAACTTAGGCATCGTAAATTACCGAAATTACAGGTCGTTCGTAATGGCCGACATTCCCGGTATCATCGAAGGCGCAGCCGAAGGAAAAGGCTTAGGCCATCGTTTCCTAAGACACATCGAACGAAATTCTATTCTTTTATTCCTTATCCCGTCCGATTCGGAAGATCATTTTCAGGAGTTTAAAATTCTTGAAAACGAACTCAAAGAATACAACCCCGAACTGCTCGACAAAGATTTCATCGTATCCGTATCGAAAGCCGATTTGCTCGACGACGAACTAAAACGAGAAATCGCCGCCGAATTCCCAGAAAACCGACAGCCACTGTTTTTCTCGGGCGTTACCGGCGAAGGGCTAACCGAACTTAAAGACGCCATTTGGAAACAATTGCACGGCCCATCGGAACATCCAAACGGTTAATTTATTTTAACCTACCTTTGCAAAAGTAAAATTCCTCTTTTATCGGAGGAACTTTTTTATCATTAACCAAACCTCATTCATTTGAATTTCTCAGAACTAAACCTGATTGAGCCCATACAAAAGGCTCTACAAGAAGAAGGATATACTAATCCTACCCCCATTCAACAACAATCCATCCCGGAAATCCTTCGCGGGAAAGACCTTTTGGGAACCGCCCAAACAGGAACGGGAAAAACCGCAGCCTTTGCCATTCCCATCCTGCAAAACCTCCACAAAAAAGCCAACCGTAATTCGCACATCAAAGCGTTAATTCTAACACCGACAAGAGAACTCGCCATCCAAATTGACGAGAGCTTCAAGGCTTACGGAAGGCACCTTCCGCTGAAAACCCTCGTGATTTTCGGAGGCGTGAAGCAAGGCGCACAGGAAAATGCCCTGAAAAAAGGAACCGACATTCTCATCGCAACGCCCGGAAGACTCCTGGACTTCATCGGGCAAGGCCTCATCTCGCTTAAACATTTGGAAATCTTCGTTTTGGATGAAGCCGACCGCATGCTCGACATGGGGTTTGTACACGATGTCAAAAGAGTGGTAAAATTACTCCCAACCCAAAGGCAAACGTTGTTCTTCTCGGCCACCTTCCCCGAAGAAATAAAAAATTTGGCCGATGCCATGCTAACGCAGCCGGTTCGGGTTTCCGTCACCCCCGTTTCTTCAACAGCGGACACCATACAACAAACCGTGTATTTCGTAGAAAAAGAGAACAAACTAGACCTATTGACCCATATTCTTAAAAACCATATCACCGAATCGGTCTTGGTTTTTTCCAGAACCAAACACGGAGCCGACAAAATTGCAAAAAAACTGCAAAAAAGCGGTATTTCCACCGAAGCCATTCATGGCAATAAATCCCAAAATCAAAGGCAAAGCGCCCTTAACAATTTCAAATCGGGAAAAACAAGAGTTCTCATCGCCACAGACATTGCCGCAAGAGGCATTGACATCGACGAATTGAAACACGTTATCAACTACGAGCTTTCCGACGTCTCCGAAACCTACGTCCACCGCATCGGACGAACCGGAAGAGCGGGTAACGAAGGGCAATCCATCTCTTTTGTTGACGGTTTGGATTTAGCCAACCTTCGCAACACCGAGAAATTAATCGGCAAAAAAATCCCCGTGGTGAAAGACCACCCTTACCACACGGACAACCTCATCGAACAAAAAAGGGACAGCAATAACCGACCCGTAAGAGCCCAACCCAAAACGGAAAACCGCTTTAAAAGGAACGTAAAAAAAACGGGATCGGCCAGAAGGCCTTCGTAATCTCCTCATACCCAAGGACGGCTCTTCGAAAAGGCCGTCCTTTTTAATATGAAAATTAATTGCTAAATTGTCGGTCAAAAATTAAAACCGAATGAAACACTACACCAAACTGGTATGGGCACTCTCGCTTGCCTCCACCGTTTACCTCTCCGCGCAAAGCCAGCAGCAAACCGTGGAAGCCATCGTAAACGAAACTTACACCAACTCCCAACTCGAAAAATTAGCCTATGAGCTTTTGGATGGCATCGGCCCCCGCTTGGTAGGCAGTCCTAAAATGCAACAGTCCCATGACTGGGCTGTGAAAACCTTTAAAAATTGGGGCATTGAGGCCAAAAACGAACAATGGGGCGAATGGAAATCGTGGGAAAGAGGGCTTTCTTCTGTCGATATGGAGTACCCTTACGTCAAATCCTTGGAAGCCCGCCAACTGGCCTTCTCGCCGTCTACCCCTGCCAATGGAATTTCCGCCGAGGTCATCATGCTCCCACTCTTTTCAAGCAAGGCGGATTTTGAAAAGTGGCTTCCAAACGTAAAAGGAAAATTCGTAATGGTTTCCCAATACCAACCCAGCGGAAGAACCGAATACAACTGGAAAGAACACGCCAGCCCAGAAACCTTCGAGAAATACAAAAAAGAAACCGATGAAGCCAACAAAGCCTGGAGTAAATCCATGGAAATATTGGGTTTCAACCGCCACACATTAAACAAGCCCTTTGAAGACGCTGGTGCCGTCGGTATTTTGTGGAGCAATTGGTCACGCGGCTTCGGCGTAAACAAAGTCTTTTCAGCCGGAACAAAAAAAATACCCGCCGTCGATTTATCGTTGGAAGACTACGGCCAACTCTACCGTATGCTCAGTAACGGCGTAAAACCCCGATTAAGAATTAAAGCCCAATCCAAAGACTTGGGAATGGCCCCCACATTTAACACCGTTGCGGAAATCAAAGGAAGCGAAAAGCCCGACGAATACGTGATTCTATCGGCTCACTTGGATTCTTGGGATGGAGCGACCGGCGCCACCGACAACGGCACGGGAGTTATTACCATGATGGAAGTGGCCCGAATCCTGAAAAAACTTTACCCTAATCCCAAAAGAACCATCATCGTAGGCCTTTGGGGAAGTGAGGAGCAAGGCTTAAACGGAAGCCGTGGATACGTTTCCGCTCATAAGGATCAAATGCATAAAATTCAGGCCGTGTTCAATCAGGATAACGGAACCGGAAGAATACAATACATCAACGGACAAGGCTTTCTCCATTCCTATGATTACCTTCAACGCTGGTTGAATGCCGCTCCAAAAAAACTGACGAAAGACCTCAAAACCACGTTCCCCGGCTTTCCGGGAGGAGGAAGCAGCGACCACGCCTCCTTTGTGGCAGCCGGTGTTCCTGCCTTTATGCTCATTTCATCGGATTGGTCTTACGGCGCCTACACTTGGCATACCAACCGCGACACTTACGACAAAATCGTCTTTGACGAACTAAAAAACAACGTTGCGCTTATCGCCATTATGACCTACATGGCAAGCGAAGACCCCGAAAAGGCTTCCGCCGAGCGGATAAAAATGCCCATCGATCCTCAAACCGGCACCACCGCCAAGTGGCCAGAAGTAAAAGAACCCACCCGCAAAGGCGGACTTTAAAAACAAAAAGAGTTGTCTTAGGACAACTCTTTTTATATTAAGCTTTTTCCTATGGCTGAGCAAATGACCCCAATCGTTCGGCAGGTCTCCCACCTCTGCTCCCCTTCTATCTGCCATTATTCGTTCTTTTTCATTTTTAGATAAATAACGAATTTCCGAAAACATCCACTATAAACTCACGTTATAGTGGATTTAAAACTTTTATGATACCGATATGGATTTAATGCAAGAAACTATTTAAAGTAAAGCTTCCTTCATCCGAAACTCTATTTTTAGCAGCAACGAGTTGTTTTAAATGTATTTTGGAGAAACCCTACTGACATTTTTTACAATTATTAGGATTAATTGCAATGCGATTAATAAATTTCATTTTCTTTTTTAATTTCCAAAAACCAACCTTTTAACAAAAAAAACACATTAATTATTCAATAAAAATATTTACCACCATTAAATAATTCATTTTTTTTATTACATTAGCCAACAATTCACATTAAACACCCATTATGAAAAAACTTTTACCATACTTACCTTTATTATGCGGGGTTTCATATAATGCGAAGGGGCAGTCGGTCTCATTGTACTTTCAATATGACGCTTCTGGAAATCAAATCTATAGAGGGTTAGACAAAAGCTACACCTCTACTTCAAAGGAAGGCAACGCACATCCTATCGTTATTTTATCCGACGAATCCGATAGATTTTGGAATGAGATCAAAGTGCATCCTGTGCCTGTAAAAGATTTACTCACCATTTCTTGGACAGAAGAAATAGATGAAATGATCGAATCCGTGAGTTTGTACGCACACAACACCCTTTACGAGCCTATCCATCGCAAAAATAGTCCTAATATCAATCGGCAAATACAGGTCGATATGAGCGCTTATTATATGGGCGTTTACCTATTGAGTTTTCAGCTTAAAGATGGAACGGTGCATACCAAAAATATCATAAAACAATAGCCATGAAAAGGATTTCTACTCTCTTTTTGCTTCTTTTGTTTTCTTTTCATTTTGCACAAAATAACTTTCACGACACCCAAGGTCATATTGAGGTTAACGGCAACGGCCAATTGCAATTTACACTTCCCATAGCCCTTCCTCCTGCGGTAAAAAGCGTGGCGCCACAAGTGAATCTAATTTATACCAGCGGTAGCGGAAATGGTATTGCGGGGTATGGATGGAATCTTTCGGCAGTAACCTCCATATCGAGAATGGGCAGGACCATCGAAAAAGACGGTGAAGTCAAAGGAATTCAGTTAGATTACTCCGATTATTACAGTTTTAATGGGCAGCGGCTCATCTTAAAGTCCGGGGAATACGGTAAAAACGGAGCAGAATATATCACCGAAAAATTTTCCAATGTCAAAGTAAAATCCGTGGGAACGTTATCGGATACGGAATGGCAAGGCCCCGAATATTGGGAAGTAACCTTTGAAGATGGTTCGCAGGCTTGGTATGGCGCCACCCAATCAGGGATGAGTCCGGCAAGAACCCCGAACGACTATAATATCGTAAAATGGAAAGACGCCCAAGGCAACGCTATCACCTATGAGTATCTTCAAACCGATCATGTGGCCCGAATAAACACTATCCGCTGGGGTGGCAATGAGCGTCTTGGAAAACCTCATTTTAACACGATAAATTTCACCTATGGCAATAGAGAAATAAGGGAAACCTCTTACCTCAGAGGGCAAGAATATATTCAAAATTATGTTTTGAATGCCGTACAGGTAATGAGCAATGGGGCCCCGTTTAAAAAGTATGTCTTACATAATCAATCTGTTGAGGGGTATCCAAGGGTAGAAAAAATCACGGAATACAACGCTCAAAACGAAGCCGCAAATCCTATTGCTTTCACTTATCAAACAGATCCGACCTACTCGGATAAAAACACCATAACGCAAGGCGTGAAAGACACTCATACAAAAAAGTATGGCGATTTTGATTTCGACGGTATCACCGATTTTTTAGAAATTGAAACGAATGGAAATTTACATTTTAAAAAATCGGTCTATAAAGAAGGGGAATCCGAATCACTCAGCTATAATAAAGGCGAGTTCTCGGCAAGTGATTTTAGGCAATCCGCTGTTATTACATTCAAAAAAGATAATATCGTAAGTCCATCGGCCGGCATCGTCATTCCTGTCAGAAAATACAAGAATGAAAGTTTTGACGCATATGATTATGAGTTTAGAATATATGCGGTTAATCTAACAAACAAAACCTTAGATTTTCAGTATTCCAAAACGCTGAAATACGAGGATTTTAAAACCGATTCCGAACCGGTTTCCGATGACTTGGGATGCTCCATCGCCCCATCGTCATTGGTATCATTATCGGCCTATGACTACGACGGCGACGGAATTTCCGAAATCTTAACAGAGTTTAGCTACTCTCGCGAATGCCTCAGAAGAATCGATCCCATCGAACCGATGCCTTACGATGTCGCAAAGAATGCGCCGGAAGATGCTGCCGAAGAGCACCTCGACTATTATGGAGGCAAAGTTCCTGTTTTACTGCCGGACAATACGGAATACTACGATGATAGAAATGAAGTATCAGGCACAACGGTAAATTTAAGAATACGCCCCCCTAATGAATTGCAGCCGATACCGGAATTTATACGATCCACTATTTTTTTTGACCTTAAACAGGAGGTTCCTTACGAGCAAAGTTTTTATAAGTTTAATGTTGAATATTCGGAATCTTACATCCATAGAAAACCCTTTGAAATGGCCGACTTCAACGGGGATGGCATTGACGAGCTTTACATCATGGAAAACAAAGCCATTCGGAATGTTTTTACCATTAAGAAAGACCGCCATGGAAAATATTACCCGTCTGTCGTAATGGAAAATCAGCCCTTAAAAGGATTGGAAACCCATGCCATCATGGCTGACTTTAATGGCGATGGCCGAATGGATTTGGCGATTCCCCAAGCCCAAAAGTCGTTTCATTGGAAGTTTTATTTTGCGACGGACGTCGGGTTCAAAGAGTACGATTACACCAACTTCATCTATTTTTCATCTGCGCAAGAACTTTCAAATACGGGAAGCCATAGGAACTTTATGTTTGAAAAGTATTGCCATTACGGTACAACAACCTATTATCGTTATGATGCGGTAGATTTGGATAAAGATGGCAAGGCCGAAATAACCGTTTCAAAAGTAGAAGTTGTGGATCACGGATGGAATGCGCATAATGACAGAGAAAACACAAAGGTCTATTTCAGTGTCTATTCGGTAAGTAAGCCGGGGCATATTCCCGTTGTAGGCCACACCGCTTCTCCATTGAAATATGGATTGACGCTGTCAAAAGGGTTCTACTTCGGGGGCAAAGTCATTTACTTCAGTCCGTTGTTTATCAACAAAACCAACCAGCAGATTATTTTGGTTGGCCGCCCCAACGACTGTCCCACAAGTGGATGCGACAGAATCAATGTCATACATCTTGATTACAAAGATTTACCCGCCAAAACAAGATTGGCGGCCATAGATCAGGGAAAAGTAAGAACTTTGGTGTCGTATGCCGAGCTGCTGCCATCGGGAAACACTTATCAGCCTCTGCCAGCCATGGCTTATCCTTATTTGGCATTGCATAAGGTGAATCAGAGTTATGTCGTAAGCCGGCTCAGCCAAGAAGGACGCTTTCAGGACTTCCGTTACAGAGGACTTACCACACACCTGCAGGGGAAAGGAATGCTCGGTTTCAGACAAATGGCGCGCTCTTCTTGGTATGCTTATGGTTTCGTAGACACCAAAGTTTGGGCAGGAACCGAAACGGATCCTTTAAAAGAAGGGGTTCCGATAAAAGAATGGAGCATCAAAACCAACGAGGAAGATCAAATTTTCCCTTCGGATATTTCCTTGAACAACCATCAGCTATTATCCGTAAAACTTACAGACTATAAAACCGACTATTGGGTAAATGGCCTCAAGAAAACCGCGCTTTTACCCGAAGAGAAATCCGTAGCCGTTACGGCCATGGTACCGACCTCTACCACAAGTAAGGATTTTATGACGGACATGACCACCGTAGAAAGCGTGGAATACAATTCTTTTTACCTTCCTGTAAAAACCACCTCCAACCTCAATAATAACTTCGCTGTATCCACCACGCAAATGGATTACTACCCGCCTAACCTTGAAGGGCTCGGAAGTCAATATAGCGTAGGCCGCCCAAGACAAAAAATAGAATTGAGGCAAGCCTATGGGGATAGCAAGGGAGCCAAAGAAGAATACACCTATGAAAACAACCAACTGAAAACCTTAACCTCTTGGAATAATGACAATACCGGTTGGGTTCGTGAGACCTATGCTTATGATGACTTTGGGAATATCATCAAAAAAGAGATTACCAATAGTTTAGACGAGCAGAAAAAATCTTCCTTGGCCCAGTACGAAGACAAAGGGCGCTTTGTGGTCAAAAAAAATGAAATTGCCGGCGACCTCAATCTTGAAACGCATATTTCTTACAACGACTGGGGGCAGGTGCTTACGCAACAAGACCCATTAGGCGGGATCCTCACCAATACCTATGACGCATGGGGGAAAATACAGACCTCTAATACTAATTTATCCGGAACGACAACGTACCAATACCAAAAACTATCCAATGGTGATGCCGTGATAACGCAGATTTCCCCGGACGGCAGCCAAAGCAGCGTAACAAGGGATAAGTGGGGCCGGGAATACCTATCCACCACCAAAGGGTTCGACTCCGGAACGTTCGTCTCTAAAATGGTGCAATATGACATTTTGGGAAGAAAAACAGCCGAAAGCGAACCCTATATCACGGGGCAGATGCCTACGCAGTGGAACCGCATTCAGTATGATGACTATTCCCGCCCGATAAAGGCGACGGCTTTCACGGGTAAAGTGGTGGAAACCACCTATGAAGGGCGGACCACCACCGTTAGGGAAACGAATGCCGACCACCGTTTCCGAAAACAAACGACGGACGCATTGGGCAATGTCATCACTTCGGAAGACAAAGGCGGCGTTATTCATTTTAAATACAACGCCGCCAGCCAAAACACAGAAGCCCGATACGATACCAATGTCGTAACAACGAAATACGATAATTGGGGAAGAAAAGCAGAATTTCACGATCCGTCGAACGGCACTTACCGCTATGAATATCGGGATGGCTTTGGAAAAATCACTAAAGCGATTTCCCCGAAAGGTTATAAAGAATACCAATACAATGCTGCGGGGCAACTGGTAACCCAAAGAGAACAATCCAATGAGGGCGGTAGCACCCAAAAAACGATTACCTATGCATACAATGCCCAAGGCCTTCTCCTGAGCAAGTCCGGAACAGCGAATGGGGAGATGATGAGCAGCCAGTCTGCCTACGACCAGTACGGCAGGTTGCTGTCCACCACGGAACAGAGTTTCGGAAAGACTTACGGCACCTACGATATTGTTTATGACGATAAAAACAGAATAACCTCTTATCGGAAGCGTATGGTTTCCAATGGAACCGTTACGCAGGTCCATATTGAGAACCTCTACCATCCTTGGAACGGCACGCTCTATCGACTGAAGGATAAAGATACCGACAAAACTTTATGGCAGCTGAATGCCACCAATGCCAAAGGCCAAATAACGAATGCCCGGTTAGGAGCCGTAACCGTAGACAACATTTATGATCAAAACGGCTTTTTATCCAGCATCAATCATAGTACCCCGCAACGCACTATTTTGCAGGTGGGTTATCGTTTTAATGCCATTAAAAACGAACTGAACAGCAGGGTTACAGGAGGAGATTTCAACATTATAGAGCAGTTTGCATACGATGATTTTAACCGATTGGTCAATTGGACGGATCCCGTAACGGGAGCCTTTTCGCAAGGCCAGAACAGGAACGTGTATGACCGCAAAGGGCGGATTGTGGAGAATGATGCTTTGGGGGTAGTGAAATTTGAAGACGCCGATAAAATTTATCAGATGACCCGTGCCGAACTCAGCCCACAGGGCGAGCGGAATTTAAGCCACAACCTCGTACAGGTCATACAATACAATGAAAATAATGACCCCACAGCCATAGAAGGCACAAAAGGAGACTATCTCTTCTCCTACGGTTTATCTTCCATGAGACAAAGAATGGAATATGGCGGTAAATTTATAGCTCAAAGAAAAAAAGAAGTTCCTATTACCCCGCCGACGGACTTAGATCCCGGCGAGCCCATTCTTGTTAACCCCTATTTTCCTTCGCCTCCGACAGACTTAACAGGAGATGTGGTAAGTAGCAGGTTTACCAAATATTACAGCGAAGACGGGGCTTTTGAGGTGATCAGAAATAACGGCACCGGACAAGAAAAGCACCTCATTTACATTGACGGTACGCCATACGAAAGCCACATTATTTTCGTTAAAGACTATAACGAGAGCAGCGGTTCTTACAAATTTTTGCACAAAGATTATTTGGGAAGCATTTTAGCCATTTCCGACGAAGCCGGCAATAAAATAGAACAACGCCACTACGACGCTTGGGGGAATCTCACGCATTTGCAATTTGGAAATGGCGAGATCATCACCAACAAAGAGCGAATCGCCGACAGCCCAATGCTGATAGACCGTGGCTACACCTCTCACGAACACCTGTTGGATGTAGGGCTTATCCACATGAACGGAAGGTTGTACGACCCATTGCTAAGGAGATTCTTAAATGCCGATGAAAACATACAAGACGCCTTTAACACCCAAAACTACAATAAATACGGGTATGTCCTAAACAACCCGCTGATGTACAATGACCCAAGCGGGGAGTTTATAGGGATTGTATTTGGAGCGATAAAAATAATATCTACTATAATCACAGCAATACAGGTGGTAAAGTCTGTGGATGCTTTGGTTACAGGTAGAATCGATGCTTTGCAATTTACTAAAGGGATTTTTTTTATGGTTGTCTCCAAAGTTGTATCTGCGGGCGTGGGAGATCTATTTAAAGCCGGAGGAGACGTCGCAAAGGCATTAGGAGATTATACCTTTTTAGCTCAAGCCGGTGTACATGCCGCTTCTCAATCATTATTATCTACTATGCAAGGGGGTAATTTTGGAAATACTTTTTGGAAAGGTTTTGGAACGAATCTGACACTCCACGGACTTGGGATGCTGACTTCTTCTAAAAAAGAAACAGAAGGAGGAAATGCGCCCCATAGCGAGAGCAAAGATGCGGAAATAGCACCAACATCTGAAGAAGGATTGAGAGAAATACTTATCCCTGAAGTGGTCCTTCCCAAACAGGAAGGCTACTGGGGGAGCAAGATCTATAGCCATGTAAATAATGCCATAGCCGATTTTAATGTATATCAAAGCAGAATGCGTTTGGCGAATGCAATACAGCACTCCAACGCCGCCCAAAGCGTAGGCCGTTTTGAACAATTTTTGTTTGATGAGGCCCCGGGGTGGTTTTTGGGTGGCTTGCCTATAGGTAGAGTAGGTAGAATCGCCGCTAAGACGAGTACATCAGTAATTAAAGGGGTTACACAGCACGCCACTAATCAAGCAGTAACAAGAGGGTTTAAAACCGCCAACATTTTAAAGATTGTTAGAGAAGGTACACCGATTCAGGCGGCGGGTCGGTATGGAACACAAACTCGTTATACATTAGGAGGAAATACAGTAGTTGTGAATGCACAAGGTAAGGTAGTTACTGTTTTTAGTAATGCACAAGGTACGGCAAAAGGCTTAGGCAAAGGACATTTCATCCCCTTCGAGTAATTACATTATGAAAAAGATAATAGAAGACATAAATCGTGTTTTGGCAGATTGGAATCCTATTGGAGTACCTGAAGACATTGCCATAGATGAATATAAAGGATACATTCCTTTGATACTTGAATCTATTAAAAGCCAAGAACAGCTTGTGAAATGCTTGGAGGATATTTTAATCCAAAAATTGGAACTTGATTATACCCCTTTTAATAAAGAGCATTCAGAAGATTTACAGCAAGCGTGTGATAAACTAATCCAAGTATATCAAAAGACAAAAGCCCCCGAATAAGGCTTTAGCAGAATAACATCAAACATCAGACTTGAAACTTGGCGTTTTTTTCACATCAAAGAAATTTTGCTTGCTTTGATAAAGTGATCAACGGTAATAAGCAGGTGTTCCTTTCTACACCTCTCCAACGCCGCCCAAAGCGTAGGCCGTTTTGAACAATTTTTGTTTGATGAGGCCCCGGGGTGGTTTTTAGGTGGCTTGCCTATAGGAAGTGTAGGTAGAGTAGGTAGAATCGCCGCCAAGACGGGACTTACAAATCCACAGTTAGTTCAAAAGTCTGCAACATTAGCTGAAAGAGCAATTGGAGGTACAGGAGGCGTTGCGGGTACTGCAAAACATCAATACGCTAATAAACTTTTAAATCGCTATCAAAAAATATATGGAGATAGAGGTTTACTTCCCAATCATTCATTTAATAATGGAGTTGGGAATAGGGGATTTTTAGATGTTTTGGATAATACAAATGGAATTATTTATGAGTTTAAATTTGGTAATGCTGTTATGAGTCCTGCCCAATTCAACAAATACACAAGGAATTTTGGATTACCAATTCAAATAATTAGACCTTAAAAAAATGGCATTCGAAAAAGAAATAAAAAAAAGAATTACTGAGGAATGGTTAAGTTCCGTTCCTCAACTTTCGGCATTTGCACAGAATAAGCTTTACAGAATAGTTGGTTGTTCCATCATTGGAGTAGAATTGATTAAACTACCACATTCAGAAGAGTATCGACCACATTTTGTATGCTATCCATTATGGAAAGATGATGTAAAAAAATGCTTGGATGCTCCTTTCATTTATTTTGCACTAAAAAGTAATAAGGGATTACAATTTGATATACCTTACTTGAAGCATAGTGCCTATTTTAATGAAGCTATTGAGTGCTTAAAAAAACAAGTACCAATTTTATTTATTGAAAATGTGCCGTTGAAATCTTTGTTTGATTTAGTAGATAGTCGTTTTAATGATATTTTGATTAAATCAAATTCTGCACAACAGGCGAAACTATTTGAGTTAAAATTTTATTCAGCTCTATACACAGGAAATCAATCGCAGGTTCAAGGTGTTTTAAATCAAGTTCAACAGGCGAGCAAAAGTTGGAATATGCAGATGTTTGAAATGTGGTATGGAAAATTTGATTTGTGGTTACAAGTATTACAAGGAAAAGCAAGTAACCGAGAAGATTTTTTAAAGCAGATAGAAGTAAACAAGCAAGACAAAAAAATATCGCAGTTGAAGGGTTCAGAACTTTCAGCATAACACAAAGCCACCGTGTAGGTGGCTTTGTTATTTTACATCAGAAAACGCACCACTAAGAGCATCCTTTAATTTTTTCTTACCCGCAAACACATCCATTTTTGGAATTTAAGACCATTTTAATCAAGCAAACATGACCATTATATATTAGATTCAACTTATAAAAGTAACTTTCCGTTGTTATTAATAGTTTTCAAATATACTTGTTTTGGACTTAAAAATCCAAATCTTTTGCGTGGTCTTGTATTCAAAATTTC
>NZ_JAYWXI010000110.1:0-533 GCF_036016955.1 Bergeyella anatis | reverse complement strand
CTTTTTCATACCCCAGTGATAACAACTCAACCAAGGATACAGAAAGTGTATCTATAACTCCTATTAGTTTTGAGCCTACACCATTTGAAGGGGATATTTTAAGTCATTATAGAGAAGATGCTTTAGTAATTCAAAATGAACAACCAGGGTATTTAAGAAATGTAAGTAAAGACGAGGGAACCGCCACTTTTGTTCCGCTTGAAGTCGGACATATTCAGCGTAAAAAAGCAATGGCTTATATTGAACTTCGAGATAGTTATTTCGATTTATACAACAAAGAAGCCAAAAATAGAAAGCTCTATCCAGACGAAAGAACAAAGCTCAATACCTTATACAATGAATTTATAGGAAATTATGGGGCTTTGAATAGTAAAAATAATATAGGATTTATCCAAACAGATGGAGCCGGCAATGAAATTCCTTATTTAGAGCGGAAAGTCAATGGAGTTTACCGCAAAGCCGATATTTTTGAAAAACCAGTGAGCTTTTCTGTAACCTCAGTAGAAAATGTTACACCAAAAGAAGCCCTAATA
>NZ_JAYWXI010000109.1:0-536 GCF_036016955.1 Bergeyella anatis | reverse complement strand
TATTAGAAAAATTCCGTCAAAAGCTTCTTCTATTTCAGTTTTTAGGCACATCGAATCAAATCGAATCTTATTACAATTTTTTAATTCCGTACTTCTGTTCATTAGTAAACAGCATTCTTTTCCTCCAAATTCTTGCATAATAAATTCAACAGAATCCGACTCTGGAAAATCAAGTGGAAATTTATCAACCCTAAAGCCAAATTGATAATCATTATCAGGATACAATGCCGCAGTTTCTCCACGTAGATTAGTTATTGCAAATGCTTTATATTTTTCTCCAAAAGTCATCGAAAGTCTTTGCCCCATTGGATAACAACTAATAAATCCATCAAAATCTACCGGAGTTTTTTGAATGTGAGCATTGTGGGCAACCAAAATAATCTTTTTACCAAGTGAATTTTTCAAAAACCAATCAATGCTTTCTGCCATATACTGGTCTTTTGCTCCCATATCTCCTTCAATTCCCCTTTCAGTAATGAAACTTTCCATAGCATCAGCATTATAATTCATATAAATCAAGCCTTTAACTTGATGAA
>NZ_JAYWXI010000108.1:0-538 GCF_036016955.1 Bergeyella anatis | reverse complement strand
GATTTACAACATTTGGTTGAGAAGGAAGAGGAATAATTCAATACATTTCAATACTATACGAAGACGGTTCAGAATCATTTGAATCGTCTTTTGTTATAGGTATAAGCTTTCCAATCATTTTGTAGCAATTTTATGGAGTGTGGTGATTATTAATCACAAAAAAATAAAAAAAGTCTTGCATACTTCATTATTTTTCTATAATTTGCGTTGTTGAGTATCCATAATTGTTTTATGGATTGCAAATAAGTGATAGTATGAAAAAAATTAAACTTATTTCATTTCCAAAGTTTGATTCCAAAATCTACTGGACATTTGGAGCTTTTCTACTCGTTGGAATTATCCTTTTAATAACGCAATACTATCGTCATGTAGACTGCGAAAAAGCAAACTATTTTATTCATTCTGAAGACTGGTCGGTTCATCAAGTGGTTGAACTTTATGACAATACTCCTGGGGCTCAAACTTGGAAATGGGATTTTGGTGATGGCTCAGCCACGGACATTCGTCAGCATACTTTCCACAGATATGACAAACCTGG
>NZ_JAYWXI010000107.1:0-538 GCF_036016955.1 Bergeyella anatis | reverse complement strand
GACTTATACGGAAAACCATCAAGGATTTATATACACGAAAATGGCGTATCTGGAATAGCCCGTGACCTCGAAGAAAAATTAAACCTTGATTTTGGTAATTATAAACAACGAATGCCCTTATATCTTGCGGATTCTTTTTCAAACCAACCAACTACAATATCAGAAAAAAATGAGAAAGCTCCAATCAATACAAATTCAACTCCTATAACACCTGAGCCACCAACATCAATATCAAAAGAACCTATTTCTGAAAATAAAGAAGCAACTTCTAAAATCACAAATGATGGTGGGGTACAATTAAGTTTATTTGATACACTTTTTCAAGAGCCGCCAAGCATTCCAAAACCTCAAAACAATACAAAAAGCTCTAAGACCAACAGGCAGACGAAAAAAGCAATACAAAAAAGTTTTCCCAAAGACCTTTTTTCTTTTTCATACCCCAGTGATAACAACTCAACCAAGGATACAGAAAGTGTATCTATAACTCCTATTAGTTTTGAGCCTACACCATTTGAAGGGGATATTTTAAGTCATTATA
>NZ_JAYWXI010000106.1:0-553 GCF_036016955.1 Bergeyella anatis | reverse complement strand
AATTAGAAAAACATCTGGTACAATGCGAATCCGTTGCTAAGGAAAAGCGAACCCATATTACAGATTGGGATTTAGCATTGGTGGTTTCTCAGAAAACGAATATTCCTTTGGGAAAGCTCCAAGAAGATGAAAAAGAACGCTTATCAAATATGGAGGCTACTTTAGCAAAAAGAGTGGTAGGTCAAGACCACGCCATATCCATTGTTACGGAGGCTGTTCTTGAAAATCGCTCAGGTTTGAGTAAAGCAGGACAGCCCATAGGTTCTTTCTTTTTCTTGGGACCTACAGGAACGGGGAAAACAGAATTAGCAAAATCTTTAGCTTCCTTTTTATTTCAAGATGAAAATGCAATTATTCGCTTTGATATGTCCGAATTTAAAGAGGAACACGCCGCAGCCTTACTTTATGGAGCACCTCCAGGATATGTGGGGTATGAAGAAGGTGGTCTATTAGTCAATAAAATACGACAAAAACCTTACTCAATCGTTTTGTTTGATGAGATTGAAAAAGCCCACGCTTCGGTTTTCGATGTCTTTCTTCAAATAATGGACGA
>NZ_JAYWXI010000105.1:0-556 GCF_036016955.1 Bergeyella anatis | reverse complement strand
CGAGCCTACTATTTATAGAAACTTTACGAAGAATTACAAAAAAGATACACGCAACTTTGATTTTGAGAGAAGACTATTTGAAAGTATTTCAGAAACCTATCATTTATTCAACTAAAAACCCTAACAGAAAATGAAGAATATACAAGATTTAACCGAACAAATAGAGCCTATTTTTTACCCCAAAAATGCTTTTGTTATTTATCAAAACGAAAATAAATCACAAACTTATATAGAACATTTTGATATTGACCAGCAAGGCAGAATGATGAATGCCCACCCTTTGAGTGTAAGGGAGAGCGAAAATTTATCGAAAGCCTTAACCACCAAAGAAGAAAGAGATAAAACTTTTTTAAAGCCAAAGGGAATAATCCCCACCAATGTACTGCACATCAACCCAAGTAAAAAAGGCAGTTTGATATGGTACACCAAAGAACAAAAGAGAACTCTATATTTTGTGGAAAGTTTAGAGATACCAAGCGGAACGGCTTATACTCCTCCGTTATTATGGAAAGCGACTAAGCAAAGTTTGAGTATATACGCTTTAAAATCTAACCGC
>NZ_JAYWXI010000104.1:0-558 GCF_036016955.1 Bergeyella anatis | reverse complement strand
GTAAACAATTATATCAAGCAACAAATTGAAAAAGGTTTTTCAATGTATATCTACGATTTTAAATTTGATGACCTTTCTACCATTGCCTATAACCATTTGTTAAAACACTTAAATAAATACGAAATTAAGCCTCAATTTTATGTCATAAACTTCGATGACCCTCGTAAGAGCCACCGTTGTAATCCAATCAATCCTCAATTTATGACAGATATATCCGATGCGTACGAGAGTGCTTATACAATTATGCTCAACCTAAACCGAACTTGGATACAGAAGCAAGGGGATTTCTTTGTGGAATCGCCCATCATTTTGTTAGCCGCTATCATTTGGTTTTTGAAAATCTATGAGAATGGTAAGTATTGTACCTTCCCACACGCCATTGAATTACTAAATAAGCCCTATGCGGACATCTTTACGATTTTAACTTCCTATACCGAATTAGAAAATTATTTATCGCCCTTTATGGACGCTTGGCAAGGCGGAGCCCAAGACCAATTACAAGGACAGATAGCGAGTGCAAAAATCCCTTTATCAAGAATGATTTCACCACAGTTGTAT
>NZ_JAYWXI010000103.1:0-561 GCF_036016955.1 Bergeyella anatis | reverse complement strand
TTTGACAATCCTGAAATAAACAGAAATGACTTAAGAACTATCTTATTAAATAGCCTACAAAATGACACCGTCATTTGGGATAGAAAACTTGTTACGCTTGAACCTGATAAGGAGAAGTGGACACTAACTTTTGAAGATAAACCGAGTGAAACAGCAGATCTGGTTATTATTGCCAATGGTGGAATGTCTAAAGTAAGAAAATTTGTTACCGACACGGAAGTTGAAGAAACAGGTACTTTCAATATACAAGCCGATATTCATCAACCAGAGGTGAACTGTCCTGGATTTTTTCAGCTATGCAATGGAAACCGGCTAATGGCTGCTCATCAAGGTAATTTATTATTTGCGAATCCTAATAATAATGGTGCATTGCATTTTGGAATAAGTTTTAAAACATCTGATGAATGGAAAAGCAAGACTCTGGTAGATTTTCAAGACAGAAATAGTGTCGTTGATTTTCTCCTGAAAAAATTTTCCGATTGGGATGAACGCTACAAAGAACTGATTCGTGTGACATCATCTTTTGTAGGGTTAGCGACACGAATATTTCCCTTAGGTAAG
>NZ_JAYWXI010000102.1:0-566 GCF_036016955.1 Bergeyella anatis | reverse complement strand
TTCATCACTTACGCCTGCCAATTCACGATAGTTTTCGGGGAATTGCCAAGTTAAATAGACTTTTGGTGGGATTTTCATTGCTCTGTTAAAAGTATCATTTACAAATGTTGGGACAAAAAATAGAATGTAATGCCCTAACATTAGGTAGGCAAATTGATTACCATTGAAAAAGGAATAAATTAACAAAAAAGGAATAATGCCATAAAGTGCTACCAATAAAGCAAACAGATACTCCATAGGGGACTTCTCCTGCTCAAACTTATTAAAGAAATTATGATACACATAGCAGTGAATGCTTCCTATCACCAATGAAAACACTTGATAGAAAATAAACTCATACATCAAATGTTCTGAAAATAACTTATTGTAACCCAAAAAAGCAACCATTGCATATACAATTACGATGAGAAATAAGTAAATGTATATATTAGTTTTGTATTTCTTATACTCAGGTGTTTTCTTTGAAAAAATGAGTGTAAGTGCTATAATTGTCAAAATTAACAATAGCAATATAACCAAAAGCTGTGGGTCGATTAAATTCGTAAAGTATTTTTTTATTCTATTCA
>NZ_JAYWXI010000101.1:0-567 GCF_036016955.1 Bergeyella anatis | reverse complement strand
TGATGATTTTTCTGAAAGAATGAAAAAGCTCATAGAATTAGTTAGGGATTTAGCCCTTTTTAGTTGTTTTACAGGTTTTTCGTATATTGATATATACCAACTTAGTTCTGTCCATTTGCAAGAGTTCTTTGATGGTCATAAGTGGCTCATCAAACGGCGACAAAAATCAAAAATACCTTGTAATGTCCGAGTATTGGAAATTCCAGAAATGATTTTAAAGAAGTATGAAGGCTTAGGAAAAAATGGTGCATTACTTCCCGTACCGAGTAATAGTACCTGTAATAAATATCTCAAAATAATTATGAATGAATGTGGAATTTTTCGAGATAAACCCATTACCTTCCATTGGGCAAGACATAGCTTTGCCACCTTGATGCTGACTGAAGATATTCCAATAGAAAGTATCAGTAAAATGCTTGGACATAAACATATTCATACCACAGAAATTTATGCAAAAATTACAAATACAAAGATTAGTAAAGATATGGAGTTAGCTTCACAAAAGTTGCAGAATTTATCTTTGAGTTATACTTAAAAATGATGTGTTTTATTCTTAGTAGCACATTA
>NZ_JAYWXI010000011.1:0-111289 GCF_036016955.1 Bergeyella anatis | reverse complement strand
TTTTACTCGAAAGCAAATGTGAGAAAAATTTTCATTTAACCCAAGGGAAGTTTCGACTTCCCTTTTTTATTTGCTCTCTCTAAAAAGTTACCTTTGTGAGTTGAATGTGCCTATGATAAAAGTAGCAAAACATAGAGAATGGTTTGAGCCAAAATAGTTCTCTTCCCTCCCCTACTTTTGTGAGGGTTTTTATCTCGTAAAAACAAGCCACTGTTAACCTAAAAAAAACACTGTCAAAATGACACAAAAAGCAGAGTCAGATTTTGGGGTTTAGTCGAGGTTCTCTCGAACACCTCTCGAACCTACCCCGAAGCGACACCCAATAAAAAAGACCGCCAAAATGACATTAAAACCTCACTCTGCGTATCGTTTTAATGACTGGAGCCACGTGGACAGGACTATTGTTTTTGAAAGTCAGCAGTTTAACAAAAATTTTATATTTTTGAAAACAAGAGCGAAGAAGTTCATTAAAAACGTAAATTACCGACAACCCAAAACTACAATAAATACGGGGCCACTCTGATGTACAGTGAAGTGGTCCTTCCCAAACAGGAAGGCTACTGGGGGAGCAAGATCTATAGCCATGTAAATAATGCCATAGCCGATTTTAATGTATATCAAAACAGAATGCGTTTGGCGAATGCAATACAGCACTCCAACGCCGCCCAAAGCGTAGGCCGTTTTGAACAATTTTTGTTTGATGAGGCCCCGGGGTAGTTTTTAGGTGGCTTGCCTATAGGTAGAGTAGGTAGAATCGCCGCTAAGACGAGTACACAAGCGTTTAAATCATTTACAGCAAGTAATTACAGATACAACCTTCAGGTTTTAACAGGGAAAAGCGGGGTTGGTATGGATGCACACCATATTTTCCCTCAAGCTTCGCGTTTCCAACAACATTGGAACAGAGTTGGGCTAAATATTCACGACCCTAAAAATCTTACGTGGTGGCAAAGTGGTGCGCATAGAAGTGCTGCTGGGGCTTATAACAAGGCTCGGGATGGATTTTTTAGACAATATCCAAATGCAAACCTTCAGCAAATTCAAAATTTTGGAAATTCACTAATGAAAAGTCACGGATTTTAATATGGATAACCCGTTGTGCATTTTAAATAATACTGATTTTTAGATGATTTAAGTTTCTTTGGAAGATAAATTTATTGATATATTGAATAACCGTTGCAGCGGTTATTTTACTGATTATCCTTGTTTTAAAGCCTTCAAAAATTTTAGCATAGTTTCTTTTAATCATAAACTGGTCACAAAGTTGAGAGAAAAATGTCTCAATTCGTTTTCGCTTTTTCTTGTCTAATGAAAATTGAGGAATATAATCTTTCTGATTACTTCTCATCGGTGTATCTAATTTAATATTAGCGTAGTTAAATAAATCTATTTGAACTTTTGCTGATAAATAACCCCTATCTCCTATTAAAGTACAATTTTGCATTTGCTCGCCAATATCTTTTAAATAATGGAGGTCGTGAACGGATGCAGGGCTTATATCAAAATTCTTAATAACACCATTTAAAGAACATACTGCGTGTAGTTTATAGCCATAGAAATACAATTTCTGTGAAGCACAATAACCATATGTTGGCCAAGAATAGGATTGCTCTTTACAAATTTTTGAACGAGTAGAACGAGCGTTTTCACAAACTTTCATTGGCATACCATCAACGATAAAAATATCTTCAAACTCATCGAACTCCATCGAAATACGCTGTCTAATTTGCTCTGTTTGTAGGGATAGTCTTCGTTTTCGCTTATTGTAAACACTTGTTTCGGTTTTTAATGGAAGAAGATAAAAAACTAACGGTAGTTTATTTAGCAGAACGCTTGAGGGGTGGTCGCTTATCCGGTTATATCTATACCTAAAACTAATGGAAAAGGCGATTGCTTTTATTGTTTGTCTATAGTGTTTTTAATTTGTTTTGGTGTATGTTGTTTGTTATTATTACTATTATAAAACTTATTATGCAAGGGAAATATTGTCGGGAGTGTTTCTTTGGTCTTAACTAAATGAAAAAACTCACTGTATATTATGAGAAATCATCAAAAAGTCTTTACTTTTGAGGAATTAACATATCAGAAAAAGTAAAGCATTTGCTTTTATTCTGCAATAGTTGAATCTGGAAAATTAAATTGTCCGCAGAGTAAATAGTGAAGGCTCACGTTTATAGTTTAGGCTTGGGTTTCTTCTTGCTTATTCGGACAACGGCAATCCAGAGCCTCTCTATATGAGTAAATAAAGTTTGAAGCCCACGCTTTTTTAGTGGACGACACTATTTGGCTGAGATAATATGTAAATTTGTAAAAAAGAAAATTATATATAAAAACTGAACAGTTACAATGAACGAGAATTATTTATTAGAAGATTTGAATTACGATGATGAATCATTTTCTTTTGATGATTTAGAAACAACCTTAGATTTACAACTTCAGGAGCAATTGTCTGATCTTTCTGATATGAATATTGAATTTGAAAAAATTGAAAATCCTGATTCTTTAAGAGATACAGTTACCACAGTTATTTGGGAGCAGTTTGTTAACCAAATTGGAATAAATAAGGGACTTGGGGCAAAGACTAAAATTGATGAGAGAGACTTTGACCAAGAAACAATGGATAAAGCAAGAAATAGTTCTGGAGATTTCGTTGATAAGTTTGTAATTGATAGAAAAGTTAAAAAGAATGAAACGAACTACTCTGATGATAATATAGAAATGAGGAAAGATCCAAAGTTTACAAATTTTAAAGGTAAGATTAATCAAGAAAGATATGAAAATGGTAATAAGATTTATGATGAATATACAGGAAATCAAATTACAGGGAGAGAAGTGCATAATGTCGATCATGTAGTTCCAGGAAGAAGAATACATAAAGATAGAGCTAGAAAATTTGCAGGGATAAAAACAAAAGATTTAGCAAATCAAGAGGAAAATTATGCTGTAACCAATGAGTTTCTAAATAATTATAAACGAGCTAAAACTAACTCTGAGACATTGGAGAATTTTGAAATTAAAAAAGAAGGCTGGAAAAGAGAAAGAGATGCAACAATTTTATCTGTAAATAGTAGTAATAAATATGATTTAGACAAAAGAAAGGAGATAGAAATTGCCGAAATGAAATACAAGGGGAAATCTGGAGCGGATTCTCAAAAAATGCTTGATAAAGAGAGAGCAGCTGAAAATAAAATTAACCAAGATATTAAAGATGGAATTAAAGCGTCAGTAGAAGGTAAAATTTTAAAAGCAAAAGAACAAGGAAAGGAGATTGCTTCATCCTCATTGAAATCTGTTTTAATGGGGCTTTTAGCAAGTTTAATGAAGAAAATTATTCAGAAACTTATCCAATGGCTTATATCTGCAAAGAAGAGTTTTTCAACTTTTTTAGATAGCTTAAAAGAATCCATTAAAGAGTTTTTTAGCAATTTAAAACAACATCTCTACAATGCTGGAGATAGTTTATTAACAACTATTGCTACTGCGTTATTTGGACCTATTATAAATATGGTAAAGAAAGCTTGGATTTTCTTAAAACAAGGTTATAAATCTATAAAAGAAGCCGTAGCGTATATTAAAAGCCCAGAAAACAAAGGAAAACCTTTAAGTATTCTAATGCTACAAGTAGGTAAAATTGTTACAGCAGGATTAACTGCTGGTGGTGCACTTATTCTTGGGCAAACAATTGAAAATTCATTGATAACATTATTTCCAGGATTTGGAACTCCGATTCCATTGCTAGGTAGTTTAGCAAGTATTCTAGGAATATTCTTCGGTGCTTTAACTTCGGGAATAATTGGTGCAATTGCTCTTAATTTAATTGATAAAATGATTGCTAAAAAACAGCGTTCAATTTTAACTTCCAGTCAAATTGATAAAGGCAATGAAATTCTTGCTACACAGAATCAATTGATATTTGTGGCTGGTAATAATGTTGCAGATAAAAAAAATAATGTTCTTAGTGATATACACAATAGGCATAGTAATTTGAGAAACAAAATGAATAATACATTTATTGATAATAAATCGGATAACTCAAAAAGAACTGAAAATGATGATAACCTTGATGATTTATTTGCACTATTAAACAGCTGATAATTATGAATGAATTAGAACTGAAAAGAAAAGAACTTGATGAGGCAAAACTGAGAGTAAAAAAAATTGAGGATAGAACTCCAAGAGCCCCCGTATTAAGAAGATTTGAAGAAAGTACATTTTTTGGGTGGATGTCAAAAAATGTTACGGGTGAAGAGATAAATAAGTTAGTAAAGGACGTTCAAAGTGCCTTAATTGAATCTAATAATAATTCATTAAAAATCATTAGAGAATTTAAAGAAGTTTATAATGTTGTTGATGTTTTAGACAGAGAATATATTGGTTATTTTGAAGATTCTATTAATAAACTAAATAAAGTAAATGGAGAAGTTCAAGATGCTCAAAAAGATATAAGGAGAACGATTGAAGCTTTGAGAGCTACTATTGAAAAACACTCTAAATATGAAAATAAATCATCAAAAATTATTGATGAATTAAAATCTAAAATAGAAATTTTAGAAAACACCATAGATTCTAATCTTCAAAACTTGAATACTATTCAAAATATTATCAGTTATTTAGAAGGTTTTTCTCATTTTAGTAATATTGATGAAACTTGGGAAGATGTTCAGAAGCATACATCTTTAATTAATGAAGCAAAAGTAAAAATAAATGAGCATCAAGAAGGTATTAAGGAATTATCAATATTTAAAAATAAAATTGATAGCTACAAGCATATTGAGGAAGTTGATTTGATTTGGGAAGATGTTCAAAAGCATTCTATGTTAATTAATGAATCAAAAGAAAGAATAAACGAGCATCAAAAAGATATTGAAGAATTATCAAAATTTAAAAATACAATTGATGGCTATAAGCATATTGCAGATGTTGATGTGATTTGGGATGAACTTCAAACTGAGAAAAATAAATCAATTGAAGCTAATTCAGAGATTGAAAAAATAAACGAAAGTATAAAAACTCTATCATCACATAAAGATATTGTTAAATCTATTGTTCACTTAAGTGATATTGATGAAACTTGGGAAAAAGTTCAGATGCATATTGAACAGATTGATGAAGTCAATAAAAAAGTAGATTTAATAAAGAAAGAGAAATTAGAATCTGATTCAGCTTTTACTAATGCTAATAAACATTTAGATAACACTTTCAATGATTATAAAACTTCACTAGATAAGAAATTAATGATTTCTTATGTGATTAGTGGAGTTTTATTTGTGTTCCTAATATTACAATTTATTTTAACTCATCAATAAATGGAGAATAAATACGAACAGTTACTTTTTAGTTGTGCAAAAGAACTAGATAAACGAAGTGATAATAATGGTGATTTTTTTAGATTGACAAGTAGAATTATTTCTACTGATGATAAATTAGCAACTAAAAAAGTATTTAAATTAATATCAATTATCGTTAACTCAAATGATGAAGGGCTTGTAAACTTATCAAAAGAATATAATGACTTATTGCTTAGATATTTTGGCTTTCAAAAATTAAAAGAAATTTACGCTCCAGAAACTGATGAATCTAAGCCGACTGAAGAATATTCATTGGAAGAATTATTATTTCAATTAGATCAACTGACAGGACTTCAAAATGTAAAAGATATAATAAAAAATCTTATTTCATTTCAAAAAGTTCAGCAATTAAGGAGAAAGCTGGGTTTTGTTAATCCTAAAAATACTTTACATCTCGCTTTTATTGGTAATCCAGGCACTGGTAAAACTACGGTTGCAAGAATTGTTGGGAAGATGTATAAGGAATTGGGATTATTGTCTAAAGGACATTTTATAGAAGTATCAAGAACTGATTTAATAGCTGGGTACCAAGGGCAAACAGCATTGAAGGTAAAGAAAGTTATTGAAAAAGCAAAAGGAGGTGTTTTATTTATAGATGAAGCATATAGTATTACAGAAAATGAACATTCTGATTCTTATGGAAGAGAGTGCCTTACAGAACTTACGAAAGCATTAGAAGACTACAGAGATGATTTAGTCGTTATAGTTGCAGGATATAGTGAACCAATGGAAGTTTTCTTTAATTCTAATCCTGGTTTAAAGTCAAGGTTTAATACTTTTATAGAGTTTGATGATTATTCTGATAACGAATTAGTTGAGATTCTTTTGAATTTTATTAAAACCAATGATTATTCTATTGATGATAATACTACTATCTGCCTAAAGGAGAAGATTGCAGAGAGTTCTACAAAATCTAATAATGCTCGTTTTATAAGAAATATTTTTGATAATTTAATTTTAGAACATGCAAAAAGAGTTTCTGAATTAGAAATGCCATCACCAAAAGAACTTCAAGAAATTATTGAGAGTGATATAACACATTTATTTACAAGTAAAGTTGATTAAATCCTCTTTTGTAATAAACTTCTATCCTTTTGTAGAAAGCCACCATACAAAAGGCTATCAAGGTTAGTATAAAGCCACTATACTTATGGTTAGAAAGGCTTGGAGGGTATTTTAATCCAAAAATTGAAACTTGATTATACCCCTTTTAATAAAGAGCATTCAGAAGATTTACAGCAAGCGTGTGATAAACTAATCCAAGTATATCAAAAGACAAAAGCCCCCGAATAAGGCTTTAGCAGAATAACATCAAACATCAGACTTGAAACTTGGCGTTTTTTTCACATCAAAGAAATTTTGCTTGCTTTGATAAAGTGATCAACGGTAATAAGCAGGTGTTCCTTTCTACACCTCTCCAACGCCGCCCAAAGCGTAGGCCGTTTTGAACAATTTTTGTTTGATGAGGCCCCGGGGTGGTTTTTGGGTGGCTTGCCTATAGGAAGTGTAGGTAGAGGAGGTAGAATAGCCGCTAAGACGGGGTATAACTTTACAAAGACTACGGCAGCTCATATGGATGAAGCAAGGCGTATGATACCAGTTCAAACCTTAGATGATATTATTAAAGCTCCTATGCAGGTTTTGAAAGACCCACAAGGTACTAATGCACTTATGCATTATTCTCAAATGTGGAAAAATAGTAAACTTTATAATGTTGAAGTGTTGTATGATAAAGGGACTAATACGATTATGCACTTTAAATACACACAAAAAGCAATTGGTCCTTTACAAGCAATTCCAAAATAACATGTATAAAAAAGACGACAAAAGGAGGTTATATCAATTAATGGATATGTTTGTTATGTCACAAATAACAGCATCAGTTTTTTGTAATGAATTCTATTATTCTTATGATTTAGAAATTGACAGTGATACATTGAGCAATGAAGAACAACAAGCATTTTCGGATTTAAGTATAGTGTCAAGTCGTTTTTCTCAATTTAAAGAAGATCACGAAAAGTACCCAAATGGATTTTTTACAGAAGAAGAATTAAGACAGAAGATAATAGAAACAAAAGAGAAATTACAATCACAAAGTCCTATTAAATAGGATTTTGTACCTTATTATACCCAAATTTCGAAAGAAACAATGATTAAATTTTCGGCCAAGTCTTATGAATAGGAGTAAAATTAGCGATTATAAACTAAAAGTAGTGTTCTGTAAAAACCTGCCCCCAAAAAGCAAGGTCAGATTTTGGGGTTTAATCGAGGTTCGCTCGAACACCTCTCGAACCTACCCCGAAGCGATAAACAATAAAAAAGACCGCCAAAATGACATTAAAACCTCACTCTGCGTATCGTTTTAATGACTGGAGCCACGTGGACAGGACTATTGTTTTTGAAAGTCAGCAGTTTAACAAAAATTTTATATTTTTGAAAACAAGAGCGAAGAAGTTCATTAAAAATGTAAACGGCCAACACCCCAAAACTACAGTAAATACGGGTATGTCCTAAACAACCCGCTGATGTACAATGACCCAAGCGGGGAGTTATTTTGGTTTGCGGCTTTAGCAGCAGCCTTTAAAAGTGTATTTTGGGCAGGTGTTGTTTCTGCAGCTATTGGCGGAGCAATTATTGGAGCAGGATTATACTTAGGCCAAGCCGCAATTACAGGAAATTTCTCTTGGGGAGGTTTGGCAAAAACATTCTTTGGAGGGGCAATTACCGGAGCTGTTTCCGGTGCTTTAGGACAAGTTTTTAGTGCGAGTGGCTTTTGGGCAACCGTAGGTAACGGAGCCTTAGCTGGGGCAGGAAGCGGTGGCGTTAATGCGATTCTTAATGGTACAAATTTCTTAGAAGGGATTGCAAAAGGAGCTGTAATAGGAGGGGCAATTGGTGCTGGTAGTTACGGGTTAGGAAAGTTGTTCCAAGGGAAAAATAATGTACAGTTAAATGCGGATGGGAAATTTAGTTACGATGGGCAGCAATTCGCTAATAAAGAAGAGTTAATCAGCTATATACAGGATAATAACGGGGACGTTAAGACTATTATGAAAGAGCTGAATATTAAGGATATTAAATTAGCAACACCTAATGATTTACCACATTCTAGAGAAACTTTCTACAAACTAGAAAACGGGCTTATGAAGGAATATTCGAGTGCTCATGGAAAAATCACCCACAAAGGGACAGTTTTAGCAAAGACCATAGGTGATAAATCAGGTTCTACCATATATGTATCTCCAAGTTTAAAAGGGCTTAATGTAAATGGTACATACATAGGTAAATCGATATTAAACCACGAATTTATTCATGCAAAACATATAAGTATAGGGCTAACTAATAAAATATTTATGGAAAGATCGGCTTGGTCATATAACTATGCGTACGCAAAATATCATAATATTCCCCTTGAAATATTTAGGCAAAATGTAAATAGATATGGAGGATTTAATATTCCTTCCAATTACAAATGGAGCAAATTAGGCCTTGAAAAATTCTTAAGACTTTTTTGATTATGTTTAGAATTTACTTTGTATGTTTTTGTTTGATTATATCCTCTTGTGGCCAAAAAGAATATGTTACAGGATTTAGTGAGTATATTGATGAGAAGCTCATAGTGAGTTTTAAAGGTCGAGAAGGACGATTCTATCATTATAAAAATCCTGAAGGTGAGTTATTTAGCGATTCAAAATTTCTTGTAGACACGGTTTCATTTAAACTTACCTCTAAGGATTTAGAAGATATTCAAAACTTTTTTGTAGAAGAAAAAATATACAATTTTAGGAATATTAATACAGATATTTATACAGATTCAGTTTTTATTTCGGAAAGTGCAATAGAAAGATATGAAATTTATACCAATAAGCGTGTAATCATTGTACAACCAGAATATTTTGGACCTATTAACAATGATAGTGAGAAAAAATCGGCACATTTTAAAAATTTTTACAAACTATTGGAAAATATTTTATCTTCGAGAATTGAGGAGGAGAGTAAATGATAGTGTTTCGCCTTCCTAAAAAGAAATAATGATTATGAGGCTTATTCAATTGAAATCAGGGAATGTTCCCCTCTCCCCCATTCGTGACTATCCAAAAAATTCTTTTTTTACGAAAACTTTAACAAAGGTAGTATGTAGAGTATAATCGGCACGAGCTATGAGAGCTATTAGTACAATGAAATATGTTATAAAATATTACACACAAAGGTGGTGATTCAACTTCTTAATGAAAGAAGTTTCCGAAAGCGACTGCCACCAAATAAAACAGCTTTTAAAATCAATATAAATTTTAGATAAAATGAAAGTAATATTAATCGTAATTAGTTTATTGTCTTTAATCTCTTGCGCTTCTACTCATGATGAATATGACATAATCAACCATTTTTTGAAAGAAAAACATATACGATTAGAGAATTTATCTACCGAGCCTTATTATTTTAAAAATTCTTTGGAATACTTTAAGGAAAGTGCATTTGAAGAAGTGGGATTCAAAATACAAAATGAAAAAAAATATAAAATCGATACGGCATTAATTACTAACAAAGTAAGTAATTTAGAATCTCATTGTATAACAAAAATCTCTAAACCCTTACGAGCTATTAATAGTGAAAAAATTCTTATTGCTGTAGATAAAAAATGTATAAGATCAGAAACTCTTATTATTTTTTTACTTCATTATGAAAATAATAAGTGGGTAGTAGAAACTAATATTAAAGCCAAAAGGGAGTATTCTCATTAATCACATGGTTTGAAAAAAAGCTAAAATTGTAATAATTGGTTTCATTTCTGTTTTTATCTTGGAGGTTAGGGCAAACTTGCTGCCCACGAAGCGAATCCCCCCCTGCTTTTAGCTTCAACACTTCGCTCCACCTTGCGCAAATACACTGATGTAGCGAAATTCGCTACATCGGGAACAGACTTGGCTACGATGGGGAAATCGAAAGACAAATTTTCAATTTTGCATAAAAATTAAACCAATGAACTTTGCAGTTTCGCCTCACTATCGCAAAACCCTTCTTGGCAGCAGTATCAATTTTTTACAGTTATATATTTATCGTCCGCTTTCCATATTCTATATTCCACTGACCAACTTTCTGGAATATAAAATGGTCTTGCATAATAACTTTGATATTCAATAAAAATATCTTGGCTACTTATTATTTTCCGCTTTACTTTTTTTTCACTTTTACAATCGGAGTTCATTCCTTCAAAAATTTCTGCGGCATCACTCTCTATAACGTAATATGGATATCTTGAATTTTGAGGAATTCCATATTCTTCTTTTAAGTTTTTACTGTTAAAGCTAAAACTTGCATTTGAACATTCTCCAACAATTGCTTCAAATGAAAATTTCACTTGTATTTTATAATCTTTTGAATTTTCTATTTTTGGAAGAAGTAAGTCAACTCTTTTGAAACCTTCTTTTGGTTGTGGATAAGATGGAGCATTTTGTGCATTTAGTTTTATGCTAAAAATAAGTATTATTATCAAACGCTGTATTCTCTTCATAAGTTGTTGTTTTTAAATTTGATGTGGAAATATTGCCGATAACGAAAAAAGTATTCACGTGTATTTTTACAAATCTCTCTAAGGATAACTTCACCCCCTCATCTTGCAAAACCTATGTTACCTGCCGTTTTTTAATATTATATTTAAAATCATATAAAGTTCTTGAATAATATTATTGACAGTTTTTCATACATTTTCCTTGTTTGTTGATATAAATGTATCTGTTTTTAAATAAAACTTCCGCTTTACCTTCTGAAAATTCCCCAATATCGTCGTATCTAAAAGGAATAACTAATTTGTTGGTGATATTTACAAAGCCCCATTTATTATTCAACTGTACGCCTGCAAGTCCTTCTGAAAATCTCCTAATACCTTCATATTTAAAAGGAACTATAACTTTTCCATTTTTATCAATAATGCCCCATTTTCCTTTTACGGAAGCTCCTATTAATCCCTCAGAAAAATAAGCTTCTATGTCATCATATATAAAAGGAATTATTTCTTTTCCATTTTTATCTATAAAAGTATATTTACCCGCTAGACTAACTGTAGCAAAGCCTTCTTTAAATGTATTTATATAATCGTATTTAAAAGGAATCATCTCATTTCCTTTATTATCTATATAACTTGCTTTGTTGCCTAACTTAACAACTGCAAAACCTTCCGAAAAATTACCAATATAATCGTACTTAAAAGGGATTATTTCCTTACCACTTTTGTCAATATAACTAAATTTATTATTTAATTGCACAATAGCAAAATTTTCTGAAAAATCACTAACACTGTTATATTTAATAGGGGTTATTTCAGTTCCATGCTCATTAATAATTCCCCACATGTTGTTTAACTTAACAATTGCAATACTATCTTCAAAATTTTTTATAAATTCATACTTTGGATATTTTGAACGTAATTCTTTTGAACTATAAATAATGTCTTGTTGCGCATGTAAGTTTCCAACAAAATTTAAAATTAAAAAACAGATAAATTTAGTGATATTAATGTTTTTCATACTTCTTGAATTTAATCTAAATATATTGTGAGGATGATGATTTAAAATTGCAGGTAACGTTCCGGCGGCTTTGCGAAGTCCCCTTTGTAAGGGGACTTCGCAAAGCCGCCGGAACGATGTAGCGAAATTCGCTCCGTTCTTTCGCTACATCTAGCAAACATCAGCCTTCAAGTTCCTGATTATTCTTTTTCTCGGCTTAGGAAAGTTTTATCCTTAGGTTTTTAATCATGTCCTTGGTCATCTCAGCGATACCGAATTCGTAATTCAATCCCCAATCGTTCCGTGCTACGGAATCATCAATCGACGCCGGCCAAGAATCGGCAATTGCCTGACGGAAATCGGGTTCGTAATTCACTTCAAATTCAGGGATTTCTTTCCTTATTTCTGCGGCCAACTCGGCAGGCGTAAAACTCATCCCGCCAAGGTTATAGGACGTACGTACCGTCAGTTTTTCTTTAGGGGCTTCCATCAGTTGGATCGTCGCATTAATGGCATCATCCATGTAAAGCATCGGCATGGCTGTATTCTCGGCGATGAAGCTGGTGTAACGCCCGGATTCGACGGCTTTGTAAAATATTTCCACTGCGTAATCCGTGGTTCCTCCACCCGCCGGAGTTTTCCAAGAAATCAATCCCGGATAACGAATGCTTCGAACATCCACCTCGTATTTGTCGAAATAATATTCGCACCATTTCTCCCCCGCCAACTTGGAAATTCCGTACACCGTGGTCGGATTAAGCACTACTTCCTGACCGACATTGGTTTTGGGAATCCCCTTCCCAAACACCGCAATCGAACTCGGCCAAAAAATCTTTTGGATTAAGCCTTCCCTAGCCATTTCACAAAAGTTGATCAAAGGTTCGACATTAAGCTTCCACGCAAACAAAGGTTGCTTTTCCGACGTCCCCGACAATAACGAGGCCAAATGGTACACCGTCGTAATCCCATAATCTTTAATCACCTGCCTAACCAGTTGGGTGTTGGTTACATCCATACGCTCGTAATACTTTGCCTTCGTAATTCGCTTATCCCAGCGATCCAGCCCCGAAGCCACTACATTTTCTTCGCCGTGGATGGCGATGAGTCGGTTGGTCAATTCGGTTCCTATTTGCCCTAATGCTCCGGTAATAAGTATTTTTTCGTTGGATGTATTCATTGGATTAAATTGTATTGGTTATCTCACAAAAATAAAAATAATGCGCGTGCCAAAAAAAACATTTCTTTACTTTTGTTAAAAATATTGTTTATGAGAATCATGCTGATTGGCTTTCTTTGTTTGGTACAACAAGGATTTGCCCAGTTTACGGATTATAACGTTACCAAAGAAATCCAAACCAAAGCCAAAAGCGTCGTGGTTTCCGCCCACCCTTTGGCCAGTGAAGCCGGTGCCGCCGTAATGAGGAAGGGCGGGAATGCTTTCGACGCTGCTATTGCGACCCAATACGCCTTGGCGGTGGTTTATCCTCAGGCGGGAAATATTGGTGGGGGCGGCTTTTTGGTCGCTGTAAAAGCCGATGGTGAAAAACTCGCCATCGACTTCAGGGAAACCGCCCCTGCCAAGGCGCACCGAAACATGTACCTCGACAAAAAAGGAAAAGCCAATACCGACTTGTCCCAAAACGGAAGACTGGCCGTAGGCGTACCCGGCTCGGTAGCCGGATGCTACGAAACCCTAAAATATGCCCGTCTCCCGATGGAAGAACTTCTACAACCGGCTATTGATTTGGCGGAAAAGGGGTTTGCTATTACCGAAAAAGAAGCTAAACTGCTCAACGAAACCAAAGAAGATTTTCTTCGGCACAATAAAACGCCTATTGTTTTCGTGAAAGATACCCCGTGGAAAGCTGGCGATGTGCTGGTTCAAAAAGAATTGGCCGAAACACTCAAAAGAATCCAGAAATTTGGAGAAAAAGAATTTTACGAAGGAAAAACCGCCCAAATGATCGTAGCCGAAATGAAAAAAGGGAACGGCATTCTCGGTTTGAAGGATCTGAAGAACTACCAAATTAAAAAAAGAATTCCTCTAAGTTTCGATTATAAAGGCTACGAAGTTGTTACCATGCCTCTGCCGTCCAGCGGAGGGGTATTGCTTGCCCAAATGCTCAAAATGTCGGCTTATGAAAACCTTTCACAGTACCAATACGCCTCACCGGAAGCGGTTCAGATCATGGTAGAGGCCGAACGCAGAGCCTACGCCGACCGGGCCGAATACATGGGCGACCCCGATTTTATCGAAGACCGAACACCTTGGCTTATTTCCGACGATTACCTAAAGGAACGATGGGCTTCATTTTCGTTTTCCCAAGCCACGCCCAGCGCACAAGTCGGGCGCATCCTCTCGTCTACGGAAGAAAGCCCCCAGACCACCCACCTTTCCATTTTGGATAAAGAAGGTAATGCCGTATCTGTTACCACAACCCTTAACGGGTACTACGGCAGTAAGGTCGTTGTCGCCGGAGCCGGTTTTTTCCTAAATAACGAAATGGACGATTTCTCCATCAAACCGGGGGTTCCCAACCTCTTCGGTGCCGTAGGCGGAGAGGCCAACGCCATTCAACCGGGCAAACGAATGCTTTCTTCCATGACGCCGAGCATCCTTCTAAAAGACCAACGCCCCGCCATTGTAGTGGGAACTCCTGGGGGAACCACCATTCCCACCTCGGTCTTCCAAGCGATTGTTAATATCGTGGACTTCGGACTCAGCCCGAATTTGGCAGTAAATCTCCCTAAATTTCACCACCAATGGCTTCCCGAGACGGTGGCCGTGGAAAAAAACTTTTCTCATGATACTCGCAAAGCCTTGGAACAAAAAGGGTACGTCTTCAAAGAAAGAGGCCCCATCGGAAAAACCGAAATTATCGCCATCGACGACCAGGGCCATATTACCGCTGTCGCCGATAGTCGTGGGGACGATTCCGTGGCGGTAGAATAATTTCATGTTTTTTGTAACTTTTGATAAAAACAAACAACTTATCCCTATAAATTTATAAAGATAATATGAAAAAGAGAATTTACTCGCTAGCGGCTGCCGCTTTTTTAGGTGCAGCACTTAATGCTCAGCAAATCCAATTCGAGGAGTACAAACTTCCGAACGGGCTTCACGTTATTCTTCATCAGGACAATACCGCTCCTGTCGTTACCACAGGCGTGATGTACCATGTGGGTTCTAAAGACGAACAGGTCGGAAAAACGGGTTTTGCCCACTTCTTTGAACATTTGTTGTTTGAAGGAACGCCCAATATTGCCCGCGGCGAATGGTTCAAAATCGTATCGGCGCATGGCGGGAGCAATAACGCCAATACCACAACCGACCGTACTTATTACTACGAAACCTTCCCTTCCAACAATTTGGAATTAGGGCTTTGGATGGAGTCTGACCGTCTTTTACAGCCGGTCATCAACCAAGTCGGTGTGGACACCCAAAAAGAGGTGGTAAAAGAAGAAAAAAGGCAACGCTTGGATAATCAGCCTTACGGGCGCTTCATGTACGGGGAAGCCTTGTCGCCCCACGTTTTCAGCAAGCACCCTTACCGCTGGAGCGTCATCGGTTCTTTTGAAGACTTGAGCAGTGCAAAACTGGAAGACTTCCAACATTTCAGCAAAACTTTTTATGTGCCTAACAACGCCGTTTTGGTTGTAGCGGGAGACTTCCAAACAGCCGAAGCCAAGAAACTCATCGACAAATATTTCGGTATCATCCCCAAAGGTGCTGAGGTTAAAAAGAACTTCCCCAAAGAAGAACCCATCACCTCCGCCAAAAGAGTAACGGAATACGATGCCAACATCCAAGTGCCATTACTGGCGATTAACTTCCGAACACCAGATAATAAGTCCAAAGACGCCTTCGCGTTGGATATGCTTTCCGATTACCTTACAGGGGGCAAATCTTCCGTTTTATACAAAAAATATGTGGACCAAAAGAAAGAAGCCTTGCAGATTTTTGCCTTTAACCGCCAAATGGAGGACTATGGCATCTACACCATAGGAATCCTGCCTCAAGGGAAAGTCGCTTTCGATCAGTTGGAAAAAGACATCCAAAGCGACATCCAAAAGGTTCAAAACGAACTCATTTCGGAAGAAGAATACCAAAAGTTGCTCAACACGTTTGAAAACCGTTTTGTCCAGCAGCGTTCGGGTGTTCAAAGCATTGCACACGCCTTGGCCGATGCCTATATGCTTCAGGGGGATACCAACAAAATCAACACCGAACTCCAAATGTACCAGTCGGTAAGTCGGGAAGACATTCGCAACGTTGCCCGTAAATACCTTGGCGAGAACCAAAGGGTCATCGTTCATTACCTGCCCGAGTCGGCGAAAACTGCAGAAACTAAAAAATAACTAATCTGAAAATTTGATATGAAAACAAGAATATTATCCATAGGGGTTGCGTTTTTGGCTCTTTCGATGAATGCACAAATCGTGCGTCCCATGCCGAAACCAGGGCCTGCACCGGTCATCAACTTAGGAAAATCCAACGAATTTAAGCTGAGCAACGGGCTTTCCGTTATTGTGGTGGAAAACCACAAGTTGCCGAGAGTCAGTGCCACACTGACCATTGACAACCGTCCTTTTGCGCTCGGAGACAAAAAAGGAACCGACGGTCTTTTGGGCGATTTGTTGGGAACGGGAACCGCCACCCTCTCCAAAGATGCTTTTAACCACAAAATTGAGCAATTGGGAGCCCAAGTAAACTACTGGAACGAAGGCGGAAGGGTCTCTTCCCTGAGCAAATATTTCGGTGAAGTATTTAAGTATTTTGCCCAAGGCGCCACACAACCCCAATTTACCCCGACGGAATTCGATGCCGTAAAGGCCCGCTACATCGAAGGATTGAAAAGCGATGAGAAAAGTGTGGAATCGGCAGCGCAAAGAATGGGCGATTTTCTGACTTACGGAAAAAACCACCCTTTCGCCGAGTTCGACCACAAAGACCTTATTGAGAAGATCACCTTGGCCGACGTTCAGAACTACTACGACCAGTACTACCGTCCCGATAACGCGTATTTGATTTTCGTGGGCGATATTACCGTAGCCGAAGCCAAAAAATTGGCGGAGAAAAACTTCGGTGCTTGGAAAAAGAAAAATCCGAAAATCGGAGAACTCCCCAAAGCCGCCGAAGTAAAGCAAACCGAAATTAACATTGTGAACATGCCCAATGCCGTACAATCGGTTGTTGCAGTAACCTATCCGGTGAATTTGACAAAAAAAGACCCCGACTATTACGCCGTGCAAATTGCTTCTACGGTGCTGGGCGGCGACTTCAACTCCAAACTCAACATGAACCTTAGGGAAAAACACGGCTGGACTTACGGCGCAAGAGGAGGAGTGAGAGATTCCCGCTACATCGGACGTTTTGTTACCAATGCCACCGTACGCAACGAAGTAACGGACTCGGCCGTTGTGGAAACCCTGAAAGAAATGAGGGTCATGACTTCCGAAAAAATAAACAAAGAAGACCTGGAAAACGTGAAAGCCAAATTCTTGGGGAACTTCGTGCTTTCGCTGGAACAACCCGAAACGGTTGCCCGACAGGCTTTAACAAAAAAAACGGAGAATTTGGGCGAAAACTTCTACACCGACTATATCAAAAACATCAATAAAGTAACGGTAGAAGATGTGTTGAGGGTTTCCCAAAAATACTTCAGACCAGACCAAGCCCGCATTGTGGTAACAGGAAAAGCGGAACAAATCAGTGAAGGGCTGAAAAAACTGGGGTATCCGGTTCGGTTCTTCGATGCCTATGGGAATGCCATTGAAGACCCAACCCAAAACAAAAAGCAAATTGACGCCAACCTTACCGTCGCAGACGTTGCCGAAAAATACCTTTCTGCCATCGGAGGCAAAGAAGCCGTAAAGCAAATCGCTTCCGTTACCACGAATGCCTCGGCGAAAGTTCAGGGTATGGAGTTGGAATTAACCCAGCTTCAAGCCAAAGGCGGGAAAATCGTTACGGATATGAAGATGATGGGGCAAAGCATGCAAAAGCAGGTGTTCGACGGAAAAAACGGTTACATCGTAGCCAATGGTCAAAAAATCGACCTTCCGGAAGAAGCCAAAGCCGAATTGGTTAAAGCCAAAGAAATCTTCCCCGAACTCGCCTTTGCCGGAAACAGCGAAGTGAAGCTGAAAGGCATCGAAAACCACAACGGCGAAGACGCCTACGTGGTACAGGACGGCGGAACCACCTACTATTACAGCGTAAAAAGCGGGCTGAAAATCGGCGACGTAAAGACCCTAAAAATGATGGGACAAAGCATGAGCATCCCTACCTCATACAGCGATTACCAAGTGGTTTCCGGGGTAAAAATGCCTTTCACTTTCAGTCAAAACATGATGGGACAAGACATTGTTTTCAAAGTAACGTCCTACCAGTTCAACCAAGCGAAAGAAGAAAATTTCAAATAAAGAAAAACTTTTTTCGTCCCAAAAAAGACAGCCTAAGGCTGTCTTTTTTGTTCCCAATACGTTTGTTGGTCTTCAAAGAAAAGAGCGTCCAGCCAAGCGTCCAACGTCATGTAATGCAACGCTTCCTCGGGTATAGGCTCAAAAGGCGTGGTAAAGAACGAGCGGTCGAGCACGGGATTTTCCCGATCCAACACCTTGATGTTTTGCGGGCTGTAAAAAGGGTAATTCACCACGTCGGCGTTAAAAGTCAGGAGTTTTCTGGAAGCCGCCAAAACCTCAAACGTACGCATCGTTAAACCGTTTTGGTAAGGTTTGTTAATATCCAAAACCGCACAAGTTTGGGCGTAAAGTTCCAAAATCTGCCCGTGAGCGAGTTTTTGAAAACTCAGTTTTTTCAAATCGAATGCGCTAAGGTTTCGGTCGAACCAACGGCGTAACCTGAAATAAAACTTCCCCGGTGCATAATAATAAAAAAACGAACGAAGCGCCAAGCGTTCCGCCGCCGATTTCACGGCCTCCCCCACCCGATAACGGTCGGTATGCGCCGTGCCAACCATAACGACGTCCCATTTTCGCTCTGCCACAACGGAGCCCGCCCTGCGGTAATCTTCCAAAAAAAACAAAGGCCGAAAGCCCCAGTTTTCCCGTAGAGCATCCGCACGGTCAAAGGTAAAAACCCGATCCATGGCTTTACCGATTGTTTTGAAGTAGCCGTGTTCCGAAACCGAATCGAAGGTGTAACCAATGCAGACCATCCCGGGATTAAGAGTCCTGATTTCCTTCAAAAACCATTGCGGCACCGCCTCGCCTTTAATCAGGAGAAAATAATCGTAGTTTTTCGTCTTTACCCGTGCCAACAGCCTACGGTAATAACGGCGGATTTGCCAGTGAAGAAGCCGTCTGTCAAAGCGAATCAGCCCCTTTACCACCACCGAATTGGAAGGACGATCGTCGTAAAAATCCACCTCGGCGCCCCGCTCGCGAAGGCGACGAACCACTGCCTGCTCGTAATCGAAAAAACGAACCGCCACCACCAATAGTCGTTGCCCCCTAAAATCGTCACTCATAAGATTTATTTTCAGAAAAAAAGTTTTCGGGAAGCCATCTCTGCCAACGAAGCCTCCAACCGATTTTCGCCAATCGACTGGCCAAGCACCCATGCGGTAAACTTCTGCATCCCTTCCGAAAAATCGGTTTGCGCCTCAAAGTCCAACAGCCTTCGCGTCTTGGTCATATCCGCAAAATTATGGCGGATATCCCCCAAACGAAACTGCCCCGACACCTGAATATCAACCGATTTCCCATAGTTGGCTCGCAAGTGTTCGGCCACCGAAAGCACCGTTACCGGAACCCCGGTTCCCACATTGAGTATTTCGTTTTTCAACGTTCCATTTTCAAGCCCTTTCTTAAGGGCCCTTACCGCATCGTCAATATGGATGAAATCTCTGGACTCCCTCCCGTCTTCAAACACATTAACGCTTTTACCGCTGAGAATTTGGTTGGAAAAAACCGAAAGAATCCCCGTGTAAGGATTCAGCAGCGACTGGCCTTCCCCGTAAACGTTTTGAAAACGAAACGCAATGGACGCTATCCCCAAAGCCTGCGCCACCGTATGCACCATCTGCTCCTGCGCCAGCTTGGTAATGCCATACACCGACGTAGGGTGAAGCCCGGCCTCTTCGTCCGTGGCCATGGGCTGCAAAAGCTGCCCGTCTTCGTGGAAGAGTTCAAACTCGCCCCGTCCCATCGCCTCCACCACTCTCGAACGCGGATAAACCACCCCCAATTTGGGATGATGGTATTTCCCCTCGCCGTACACCGCTCTGGACGAAGCCACAATTATTTTTTTCACCTGATGGCTGCCGTTCACCAAACAATCCAACAGATGTGCGGTTCCCCCGACATTCACCTCGTTATAAGCCGAAATTTTATACATGGACTGCCCCGTCCCCGTCGCTGCCGCCAGATGCACCACCGCCTCCTGCCCCTCCAAAGCCTTCAGCCAATCGGCTTGCTGGGTTACATCGCCATGAATAAAGCGCACCCGATCCCGAATGCTTCGGTACAAAGGCGAAGAAACCTCTGGGCATTCGCCGTGCACCTGAGGCAACAAGTTATCCAAAACCGTAACCCCATACCCCTCAGCCTCCAACGCCAAAGCCAAACGACTGCCTATAAATCCTGCTCCTCCTGTAATAAGTATTGTTTTCAAAAGACCTACGGTAATTTATTAAGGGGTATTCTGTTTTTCGCCCCGTAAAACTAAAAAAACACGCCCAATATTCATAATAAATCGCCCTTTATTTTTATCCCCCCTGAAAAAACGCCAACGCCCGAAAGTCCTCCATGGAACAAAAGCCTTTCCCTCAAAATCCCCACACCGGAGACAAAAAAAACAGTAAACACCTGTGCCGTGCCTCTGTACCCTATGGTATTCCCTGTATTTTTCGACTTTTCGTCATATGTTATAGGCAGTCCTGATTTATTCTTTTAATTTTATTAAAGCTTCTCTATGTTTTAAAAGACTATCTCTTATTTCTTTAAATTTAACTTCGTCAAACTCATAATGTTGTTCTCCATACTGTGACTTTAAAACTTCTTTGCCACTTTCTAAAGTAATAACCTGTGCATGAGCAAACTTATTTCGTATGTCTATAACTTCATCATTATATTTTTTACTTATTTCAAGAAATTCTGGAATATATTTTTTGGAATCTTGATTGCACTTTAATATTCCCCTAAGTAATTTCCATTTTTTTATAGCTTCTAATGACAAATAAACAGCATTAATACCATTTTCTTTATAAGCTTTTTCAAGTTTCTGTAATCTTTTCTTAAAGTTTTCAAAAATTTCTACATTCAAAAAATTATCACAATCAAAGTTGTCTATAAACGGAGATTGAATGTATAATGATAAGTGCTCCTCAATAATTGCATCAAGCTCAGAAGTTTCTCCTACAATAAGACCTCTCATGGAATTGATTTCTTCAATTTTTTTGATTGTAGTTTTAAAAACTTTTACAAATTTATCTTCTAGCTCTTTTCTATCAGAATGATAAACACCTTCAAATTGATGTTTTCCAACTGATTCTAAGATTAGACTTTTATCACTCGAATAAAAGACTATATCTGTGTAGATATCCTTGTCTCTCAAAAAATCAATTATTGAATCTCCTGATTCTGAATTCTTTAAATTAAAGTCAATTAGTAAGATGTCATATTTTTTTAATCCTGTATTATTTATTTCTTCTTCTACTTCTTCTAAACTAATTTTTCTCTTAATAATAGGATTAAAACCATAATCTAGTATAGTTTCTTTAAATAATTCAGATGTTGTATCAAACCATGAATTATCATCTTCAACCCAAAGTAAATAGTAATTTAGCTTCATTTAGAAAAAGTTATTATTAATTCAAATCCATTTTTGTATTCAGGATTGTAGATAATTGTTGCATTAAAATCTTGATTAAGTAATCTTCTAACATGATTAAGTCCTAAACCTGCACCTTTAGTTGAAGTTATGCCTTCCTCAAAAATAAGTTCAGGATCTATTGATTTATCAAGTTCTTTACCTATATCTCTTATTGACAGAATTAAATTCTCATTTTTTTCGATAAATTCAAAAATTACTTTTGATGCATTTTTCTTTTTTGAATTGTTTAAAATATTGTCTAAAATAACTGATAATTCAATTGGTTGAAAATTTTTCTTAAATTTCACATCATTTGTTATGAACTCATATTTAAGCTCTTTATGTAAAGAACCATAAATATTTATAACATAGTTTTCAATGTATGAAACCAAATCTTCGTTTGCAGAAAGAGTGGCTTCTAAGAAATTTGATTTTGTTGTGAATTTTGTAATGGTATTAATTTTTTCATTTACTAAGCTGATACCTTGTAGAAAATCAATAATTTCTTCTTTTGACATATTACTTTTCCTATCAAGTTTTCGTTTAAATAATTGAATTTTTTTAGAAATATCATCGGCATAAACTCCAATAATGTGATTGGAGTCTCTTAAATCCTTATAGGTTATAGTCTCCGCGGAACGAAATCTATCAATTTGTCTTTTTTGATTTTCAGATTTTTTTTCTACTTTTTTTCTATTTTCTTCTTCTTCTTTAGCCTTTTGCTCAGCTTCCTTACGTTTTACTGCTTCTTCACGTCTCTTTAATTCAGCAGCCTTTGCCTCTAATTCAGCCTTTCTTCTTTTATCTTCCTCTTCTTTTTGTTTTCTTTCTGCTTCTGCTCTTTTTTCAGTTTCTTGTCTGAGTTTTTTTTCAGCCTCAATACGTTTTTTACGTTCTTCTTCCTCTCTACGTATTGCTTCTTCCTTTTCCTTTAGAATATTATTGAAATTATATTCAGTTAACTTAACTTGATTTAATAAATCTAAATCGTTTGTTTTTTCCGCAATTTTTTCTAATTCTGAAATAAACTTAGGTTGAACGACATCAAGTTTCTCATTAACTAAATTGACTAAATCTTTATTGTACGAAATGATTTTAATGTTCTTATCATCACTAAGGGTTTTAATGAGATTAACAAAATCAATTTTACTCCCCAAGTTATTCAAGGCATCTTCATAGGTATCTTTATCTTTATCATTTTTCAATCCTTCTCTCTGTAAATCGGCAATTTCTTCATTCAAAAAGTATTTTTTCCTCTTAAAAGCCTCTCCCCATAAGACACCAGCAACATATCTTTCAAGTCTAAGAAATGCTTTTTCCTTAAAAATTTCAAATAATATTTTTTTTCCAATAGTTTCTACCAAACCACCATCTCGACTTGAAACTTCTTTAAATTCAATAAAATTTTCTGTAATTAATTCTACAGAACCAAATAAATCCCTCGTTCCTAAGAAACGATTGTATCCTTGCTGTTTTCTAATATCCAACTCCCAACTGTCATCGCCTGGATTTCCATAGGGTTGTACTCTAAAACCATTTTTAAATAAGAATACATTGCCATACTTAACAGGTTCAATATCCATTATCTTTCCAAAGTTTATTTTAGCACTTCGGTTTAAGAAATAAAGATTGATGTTTAAATTATCGATTAATGATTTGTATTTATTTTTTTCCTCTATATGATAAATTAATATCCCTCGGTCTATTATTTTAGTAGTGATTAAATCATCTCTAAGAAATACATCAATTTGAGTAGTTTTTAAATCAAGAACTTTTAAAATGGTATTATCAATAACTCCATTTATTATTAGATTTTTATCCTCATATAAAAAGTCTCCTAGAATTTCTTTAGCATCAATTTCTATTGAAAAATCATTTTGTTTTGCAAATGGATTAATCAATTTTTCTAAAGACCTTCTAAGATTAATTAATTTATCCTTACTCCAAGAAGAATTAAGATTTTCAATTTTTAATATTGTACCATTTGCAGATGAATTTGGAAAAATATTCGAATTTGCAGTTTCTTCAAATGGTATATCTATTGCCCCAAAACTTTGTTTTGCATCAATTTCAAATTTGTTCCAATCAACTTCAATTTTATAGGTTTGATTTGATGAGATTTTTGAAGTAATCAATTCCAATTTACTTCCCAATCTATCGCAAGAGAATCTACCTACACCTTTAGCGCCTGCATAAAATCTTCTCGATTTAAGGTTGTTAAAATGTGAATCACGCTTTAAATCCTCATCTTCAGTATTATCTTTTTTAGCAGAATAGGCTACTGAAAACCATTTTTCGGATAAGTCAGTTTTTGACATACCCTTCCCATTATCAGCAATGATTATGGTATCTTTTTTAAATGTTATTTTAACTCGATTTGCATAGGCATCATATGAGTTTTTAACAAGTTCATATATAGCGATAAAATCATCGGTAATCAAGTCTCTACCAATGATATTTTTCATTCCAGTTTTTACATCAAATCTTAAAAAGCCTCTGTCTAATTTTTTACCCATTCAATAAATTTCTTAAAATTATTCCTGCTTGCTCTGCAAATAAAGGCGGTATTGCATTTCCTATTTGGGAATACCTTGGTACTTCTTGTTTTCTCAATTTTCCACCAGTTGTATATTTTCCTTTAAATTTATACCAATCAGGAAATGATTGTAAACGAGCATATTCCCTTACTGTCATAATTCTAGGTTCCTTATAATGAATATAATCATCAGGTAAAGTTGTAATAGTTGGACTACAAGCATTTCCTGATAAAGGGATTATTGTATGTTTTTTTATATTATAACGTTCACGTATTTCAGTTGATATATCTAAATTTCTCCTATTTTCAGTTAGTTCTAAAATAGCTTTAAATTTAGCTATAGTAGAATCTTGGTGTTTAGGATAACGATGACTATCTGGGATCTCTGTACGAATATTTTTTCGAATATACCTTTGATATTTTGAATTAGGTTTTCCGTAAACTGAAGATTTAAAACCAGGTGAATCAGGTGAATCCACTAATCCATTCGATTGAAATAAATCTGATATTGCATCTTCAACTGTATTTGTCAAATTGAGATTATTTGATTCTATAAAGGAATACTTATTATTTTCTAAATTTTGAAAGAAAGAATCTGCAGTTTCTTGAGTTGCATTATTTAATGTTTTTTTTACTCCAATTAAAATAAATCTAGTTCTTTTTTGCGGAACTCCATATTCAGAAAAATTAACCAATTTTCCATGAACATAATATCCTAAATCATTCAAACTTTTGAGTACAATTTCAGAGTAAGCAATCCCTTTTTCCTTATTTTTTTTGAATTCCATAGTAAAGCCTTTTACATTCTCAAAGAATATTAAGTCAGGTTGAACTAAATCAACAAATTCTATGTAAGATTTAATAAGTGAATTTCTCTCATCGGCTTCGTTTCTTCTACCTGCCATTGAAAACCCTTGACATGGAGGACCTCCTGCAACTAAATTAATTGTACCTCTAAGCTTCTTTAATTCGAATTTATGTCTTTTAAGCACATCATTAATATCATGTGATGATTGTGGCAACCAAGCTGGCCATTCAAAGTGTTTTTTTTTATCTATTAAATTAAATTCTAAAGTTTTAAAAGCATCAGGATTTTTTTCGATAGCAAATAGACCTTTCCACATGGAATTATGTAACCCCAATGAAAGTCCTCCGCAGCCTGAAAATAAATCTATATATTTTAAACTATCCATTTCTACACTAAACAATCCTCAAATTTACTTAAAAAAGTATAATTAATCTTAATTCTTAAATGCAAATTTATTATTTCAGCTCTCATTTATCATGCGGTATTTCAAGAAGGAATACCTACAATAAAGCGCTTAACCCCGTCGGACTTACAAGTTGGATACACTTTTACCTGATAACGTCCTAACCATGATTAGCCCTCTGCCCGTGCAAAAGCAAGATCGGTCTTTTCGCCCGACCTTTTATAAAAAACCTTTTGTGCTTTTTATAAAAACCTCCTGAGGTTTTGGGATTTCCTCAAGAGGTTTTTGAGATAAAGAAAACACCACTGTAAACAAAAAATTTACAGTGGTGTAATACCGAACGATACCCGCTACTTATTTCTTGGTATATTTCTCAAACTTAGCGGTTTTTAGCATTGCTTTAAGGTCTTCACCGGGGCGAAACTGTATTTTGGCATTCTTAACGGAAGCCGCCGTTACCTTGGCTTCCTCCTCCTCGCCATTAGAAGATAAAGAGACTTGAAACGAGCCAAACTCTCCCAAACGAACAATCCTCCCCTCCGAAAGGTGGCGGGAGAGCAGTTTGGTAAGGTCATTTAATACCGCCAAAGCATCTGTATCGCTTACAGTGGTAGACATTTCCGAAAGTTCTTTGCTTAAATTTTTAAAACTGATTTCACCGTCGGCCTTAGTATTGGCATACCATTTTTTTTCTCCGGGTGTTCTGGGGTTCGCTTTCTGAACCACGGTATATTTAATAGGCATAATTTTATTTTTTTTGTTAAAGTTCTTGTTATTTTAGCTACCGTTGCCTTAAAAGGTGGTGGGTGGACTTCTGTTTTACCATGGTTTTCAACTCACGGGCAAAGGAGCCCCTCCCTTATTCCCTAATGCAGCAGCGGCAAAAGGCAAGGTTACGGCCTTACCCTTACCCAGTCGGATAAAGGCGACCCATACGGGGCATTTTGATTCCAACCATAAGGAGCATCCTCTACGTAACATTTAATACTTTTAAATTCCGTTCCCGCCCTTGTTCCAAGTGGATGAAGGTACCAATTATCTTCAATCGCGTGCTTCAACCAATAGCACAGCCCCGATGTTGAGGTATCTCTTGTTGCGATACGCCATCGAAAACGCCTATCTATAGGACCATAGAGGGTTCCGCTGGGAACGCGTACATTTCCGGTCCACCGTATGGTCACGTAAACACCGATAAATGACCCGCCGCCGCCTCCACCACCGCCTCCACCACCGCCGCCGCCTGAGGATTGGCAGCTCCCGTTGGCATTCGCATAAGCCTGTCCGTTATTATTTACAAGACTTTGGGCCTCTGCATAGGCTTGGTTGGCAGCTCTCTGGTCGGCATCGGCTTGGCTTACGGTACTGGTAGCAGTAGCGGTGGCCGAACGGGTATAGGTTACCGACGTCCCATAATAGCCACTACTGCAATTATTACGGGTAAAGCTACGGCTATAGCTTCTGGTTTGTGTGGAAGTGTAGGTTACACCGCCTTCCAGTGCTTGCAATACCACTTGAGCTTTTGCTACAAGAGGAAGCAATACTAACAATAAGCCGCATAAATTAAATCCCTTTAATCTCATTCTTCTCTTTTTTACTGTATTAAAAAATCCCTTTTAGTTAACAGCGTCCCCCGTAACGGTTACCGAAGTTGGCGTATCCTTAATGATGCCAATGGCAGAGTAGCGAGCTCTTGTCTTCTTTCCCCTTGCGGAAGCGGAATTTGTTGAAACGGTTACCTGCCCCGTATTAGCTTGGACAATCACACAACTGAAACCAACGGGCAAAGTGCTCGGGATATTGACGTTGGTAGCCGAGGTGTTATTTACGTATACATAGCCGCCATTATCCGTATCCGTAAGGGTAACCGTTCCTCCTGAAGCTCTACGCAAACCACCCGTAGGCGTCCATGCCGTACCATTCCATACCAAGAGCTGCCCTTTTTCGGGAGCAGAGGACGAAACCGCAAAACCTTGTATTTTCGTTACTTTCGTTTCGTTGCTGTTCAAATTGGCGGTAACGTCGCCCGTTAAAGCCGTCCGTTGAAAGGAAGTGCCGCTTACTTTCACGGTTTCGGAATCGGTATAAGCCTTTCGGGAAAGTTTTTGCCACGAGGAGCCGTCAAAATAATAGTACCCCTCTTCGGTCACATTAGCTGTTTGTCCCGACGGAGAAGCCTCCGCCTTCGTTACATACACGATGGCCCCTCTTTGAGCCAAAGTATAGGTCTTGCCATGAAGTTTGTCGCCCTCCAGTCGGGGGGCAATGAAACCGTCCATATAATCCGGATTATCCGGAGTAGCCCGCACTTCCAAAGTGGCATCGGGCTGGGTGGTGTTAATGCCCATCCGCCCATTGTACTGATCGCTCTGCCCGAAGGCCAAAGCGCCGAAGCCCAAAAGGGCAAAAACAGCAAAAGATGTCGTCTTTTTCATCACAAATCGATTTTTAATGGTTAATTGTTAGTCGTTAAGTTGTTAGTTGTTAAGTTGTGAAATTGTCAAGTCGTTAAATTTTAAGGGTTAAGGGTTAAAAGCATCGGAAACGGGCCGGAATGGTGTTAGGTGTTGGTTGGTTACGAAGAGGACCATCCCATGCCCGTACTCTCGATGCAAAAAATAATGACCATCTGTGCTGTGCTTCCGCACTTTTTTAATTCTTTTATCTGTTTTTCGACCGACATCGAAGGTTTTTTCGTTCTTTTGTCTTGAAACCAAAGAACCAAACGTTCAAGACCCTGAAAACTCGGCTAAAGCTCGAAACCCCCGCCTAAAATTCCTAAAACTCGCTCCTCTCCTCGCCCTAAGCCAGCTCAAACAAAAGGAATTTCTTAACGGCGGTGCTTCCGACGTTCTTAACGCCTCCGTTTTTAACGGGTCGAAAAAAAACGCTTTAACCTGTGGCGCCACCTTTATTTTGGATGGAAAGCCAAAGGATAAAATCTTGTTAATGACCGTCTGCTCTGTTTTATTATGAGGGTCGAATGGTTTTGAAAGAAAGCCGGAAAGCCATGGGAGGGCCTTCCGGCGGCTAAAAGCCCCGATACACTTAAACTTTAACTTATGAAAACAAAAATGGGCTTTTAGCTTTGGGGGTATTGTTAGGAATAGCCTTTCCGAAAAAGCAAAAAGAATCACGGCCAAAGCCACTGCAAATATCGAAACGAAAAAAGCGGCGTTTCGGGGAATGAAATTGCCTGAAACGACGCCCAAAACCAAAACCGCAAAAAAAGAAAGCAGGGTTGGTTTTTCCGAAAATTTTTTATAAGCTACGCCTACCTGCGCGCCCCTATAAGAATTTAGGGAATAGTTTGTGTGTGTGTGTGTGTGTGTGTGTGTGTGTGTGTGTGTGTGTTTACACAATTATCCGAAACCACCAAATTTTCCGGCCGTTTTTTTTCGTTTTTTTTACTATTTGCGCAAACCCAAAGCATAACGCCCCAAATGTAGAAAACTATTAGGATATGCACAATAGTTTTAACCTGATTTATTTCATTTTCTTCACCACAAAATAGAAAAAACCGCAAAAAACAAAGGATTTCATTAGAATTAACACAATAAAAAAAAATTCCGAAAGCGAGAAAAAAATCTGATAAATCAAAGCGATTTCCCATCTGTCAAGTAAGTTTTGCCGTGAGCTTCCTAAACTGTTTCTCCGCATTTTTTTCTTCGTAAAGAATAGCGTAAATCGCGTCGATAATCGGCGTTTTAATGCCTTTCTCCCGCGCCGTTCTGTAGATCGATCCCGCCGCATAATACCCCTCCGCCACCATGTTCATGGATTGAATGGCCGATTTTACCGTATACCCCTTTCCAATAAGATTACCCAAACTCCGGTTACGGGAAAATAAAGAATAAGCCGTTACCAACAAGTCCCCCAAATAAGCACTCTCGTTAACGTCCCTAGGCGTCTGATAAACCGCCCCCAAAAAAAACTCCATCTCCCGAATCGCATTGGAAACCAAAACCGCCGTAAAATTATCCCCATACCCCAAACCACTGGCAATACCCGCTCCAATCGCATAAACGTTCTTCAAAATCGCGCTGTATTCGTTGCCCAAAATATCCGTACTGGCATTCACCTTAATAAAATCCGAAGCAAACAGCTCCCGAAGCATCTCGGAAACCGACTCCTCCACCGTAGCAATCGTAAGGTAGGACAAACGCTCCATCCCCACTTCCTCCGCATGGCAAGGCCCCGCAATAACCGCCTGATGACGAAAACCTATCTTAAACTCGTCCCGTAAATAATGCGCCACCACATCGTTCGCCTTAGGAACAATCCCCTTAATCGCCGAAACAAAAATCTTCCCCGAAACCTCCGTCGTCATCCCCGCCAATGTTTCCTCCAAATAAATCGAAGGCGTAGCCAAAACCACCACATCACAAGAGGAAACCAATTCGTTAATATCCGTCGTCAGCTTCAGATGTCTGAGATTAAAACTCACCGAGGTTAAATAAGTCGGATTATGCCCCCGTTGCTCAATAGCTCCCTTAACATACTCGTTGCGAACGCACCAATGCACCAATTTACAGTTTTCCAAAAGCATTTTGACAATCGCCGTAGCAAAACTTCCGCTACCAACCACACCCACACGGCAAGGCTGCCCCGATTTTCTGGTCTTTTTCTTACTTTTCGTCTCGGCCGAAGCCGTCTCTACTAATTTTTTCTTTGCCATAACGTTAATTGTCTAATAAACGATACCTCGCAAATATACTGATAATATCAAGGATCTGCCTATTTTTATTTTTTATCGGATGCTTTTGCCCTCTTTTAAATACGTTCATATCCGTTTCAATTTTTCTTTCCATATTCTCAAAATGTCTTAATTTTGCCCCGGAAAAGGATCATGAAATCTTACTTCGCCATATTCCTTACCTTGCATCTGTTGCTAAAACCCTTGGCACCGGTAGCGGAGTATGTCCTGAATTTCGACTACATTACCACCGTTCTGTGCATCAATAAAGACAAACCCGAACTGAAATGTAAAGGAAAATGCTACCTTTCCAAAGAAATCGCCAAAGCCGCACAAGACGACCAAACGCCTTTCTCCAAAACCAAAAATCAAACCCCAAAATCCATAGAGGCTTTTATCCCCTCTGCCATCACCACGCTTTCGTTAGCCGCTCCGCCGTCTTTCGTCAAAGAGGTCTTTTTGGGGTTTAAAACCAATTACAACTATTCGTTTAACGGCTCTATTTTCAAGCCGCCCATTCGGTAAACCAAAAGCCGTTTTTTAAAAATTTTTCCGAGGATAATGTCCTTCGGAACACTTCTGTTTTAAACCTATTTTTAAATTTTAATTCTCTTAAAATGAAAACATACTCATTTTCATCCCTCTTTTTTATTGCCTTAATTTTATTCGCCTTCACTTCTTGCAGAAACAGCGATAACGAAATCGAAAACAACACCCCGGGAAATCTTCAGATAAAATTTGAAAACGGGTTTCTCCATTTGGGAAACATCGTCCTGAACCAAACCACCCAAACCTCTACCAACGGGCAAAAGCACAAATTCAGCACTCTGAAATACATCGTTAGTAATATTACCCTGATCGACGAAAACGGAAACGAAGTAAAATACCATTACAACGACCCCGATCGAGGCGCATTCATCATCGATCAAGCCCAAGCCATTGCCGGCGTCTCTTACCTCAACCTGAGTGCTATTCCCAAGGGACGTTACAAAAAAATTAAATTCGGACTGGGCATCAGCCCCCAAGCCTATCTGCTCGGCCTGGACGGCCAAGGCGAATTTTGGGATAAAGCCAAAACCGCAGGCATGGCATGGTCTTGGGCTGCCGGCTATATTTTCACCAAAATCGAAGGGCAATACGGCTCCTCCACCGCCGAAACCGAGTTCAGAAACCACGCCGGCAATATGGGAAACCCCGCCGCCAAAGGAACCCCAGATCTCTACCGCGAAATCACTTTGGAGCTGCCCACTACCGCAAGGGTCTCCCAAAGCGTTACTCCGTCCATCCATATCTTGGCAGATTTCAATCACTTCCTGAGCGGCGCTATACCCCTGACCCTGGACGAAACCAACGCCTCCGCCATGGGAAGCAGCCCCCATTTGGTACGCGTAACCGATAACCTTTCCCAAATGTTTATCGTAGATCATGTTCACAATGACTAAAATATTCATTCCCAAATCCAAAGAGAGCCGTTTGACTCTCTTTGGGTTTCTACTCCTCGGTTTGCTTTTGGTATCGTGCCGTAACGAGTTTGAAGGGGTTCCAATCCCTCCAGACCGCCCCTACGACTTGGAAAAACCCGCGCATTTTCCCGAAATCGTCTTTGACCTCAATGGCAATCCCGTTACCGTGAACGGCGTCGCCCTCGGAAAAAAACTCTTCTACGAAGGCAAGCTCTCCAGAAACAATACCATTTCCTGCGGATTTTGCCACATTCAGGAATACGCATTCACCCATCACGGGCACGCCATCAGCCACGGCATAGACGATCGGTTGGGGCTACGCAATACGCCCCCCATCCAAAACATGGCTTTCCTGAAAAACTACACCTGGGATGGCGTAAGCCACAATTTAGACGAACGTTCGCTGGTGCCCATCACCACAAGTTTCGAGATGGATAGTTCCATCCCCGAAGTCGTGCGGAAACTGAATGCCGACCCCCAGTACAAACCCTTGTTCAAAGCCGCTTTCGGTGACGAAAACATCACGGGAGAGAGAATCCTAAAAGCCTTGTCCCAATTTATGGTAACCATGGTTTCTGCCGAATCCAAATACGACCAGGTGAAAAAAGGTACCGCCACGTTTTCTTCCGAGGAAACCCAAGGCTACGCCCTCTTTCAAAACAAATGCGCAAGCTGCCACTCCGGAGAACTCTTTACCGACGAAAGCTTCAGAAACACAGGATTGTACCACAACCCCCAGCTGGACGACAGAGGCCGCTATCGCGTAACGCTGGACGCCAATGACCACATGAAATTTCGGGTTCCCAGCCTACGAAACATCGAATACACCGCACCTTATATGCACGACGGAAGGTTCTATTCGTTGGAAGCCGTACTAAACTTTTACTCCGATGGCGTGGAAAACCACTCCAACCTCGACCCACTGCTCCAAACCAACGGGCGACCCGGCATCCCCATGAGCAGTCAAGACAAACAATACCTGATCGCTTTCCTAAAAACCCTAAGCGATCCCTCCTTCATCACTAACCCTAAATTTGCTGAACAATGAAACTTTTTTTAATCACACTCTTTTCTGTTTTTTCATTTTCGGCTTTCGGTAAAAACGCCGACAGCCTCTGCACCGCGTATCAGGATACCCCGCAATACCGCCTCCCCCTATTGGAATGCGACGCTTGCGGTTGTGCCGCAGGAAACGGTTCCAGTGGCTTCGAATCGCTGTTAAACCCTCAATTCGTAGGAATAAAGTATTTCGCCCAACACTACAAGGCCAAAGAAAACCTCTTCTTGAAAGACCTGACCCAAAACCAATACTTCAACACCCTCCAACTATGGGGCAAAATCCCCGTAACCCCCAAAGTGAGCCTCTACGGCAGTATTCCTTTCCAATTTCATGAAAAAACCTCTTCCCAAGGTTCCCATTCCATCCAAGGACTTGGCGACGCCAGCCTAATGGGCATCTATGAAATTAGGAGTACCCCAAACGCCACCCATCAACTTCACGGCGGCCTCGGCCTTAAAATCCCCACCGGAACATTCGACGAAAAAGGAGCAAGCGGCGTGAATCCCAGTTTCCAATTGGGAACCGGAAGTTGGGATTACCTGTTCGCCCTAAATTATAAGTTTCAAAAAGAAGCCTTCGCCCTCCTCCTAAATACCGACTACGCCATCAAAACCAAAAACCAAAAACACTATAAATTCGGCAACCAATGGAACTATTCTGCCACCGGTTACTACCGCTTTTGGCAAAATACCGCTGCCGTATTCTCAGGAAAATCAGGCCTGCAAGGCGAAGTTTTCGATTCAAACCGACAGTTTGACGAAGCCCTCCCAAGAACCGCCGGAAGCGCCCTCTACGGCAAAATCGGATTTGAAGCCTCTTACAAAAAATTCAGTTTAGGAAGCGAACTCATGCTGCCCGTCTACAGCAACCTGGCCAGCGGAGACATTGAAGCCCGATCCAGATTCAGCCTTTTCGTTAATTTTGGGCTCTAAGACCCAAAACAAAATTTCCCAAAGGATTCCGAAAGAAAACCCTCAATATCTTCTTTTAAGAAAACTTTGGGAAAATTTTAACGCCTTGGTGCAAAATGAAAAACCCACCAAGACGTTATTAGGGCATTGTCTAAATTATTTTACATTTGCAGCCTCAAATTTTTTTTTGACAAGCCCTCTAATTCAACACAATGAAAAAAACATTTTTCAACCTCAAAAAGAAACCCTCGTTATACCTAATACTCCTCCTTTTGGTCTTTGCCCAAGCGCTGGTCATCGGCAAACTCTACTCCGAGAAAGATCACCGAAACTACGAGGTTCATCTGGTGCAAATCAACACCGAAAAAGACAGCGTCGATTATCTGAAAATGAAAAACGACTTGACCCAAATCGACCACACCATAAAACAACTCAACCAATTTCTGAAAACCAAAAATATCCCAAACGAAAAAATCGAAGCCCTCGACCAAAACCACTTGGCCAATTCGGTCTACTTGGCTAAAACCAGCAACCGTTACAGCCAATACTTAGTCTATCTTCAAGAAAAACTAAAGCAAATCCCTTTAGGACTGCCCACTTCAGGCTATATTTCGTCAGCCTTCGGCCTGAGAAAAAATCCCATCCCAAGCAAACCCACATTAGCAATGGCCTCCGCCTCGTCCCGAAATCTCGCTCGAACTCCGTCCAAACCATCGGCAAAAAAAGACAGTCTGGATCAAGCCCCTCAAACCCAAACCAACCTTTTAACCGAAAAAAAAACCGCCCCTTCAAAAGAAGAAGCAGAACCCGCCCAGTTCCATAAAGGCATCGATTTCGCCGTTCCCCATGGCTCCGACGTACGAAGCACCGCCATGGGAACCGTCATTTTCGCCGGTCTGAAAGGAGGCTACGGAAAATGCGTCATCATCGCCCACGGCAACGGACTGGCCACCCTCTACGGCCATCTCTCGGAAATCTTGGTCCAAACCAATGACCAAGTAAACGTTAACCAAATCATTGCAAAATCCGGCAACTCCGGCCGTTCCACCGGCCCGCATCTCCACTACGAAGTCCACAAAAACCAAACCCCCATAAATCCCAAACTCTTCCTCTCCCTCTAATCCATTAAAACCAACCTCTCCGAAAATAGTTGGTCAACGCCCCAAAATTAAATACCAACGTGTAACGAATACGCCCCGCATAATCGGAAAAACCAGGCTCGAACCCCAAAGAAGATTGCAAAGGCAAAAAAACTTCCAAAAAATCAGGAATAACCTTAACCTTTATCCCACTATCCCACAAAAAACGGGGGTTTTCACCTTTATTTCGATAGACCCCGGCATCCGCATAAAAATTAAACATTTTCCAAACGTGAACATCCGCATTGGTGCTAACCAACCAATGATTAACCGTATCGCGAAAATCGGATTTAAACCCGCCTTCCGCCAAAACAAACTGCTGGGACAATACTCCACTCGTAGCACTCTGCCCCAAAAGGTTATAGGCAAAAGCATAATTGGAAACACGAGATAACCCAAAATCAAACCACCGATTCCGCGTGCGGTTGTCCAAAAACCATCCCGCAAACACCCTGAAAGCCATTTTCTTGTTCTCCGCATATTCCCAACGGTAAAAAGCCTCGCCCGAAAGCTTCTGAAAATCCTTCATAAACTGAAAATTTCCGCCGTAATACTGCTCGTGTATCAGCCGGTTATCCGCATAACCATACCCCAAATTCCAAAGCCCGTAACGCCCGTATTCGTTTGCCGCCCGCATTTCCGCCGTTAAATCTTTTTCGTAAAAATTATAGGAAAAACGAAACGCCTCATTCACGTCGCTACGCATCCGCTTCAGCAAACTAAGGCTCGAAAACACCGTAGCCCTGCGGTAAGCCAACCCGTAATCGTAATGAAAATACGCCCCCGAAATCCCCGCCTGAAAACTCCTGAAAAAAGAATCCACCGGACGCAACGTATAAGCCACCGCCCCCGATCCCGTTACCTTGCGTATTCCCGTACTGTAATAAGGCGTAAAACTATAACTAAAAGGACGGTCCAACAACGCCCGATTTTGAATATTCATCCCCAAAAGTACCCCGTCGTACGCATTAAAACTCGCCCGAGGATTAAGGTAAATTTCGTTATACTCCGGATCGGGAATATCTTTGAAAAACTTAAAGCGTATTTTCTTCGCATTGGCAAAAACCCCTTTGGTATAGAGGTAATTGTCCCTATAATTGGATTCCGGAAACACATAGCCATCGTTCAATTGTATTTTGCGAACCGCATCGGAAGGAATCAAAAAATCCTTTTCTTTTTTCGCTGCCTCGGTCGTTTCCCAAAAAGACGTCTTCCGGCCTCCGTCTTCCTCCGTCGTGATTTTTATCGGAAGCGAGAACCCCTCATTTTGAGCAATACGAACCAAATACCCTTCAGGGATTTTTTCGACTTTTTTGAGTTTCAAATTAAGCCTGACCGACCGATCAAAGTACGGCTCCAAAAACGCCGACGCCCCGGAAGAAGCCAAAGACAAACGCCGAAGAAAATCCCGAGCCTCCAAGGGCTTCCCTTGCCCTTCCTCCAAATAAGACCTCAACACTTGCTCAAACGCCTTCTGTCCCATCTTATCCGCAATAAAATGAAACAAACTCCCCGTTTCAAATTTGCTGATCGCCATGTCATTAAAGTTGCTCAGCTCCACAAAAGGCTTCCCAATACGCTGATCCAAATTCTGCGTCATGATATACTGATAAGCCAAACCATAACGCTCGGTAAGCGGCATACGGGCAATGGTAAAATAATTAAGCGGACGAACCCCCAGCACACTAAGCTCCTCCGGCAAACGCCCCAGCAATTTGGCTTCGGGATAAAAACGATTCAAATAACAAATTTCCAAATAGGTTTTCATCCCGTTGAGAAACCAATGATCTTTGTTTTTATTAAGGATTCCGCCCTGAGCCAAGACACTTTTAGCCAAAACCCCAAAGTAATTCAGATCCGTCTTTTGAACATCCGAAAACAACTGAAAACGAAATTTCCAAAATTTAAAATCCTGAATACCGAAAAATTTATCTTTAGCCAAAATTTTCTCCGAAATCAAGAGTTTGGAAGGCATCAACCCCGTCTTTTCCCGTATAAACGACAGATGAAGCGGCAGATAAAATTCCAAATTAGGACGCTCGGCCCAATCCACCTCGTGCATCAACACAAGCTCCGTCGAACGCCCGTCTTTCTCCACTTTCAAACGAAACGGCGCTTTGCGCGTAACCCAAAGTTCAGGATCCGTCGCCAAAACGCCCGAGAAAAAACCGTCCCTCTTCTCCAAATTACTTTCCGTAAACCACCCTTCAGGAACGTCCAGTTTAATCCCCCAGTGATTTCCACCCGACTGGGTTTCCTCAATGTCGTAATACTGCACCACCCTATCTTCACCTTCGGAAAACGTAGGAGGAACCAGAAAAAAATACTTGAGCGAAACCCCATCTTCCGACACCCCATACCCCGTGAAACGAGAGTCCGGAAGACGCAGACGGTAGTCCAATACCAGTTCGCAAGTTTCTCCACTCTGCAAAGGTTTTTCCAAAGCAACAGACACCTGCTCCCGATCCAACCCCGTTGCAACGGCATTTCCGTTAACCGTAAGCTGGGCGAGCTCTCCAAGTTTGTCCTCAGAAGCAAAATAAAGATCTTTCTTGCGGTCCTCCAGTTTCCGAACCGCCAAAGCCGTCCCCCGGGAACGATACGCCGAAATCCAGTTGAGCAAAACCACTTCTTTCTGAACCGTAGCCGTCTTATTCTTATAACGTATCGTCTGATGAACGTCCAAAGTCCGCAAATCCTGCGACAAAATCGCCCGGACTTCAATAGAATCTCCCTGCGCCCGAAAAAGCACCCCGCAAAACCAAAACAAAACCCAAAACCAAAGTTTTCCCATAAGCAATAAACACCCAAAGATAGCGTTAAGTTTCAGAATACGAAACCTTTCCTTTCCCGTTTGTTTTTTCTTTGTTAAATTTGGTCAAATTAAAATCCTTGCCGCCGTTTATTTTAAAATTCGCCGTCGCCTTTGCCGCCGTTTGGAGTTTTGCCGCCCACGCCCAAATCTCCGAAAGTGTCAGGCCCTTACTCATTGACGCGTCCAAAGCCACCGTCCGCACAAGATTGTCTCCCCCAAAAGGGTTTCGATGGGAACATTACCCCACCGAATCGTTCGGCCATTACCTTTCCAATTTCCCTCTAAAGCCCGAAGGGCTCCCCCTAAGAGATTACACCAACCTGCCACTGCCCAAGCAGTACCACCATGCCGCCATTTTGGACATCGACGTCGGCGAAAAAGACCTCCAACAATGTGCAGACGCCTGGATAAGACTCTACGGAGAATACCTTTGGAAACAAAACCGAAAAAACGAAATCGCCTTTGAGTTCACCAGCGGCCAAAAACTTTCTTGGAACGAATACAGCCAAGGCATAAGAACCACCGAAGACGGCGAACGGGTAAAATTTCACCGCAGCGCAAAACCCGACGAATCCTACGCCAATTTCCGAAAATATCTGGATTTGGTGTTTCAATACGCCGGAACCATTTCCCTGGATCGGGAAGCCGCCCCGCTCACGGAAAAACAAACCATACGCGTAGGCGATCTCATCGTAAAACCCGGAAGCCCCGGGCATTCCGTATTTATTGTAGGCAGCGCCATCAACCCCAAAGGAAAAAGAGTCTTTCTCCTCGCCGAAAGCTACATGCCCGCCCAAGACATCCATATCCTTAAAAACCCCATCCGCCCCCAACTCTCTCCCTGGTACGAACTGGAGCCCCAAATGCGGCAACTCATCACGCCAAAATTCCTGTTCGTCCCCGCCCAAATCAAACGCTTCCGAAACGAAAAATAAAAAACCTCCCCTTTTAAAAAGAGAAGGCCTAATAAAAAAAACGATCGACCGGCTTACGATTCTATCAGTTCAAAATTTCCTTTTATCCGAACCTGATCGCTGATAACCGCTTCCGGAAACTTAGCTCCAATGCCGAAGTCCGAACGCTTAATCGTTCCCAATACCTCATACCCGTAAGTGGTCTTTTTACTCATCGGATTAACCGTAGAGCCTCTGTAAACCAACGTTACCGTAACCGGCTTGGTTACCCCGTGAAGCAAAAGATTTCCTTTTACTTCGTAATAATTCTTTTTCAACCTCTTAATCGAAGTGCTGCTAAACACCATCTTAGGGTAAGTAGCCGCATCAAAAAAATCAGCACTCTTCAAATGCTTATCCCGAGCCTCCACATGCGTGTTGACCGAGCCGACTTCGGCCTCGAAATTAATCTGAGATTTAAGAAAATCGGTTTCATTACCATAAATGGACAGCTTTGCTTCGTCAAAACCCCCAATAATATCGTTAACGGTAAGGTGTATCACCGAAAACTGAATGCGGGAATGTACCGCATCGCTAACCAAGTTTTTCTGAGCCGACAAACTCACGGAAAACCATACCACCGCCAAAAAAGCCATTAATTTTTTCATAACTTCAATAAATTTTAATTGTTCTGTCGGCAAAACTACCCCGTCTTTCCAAACCCTGCATTGATCTATGATAAGAAAAAAAGAAAAAGAGCCGCCCCTGATTAGAGACCGCCCTTTTCCAAGCAAATAAACAATTATTTCTTATTTCTTGATGATTTTTTGGCTTACCGCCTCACCGTCCACAACACCGGTAACCAAATAAACCCCTTTAGCAAGATCGGAAACATTAACCACCTGATCCGCCTTAACAGAGAAAGCTCTTACCACCTGGCCGTTCATACCAACGATTTTAACGTCCGCCGTAGCCGCAAAAACAAGCTCTGCCCCAACTTGGGTGTTTTTAACCAAGCTTCTGCGTTCTTTCACCACATCCAATACCGACAACGATGGCGCCGTCCAAGACACATTATCAATTGTTACCTGTCTGTTTCCTGTAGCTGTTCCCTGAGGATAAGTAATTTTCACCTTAACCTCTCCCACTTTGTTAATGGTAACCGTCTCTTTATACACATCGGATGCCGCACCGCTCCCCGCGCCGAAAGCCGGCGTTTGTTTTACCTCTTCACCGTCTACCAACACCGCCAGTTTCCGCTCATTTCCTCCGGTGAACGCTTTTCGGTATTCAAACGTAAAGTCACCTACTCCGTTGGGAATAGTAAATTCCACCGAACTCGGCTCATCCGATCTTCTCAACATGATGCCTTTTCCTGAAATCGGCGAATCCCCCTGATCCCTACTATGAACATAAGCTACCGTAACGCCTGCTGTTTCCCCCTCAAAGCTACCGTTAGCATAAGCTGTCGTAAGTGCACTTTGGGTTTCAAAAGTTTCAGTTCCTTGGGCATTTACCGCCACACTCATTGCCACAACGGCAAGCAAAGAATAAAATTTTTTCATAACTTTCTGTTTTAAATTTAAGCATCAATAGTCTTGAACACAACAAAGATAACAAACTAAAGAGTTTTTTATGTTAAATGAGTGTTAAGTTTCTGCAAATACTGAAAAAGATCATATTTTCGTTATTTTTACGGCTTTAATTCTCATGCGTTTCATCAAAAGAGGAATTATTCTAACAACCATCCTATTGGGGATTGTTCTCGGCAACGCCCAAGTTTTCTCTTGGAGCAATCCGAACCTGTCTAAAGACAGCCTCTCACGAGAGCGTTTGCTCCGAGCCAAATTCGATAAAGATTGGTTCACCAAAGACACGCTGGACTTCATCACTCGGCGAAAACAAAACCTCATCGAAGACAAACTTTTACTAAAACCCGAACGCCAGCCGTTTTTAGGCCAACTTCATTCCAAAGGAGCCATCACCAGAGGCATTACCTTCGGAAGCCATCAAGGCTCCTCCGTCCAAAGCACCATGGACCTCCAAATAGCCGGAAGAATTTCCCAAGACGTCCGTCTATTAGCCTCCATTTCCGATCATAATCTTCCCATCCAAGCCGACGGTTACACCCAAACCTTAGAGGAGTTCGACAAAATTTACATCCAACTCAACATCAAAGAAAACCACCTCCTCAGAGCAGGGCACATCGACCTCAGTGACCAACAAACTTACTTCGCCAAATTTCAAAGACGCAGCATGGGACTCGAATTCCAAACCCGATGGGGCAATGAAAACCAAACCACCCTCGAAAGCCACTTGGGAGTCGCTCGCAGCGAATTCCACCGCATCCGCTTCCAAGGCATCGAAGGCAACCAAGGCCCTTACCGCCTCTTAGGAAAAAACGGAGAAGCCTTCATTACCCTCATCTCCGGATCCGAACAAGTCTTTATTGACGGAATCCTAATGAAACGCGGCGAAAACGCCGACTATACCATCAATTACAACACGGGAGAAGTTACATTCACCAGTTTTCGCCCTATTTACAGCCAGAATTTCATCACCGTTTCCTACAATTACACCAACCGAAATTACTCGCGCTTTCTTGTTACCGGTGGGATAAAACACGAACGCTCCCGCTTACGCGCCAACCTCCGCTGGTTCATGGAAAGTGACAACAAAAACGCCCCGCTGGCTCTGAGCCTAAGTAAAGACGACGAAAAAATTCTCGCCTCAGCAGGCAATAATCCCGCTTTAATGTGGGCTCCCTCCGGAGTAGCGACCAAATACGATCCCGACAAAATCCTCTACCGCCTCATCGTTTCGCCAAGCGGCAACCATTACGAATTTTCAACGGACGAAAATGAAGCGCTCTACCAAGTCACCTTCACGCACATGGGTGCCGGAAACGGCGATTACCGGTTGGCCCAGTCCACCAACAACGGAAGAGTATTCCGCTACGTAGGCACTGGAAACGGCGATTACGCCGCCCTTAGAAAATTACCCGCTCCACAAAAAACCCAAGTCCTCTCCACCTCCATAGAATACGATTTAAACAATGGTAAAATCGGTGCCGATTTTTCATTCAGCAATCACGATCTCAACCGCTTCTCTTCCTTAGACAATCGTCAAAATCAAGGATTTGCCACCCGGATTTACGGCCAAAAAGCCTTCAAAAGAAAACAATGGAGCATCGTCCCATCGTTGGAATTCCAACACCTCAGCCACAAATTTCACGTTTTGGATCGCATCAACGACGTCGAATTCGCCCGAGATTTCAACCTTTCACAAGAATTCAGCCAAAGAAACCAAAACCGCCTAACCCTCTCCCTGCCCAACCGTTGGGAAAACGGAACCCTTTTGGATTATCGCCTAAACCACCTTAATGAAGAACAAAACTACCAAGGCCTAAAACAAGACATTCAATTCGACCGCAAAAAAAACAGCCTGCACACCAAAGCCCAACTTTCCCTCCTAAACACCAAAGGCTCCGTGGAAAACACCACCTTTGCCCGAGGAAAAGTCTCTGCAGAATGGCTGAGACCCAAAGGCCAATGGGAAGTGGGGGCCGCCGCCGAACACAACCTCCGCTTGCTCCACCCCAACGCCACCTATACCCCCACCAGCTTCAGCTGGAAAGAAGCCTTCATCCAAAAAAGAATAGGCGACTCCAGCCGAACCAAACTCATGGCCAAAATCTATCTGCGGGACAACGACTCCCTAAGAGACAATCGGCTTCAGAAAGTCAACCGCATCCTGGGCCTAGTCACCGAAAGTCAAATTATAAAAACAGAAAAAGCCCAACTCAGTGCCCAAATCCACTACCGAAAGTTAAACCAAACTTTCCCCTCCGAATACACGAGCAATCCGAATTTTATCGTTGGAAATCTCCTGTACCACCAGCAGCTTTTCCGCAACGGCCTCCGACTTCAAGCTTTCTACGAATTGGGAAATGGGCAAGAAGCCCAAAGAGAATTTCAATACCTCCGCGTTACCGACGGACAAGGAGTCTACAAATGGACCGATTATAACGGCGACGGCATCCAGCAATTGGACGAATTCGAAATTGCCGAATATGCCGACCGCGCCCAATACATCCGCATCTACACCAATACCGTCCGTTACCTTCCTTCCAACAAAAATAAATTTCAACTTTCGGTCTTTCTTTTGCCCTCCGCCCTATTTCAATCCGACAATGCCTTCCTGAAACGCTGGAACCTTAGTCTCTCCCTGCTTTCCCAAAACGCCTTCCTAAAAGGGGAAAAAGCCCTCGTACTAAACCCGTTCGAAAGACAAAACACCCCGATTCTAAAAAATCAAAACCTTTTGGCGGCCGTTCAGTTCAATGCCACCGATAAGTCGGGGTGGAACGCCGGTTACCGCTACAGCGCCACGGAAAACGTCCTCAACGCCAATTTCAGCCTCGAAAGCACCCAAAGGCAATCCCACCAAGCCAATTTAGGGTATCGCCTCCATCGTCATTTCCGAATCGACTGGGAAAACACCCTGGCGCAATGGCAAAATTCCTCCGAGATGTTTCTCTCTAAAAACTATCTTCTGCATTTGTACGAAACCAAACCCAAAGCCACTTACAAACTCTCCTCGGTGTGGCAGGCCGAACTCTCCTCCGCCCTGAAGAGCAAAGTCCGAAAAGACGGCACGGAACACCTCAACGCCACCGAAATTACCGGAACACTCCAATGGGAACACCCCAAAACCTCTGTGAGAGCTCAAATTGCCTTAATCAACAACGTGTTCACAGGGCAGAGTTTCTCAATCGTCGGTAATCAAATGCTGGACGGTCTGCGCACCGGAAAAAATCAGGTCTGGAGTCTTTTCTTCCAGCAAAAGCTCACCCGCTTCATCCTTCTCAATCTCAATTACGAAGGGCGTAACTCCGGCGAAACAACCATCCATACAGGCTCCATGCAGATTAAAGCCTCCTTCTAATCCCCCACCGGTAGATTTCCCTCGGAAATTGGTCATTTGGGACATTAACCTTAATTTTGCGCCATGGTAAAAATCGGAACGATTAACCTGCCGGAATTCCCGTTGTTGCTCGCCCCCATGGAGGACGTAAGCGACCCGCCCTTCCGCAGGCTTTGTAAACAACACGGTGCAGATTTGATGTATTCGGAATTCATTTCCTCCGAAGGCCTGATCCGCGATGCGATAAAATCCCGAAAAAAGCTCGACATCTTCGACTACGAACGTCCCGTCGGGATTCAGATTTTCGGCGGAGACGAAGAGGCCATGGCGCTTTCCGCCCGCATCGTAGAAACCGTACAACCCGACCTGGTGGACATCAATTTCGGATGCCCTGTGAAAAAAGTCGTAAGCAAAGGCGCCGGCGCCGGTGTCCTGAAAGACATCGACCTCATGGTACGTCTAACCAAAGCCGTCGTTCGTTCCACCCACTTGCCCGTGACCGTAAAAACCCGTCTGGGATGGGATCACGACAACATCAACATCGACGAAGTAGCCGAGCGGTTGCAAGACGCCGGCATCAAAGCCCTAACCATCCATGCTCGTACCCGGGCCCAGATGTACAAAGGCCACGCCGACTGGGAGCACATATCCCGAATAAAAAACAATCCAAACATCGAAATTCCCATCTTCGGCAATGGCGATATCGACTCGCCCGAAAAAGCCGAAGAATACCGAAAAAAATACGATTGCGACGGTCTGATGATCGGCCGCGCCGCCATAGGCTACCCTTGGATTTTCAACGAAATAAAACATTATTTCGCCACCGGAGAAATTCTCCCAAAACCAACCGTTACCCAAAGACTGGAAGCCGTAAGGCAACACGCCCTATGGAGCACCGAGTGGAAAGGCGAAAGAGTCGGACTGGTGGAAATGCGCCAGCACTACAGCAACTATTTCCGCGGAATCCCCCACTTCAAAGACTTCAAAAAAAGATTTCTCGAAGTTTTCACCTTAAACGAAATGGACGAACTTCTCGCCGAAACAGAAGCCTTTTACAAAGAAAATACCGATTTATAACCTTAAATCCGTTTGCTTCCCAAAAGCCACATGCCCCCAAGCAGAACCATCCCCATGGCTCCCTTGCGTGTAACCAAAACGGATTTCGCCCGACTAACCGCAAAAAAGATTCTCTCCATGCTAAAAGCAGAACACCTTACCAAAACCTACTTGGGCGGTAAAAAAACCGCCTTGGACAAATTTAGCCTTCACGTTCCCAAAGGCTCTATTTATGGCCTTTTAGGACCCAACGGCGCAGGCAAAACCACCTTTATCAGAATCGTTAACCAAATTCTCCAACCCGATAAAGGAACCGTCTACATGGACGGCGAAGCCCTTTCCCTTGCCCACATCTCCCAAATCGGCTACATGCCCGAAGAGCGAGGCCTCTATAAAAATATGACCGTAGGCGATCAACTGCTTTATTTCGGTGAACTTAAAGGTCTAAACAAAGCCGAAGCCCTAAGCCAAGCCAAATACTGGTTCGAACTTCTGGAAATCGAACAATGGTGGAAGAAAAAACTCTCTGAACTCTCCAAAGGCATGGCTCAAAAAATCCAGTTCGTCGTTACCGTGCTCCATCGTCCCAAGCTACTTATTTTGGACGAACCCTTCTCCGGATTCGATCCCGTTAACGCCAACCTTATCAAAGACCAAATCATCCGACTAAAAGAAAACGGAACCACCATCATCCTCTCCACCCACCGAATGGAAAGCGTGGAAGAAATGTGCGATCACGTCGCCCTGATCAATCATTCCAAAAAAATACTGGACGGAACCATAGCCGAAGTCCGAGAAAAATTCAAAAAAAACCTTTACAGCGTTACCCTCTCCGAAAGTCTCCCCGAACGCTTCGAACAACTAAAGAAAGATTACGCCATAACCGAATACACCGAAAAAAACGGCTTAATTCATTTTGAAATGAAAAACGAAGGTCCTCCGAATCTCCTCTTAAAAACCCTCATGGAAGTCGGAAACCTAAAGAACTTCCAAGAAAAAATCCCAAGCATGAACGAAGTCTTCATCCAAGCCGTAAGCAACCACAAATCCTAAAAATGAAAAACATTATCCTCATTACCAAAAGGGAATTTTTAACCCAGGTCAAAAAAAAATCCTTTATCGTTCTCACGCTTTTGGCCCCTCTTCTGATTGTCGGATTCGGCGTATTGGTTTCCATGTTGTTTAAAGCCAACGAAACCAACCATACCTTTAACGTAATCGACAAAAGCGGCATTTTTGCCCCCCAACTGAAATCCAATGAACGATTGAACTACATCATCGCATCGGAAAACAGCGAAAAACAACTAAAAGCCGCCCTGAACGAAATAAAAAATACCGACGGCCTCCTGATCATCCCCCCATTGGAAAACGGTCGGTTCGACCTGCTGGAAAAACAAACCACCCTGCTCACGAACAAAAAAATAGGACTGGACAGCAAAACCAAAATAAGCAGCGACCTGGAAAAAATCATTCGCTCCGAAAAAACCAAACAACTGGGACTTACCCCCAGCCAAATCAACGATTTAAACCAGCGTTTCCATCTCACCACCCGAAACGTCATAGACAAAGAACAAGAGGATAACGACATGATTTTCACTGTAAAATACAGTTTAAGCATGATTTTGATGTATGTTGTCTTCATGTTTATCATCATCTACGGAGTGAGGGTCATGCGTAGCGTACTGGAAGAAAAAAACAACCGCGTGGTGGAAATCATCATCTCTTCGGTTAAACCTTTCGAACTGATGCTGGGTAAAATTCTCGGGGTTACCTTGGTCGCCCTCACCCAATTCACCTTGTGGATTGCCATGACCCTCACCGCTGCCTTTTTCTTAAACACCCAAATCCCCCTAAAACCAACCCTGACACTCGGTGCGGAACAGCAAACCACCTCCTTTGACCTTCAGCTCATGGCGGCGGAAATTTCCCACATCCTTCTCCAGCTTAATTTCCCGATGATTATTTTCGTATTCATCGCTTTTTTCCTTTTGGGGTATGTTTTTTACAGTTCCATCTACGCGGCCATAGGCTCTGCCGTGGATAACGAAACCGAAACCCAACAATTTACTTTTTTTGCCATACTGCCGCTAACGATCGGAATGTACGGCAGCATCTCCGTCGTCAATAACCCCGAAGGTCCCACGGCTTTTTGGCTGTCAATGATTCCTTTCACCTCGCCAGTGGCCATGATTGCCCGTATTCCTTTCGGTGTGGCACTTTGGGAAGTAGCGGTTTCCATTGCTCTGCTAGTGGCCTCCACCCTGCTAATGGTTTACGCCGCCTCCAAAATCTACCGTGTAGGCATCTTAATGTACGGCAACAAAGCCAGCTTAAAAGAAATATGGAAATGGATGAGGCATTAGCCTCATCTTTTTTTATCGACACCTCAAGGCTTTTCGCTTAACTTCTTTCTTTGATTTTTCTTTCCCGTTTATTAAACTTAAATTTGTAGAAACCCTAAAGTAAAAATGAAAACACTAATAAAAAACGCCAAAATCGTCAATGAAAATCAAATTTTCGAGAGCGACCTCCTCATTGAAGACGGTTGGATTGCCAAAATCCAAAACAACCTTTCCTGCGAAGGTGTCGACTCCGTTATTGAAGCCAAAGGAAAATACCTCCTGCCCGGCGTCATTGACGACCAAGTTCACTTCCGGGAGCCTGGTTTAACCCACAAAGGCACCATTGCCTCCGAAAGCCGAGCCGCCGTCGCCGGGGGAATCACCAGCTATATCGACCAGCCCAACACCGTCCCTAATGCCGTTACTCAGGAACTCCTCGAAGCAAAATACCAAACCGCCGCCCGAACGTCCATGGCCAATTATTCTTTTTCCATGGGAGGCACCAACGATAACTTGGAGGAAATCCTGAAAACCAACCCCAAAAATGTTGCCGCCATCAAACTGTTTCTCGGCTCCTCTACCGGAAATATGCTCGTGGACCGCCCCGAAATTCTCGAAAACCTATTTTCCAAGGTAAAAATGCCCATCTGTGTCCATTGCGAAGATGAAACCACCATACGGGAAAATACCACGCATTATCAATCGCTGTACGGCGACGACATCCCCGTTAAATACCATCCCCTCATCCGAAGCGAACAGGCTTGTTTCCTATCTTCCTCCAAAGCTGTCGAATTAGCCAAAAAAACAGGAGCCCGCCTCCATATTTACCATCTCTCTACCGCAAAGGAAACCGAATTGTTCCGAAACGACCTGCCCCTGAAAGACAAAAAAATCACCGCCGAAGTCTGCGTCCACCATCTGCATTTTACCGCCAAAGACTACGACACCAAAGGCACCTTAATCAAATGGAATCCCGCCGTTAAAACCGCCGAAGACCAAAGCGGTCTATGGGAAGCCCTTTTGGACGACCGTATCGACGTGATTGCCACCGACCACGCCCCCCACACCTTGGAAGAAAAACAACAACCCTACACCCGATGCCCTTCGGGAGCTCCCTTGGTACAGCATTCGCTGAATGTCATGATTCATTACCATCAGGAAGGCAAAATCCCCTTGGAAAAAATCGTTGAGAAAATGTGCCACAATCCCGCCATTCTTTTCCAAATCGAAAAACGAGGATTCCTAAGAGAAGGCTATAAAGCCGATCTGGTCTTGGTCGACCTCGAACAGTCTTGGACCATCGCCAAAGATAATTTGCATTACCAATGCGGCTGGTCGCCTTTGGAAGGCCTCTCTCTCCGAAACAAAGTAACCCATACCTTTGTGAACGGACACCTCGTCTACCACAACGGTGTTTTCGACGAAGAGCCGAGAGGCGAACGACTGCTATTCGAACGGTAAAAACATGAAATCATGAGCCTTTTCAGCTACCATCTTGTCCGATTGCCGTTCTTTAAAGCCCTAAAAGCATTGATTTGGCCTATCAAGACCAAAAACATTAAGGGCTTAATCCACTCGGAAACCTTGTCGGTTATGGTTTTGGGTTCGCCCATCCTGTCTTTCTCCCGCTTTTTCTCAAAAGAAATTGTCATTTTTGCCCAATGGGAAAACGAAGAGGCTTTGGATCGTTTCCTAACCTTTCACGAGTTTGGCAAAGTCTTGTCAAAAGGTTGGTTCGTCAAACTAAATCCGATCCGGCAGTGGGGCACGATTTCCGGTTTCCAAACCCCTGAATTTCCACCAACACCCCCCGACGAAAACCACCCCGTAATCGCAGTAACCCTCGCCCGCATGAAATACACCCAAATCCCCCGTTTTATCCGATGGGGCCGACCGGCCGAAAAGCTCGTGAGAGACCACCCTTCCGCCACGCTCGCTTTGGCTTCCGTACGCTATCCGAATACCATCTCCACATTTTCCATTTGGAAAACCCAAAAAGAAATGACCGACATGGTAAAAGGCCACAGCAAAGTTCCCCAACCCCAAAGGCATATCCAAGCCATGAAAGAACGCGAAAGAAAGGATTTCCACTTCGAATTCGCCACCTTCCGCTTCACTCCAACAGCCGAATCGGGCTCTTGGAAAGGTCAATCCCATTTCATCCCCCAAAACCGCCCCCAACCATGCCCTTAGCCAAACACGGACAAAAATTTCAGGACCGGCTTACCCAGCAATGGGTCATCGCACGAGGACGAAAAATTGACCCAAACAAAATGCGTTGGCTACTCGGTCCTTTTGGCTCCCCCGAAGAAATCGGCGAAAAATTCATCCACCAACTGGCACAAAACGAAAACCTCACCATCCGCCGAAACTGCAAAAACACCGGTTTACTTCCTTCCTTCAACGCCTTAAATCTCAAAAAAGAAGAGCTAAGCACTCTCCCCAAACAAATTGTCGATTTTTATGAAAACACCTCCGAGTACCAAATAAAATTCACCGTCCAATGGAATCCCATTTTCAGGATGTTCGGCTTTCTAATTCGCCTCTTATTCGGCCAAAGACTAAACCAGCTAAACATCCCGACAACCAACCTGACCAACCAAGAGCTGGAGAGCGAAATCATCCAATTAACCGAAAAAAATACCCCAAAAGTCAGATACACCTTTTGGCTCAGAAAATTAGCCTCCACCGGCCAAGTCCTCTATTCCGGAACCTACCAAACCCAATCACTCCCTTCGGGAACAACCTGCATAAAAGCAACTTTCCCACTCCCCAACGGAAACGCTTCGGTTTTCATGCAACCAAGCATCGGAAAAGAAAAAACACTCGTTTTAAACTCATCGGGTACAAAATTCGGTGATGCTGGTTTTTACTTTCTACTGAACGATTCTCAAAACCAGCTATGGGCCCGATTCATCCCCTCGTTTACCGATAAACTTACCCTGCAAGAACATAATGAAAACCAACTAATCGCCAACCAAATCCTAAAACTATGGCAAATGAAAGTCGTTTCATTCCATTACGAAATAACCAAACGCCCTTCCACGGACTGAGCCCCTTTTCGTTCTCTTTCGCTTTTCAATAGGCCTTAAGCTTTATTTTTGGATATTTAGCCCAAATTCTTATCTTTAGAACTTTGAATGTTAAGCCATCCAAATAAAATCAACGTAAAATTAAACTTGCAACACAAAACTTATAACAATATGTTCAGAAAAAAGATCATGATTCTTGCGGCGGCCGCTTTTCTCTACACCGCCAATGCCCAAGATTACCAATGGAAAGAAGCCCAAAGTGGAGGCTATAACTACAAATACGTTACCAACGACCCTACACAAGCCCGTTTTTACACCTTGAAAAACGGTTTGACGGTCATCCTAAGCCCCACCAAAAAAGACCCGAGAATACAAGCTTACGTCGCCATAAAAGCAGGAAGCAAAACCGACCCTGCCACCAATACGGGACTTGCCCATTACCTTGAACACATGCTCTTTAAAGGGACGGACAAATACGGCTCTTTGGACTGGAGCAAAGAAAAACCCGAATTGGACAAAATCGACGCACTTTACGAACAATACAATCAAACCAAAGACGAAGCTCAACGTAAAGCCCTATACAAAAAAATAGACTCCATATCCGGTGTGGCTGCCAAATACGCCATTGCCAACGAATACGACAAAATGATGACCGCCATGGGCGCCCAAGGCACCAATGCATGGACCAGCTTTGAAGAAACCGTCTATACCGACGACGTTCCCAGCAGCGCCATTGATAAATACCTGACCGTACAAGCCGAACGATTCCGTAATCCGATCCTTAGGATTTTCCATACCGAACTGGAAGCCGTTTACGAAGAAAAAAACCGATCGCTAGATAGCGATGGAAGCAAGGTTTTCGAAACCCTTTTCTCGGAATTATTCAAAAACCATAACTACGGCCAACAAACCACTATAGGAACCATTGAGCACTTGAAAAACCCTTCTTTGGTCGAAATCCGAAAATACTTCAACACCTACTACGTCCCCAATAATATGGGTATCGTGCTTTCGGGCGACTTCAACCCCGATGAGGTCATCGCCAAAATCGACAAGGCCTTTGCCTACATGCAAAGCAAACCCGTCGCCAAATACACCTATCAGCCCGAAACACCACTTCAGGCTCCGATAATCAAGGAGATCACAGGCCCTGACGCCGAAAGCCTCACCATAGGCTTCCGCCTGCCCGGAAACAAAGACAAAGATGCACTAATGGCCGACCTTATCGGTTCCATCCTCACCAACGGAAAAGCCGGACTTTTGGATTTGAACTTGGTGAAAAAACAAAAATTACTGCGGGCTGGGGCATTCAATTTCTCTCTGATCGACCACGGTATTCTTTACCTTTCGGCATCCCCAACCAGCGGACAAAGCCTGGAAGAAGTAAAAGCCTTGGTTCTTAATGAAATCGAAAACCTCAAAAAAGGACAATTCGACGACGATTTGATTCCTTCCATCGTCAACAACATCAAAAAGAGTAAAATCCAACAAACCGAATCCTACAGCAACCGTGCAAACCTTTTGGTGGACGCCTTTACCGCCGAACGCGATTGGAAAGACCAGGTGGCTTACGTGGATCAACTTTCCAAAATTTCCAAAGCCGACATCGTTGCCTATGCCAACAAATATTTCGGAAACAACTACGTCGCCATCCTAAAAAGAAAAGGCGAGAAACCGGAATCTCAAAAAATAGAGAAACCGCATATCACGCCCGTGGAAACGAATGCCGACAAACAGTCGCCGTTTGTTAAAATGGTCAATGCCATGCCGAACACCCCTTCCGAGCCGCTATTCCTAAACTTTGAAAAGGATATTCAGAAGGCCAAACTCGGCAAAGCCGAAGTGCTCTACGTTCCCAACAAGGAAAATCAACTCTACCGCCTTCGCTACCGTTATAAAATAGGCTCTCTAAACGATTTGAAAGCCCCTATCGCGGCCCAATACCTCCAGTTTTTGGGTACCGATAAAAAATCGGCCGAAGAAATTTCCAAAGCGTTCTACAAAATAGCCTCAAGCTTCAATGTTTCTTCAGGAGAAGAATACACCACGGTAACCATCGAAGGGCTTCAGGAGAACTTCGACCAAGCGGTGAAACTGTACGAAGACTTGGTACGCAACGTACGCCCAGACCAGCAAGCGCTTGCCGCACTGAAAGCCCGTCTGAAAAAAGCAAGAAACGATGCCAAGGCAAACAAAAATGCCATTCTTCAAGGTCTTACCAGCTACGCCATCTACGGTGCGCAAAACAAGTTTAACCACAACCTGACCGACGCCCAGCTCGATGCCATCACCGCAGAAGAACTTGTGGACCGAATCAAAAACCTTAATAATTACGAACAAACCGTCATCTATTATGGTCCCGAAAGCCTCAAGAACCTGACAGCTAAACTCAGTAAAAACCATCAGGTTCCGGCTCAATTTGCCATGGCCCAACCGGCAAAAGTCTTTAAGCAGACCAAGCAAAATAAAAACCAAGTGCTCTTCTCGGACTACGACATGGTGCAAGCCGAAACGCGATGGATTCGAAATACCGAAGCCTATACGCCCGACCAAACCACTTTGGTTACCGTCTACAATAACTATTTCGGTGGCGGAATGGGCTCTATCGTCTTCCAAACCATAAGAGAAAGCAAAGCTTTGGCTTACAGCACTTACGGTGTTTATGTCCAACCTAAAAAGAAAGACGAAGAGTATTATATGATGACCTACGTGGGCAGCCAGGCCGATAAATTCAAAGAGGCCGTAGGCGCCATGAACGAATTGCTGACCCAAATGCCGGAACTTCCCACCAACTTGGAGCTCTCCAAAGCGTCCGTGAAAAAAGACATCCAAACCGAACGCATTACCCAAGACGGCATTATCTTCCGCTATTTGGCTGCCAAAGAGTTAGGTCTTAAAAATGATATTCGTAAACAAGTTTACGACAACGTGGATAAAATCTCTATCGGGGAGTTAAAGAAATTCCACCAATTGCATTTTTCAGGTAAGCCTTATACCTACGCCATTGTCGCCTCAGAAAAAAACATCGACATGGAAGCCCTAAAAGCGATAGGAGAGGTGAAAAAGATTTCTTTGGAAGAACTTTTTGGTTATTAATGATGGAATTGATGGTCTAATTTTCAACCTAAAAAGCTGCCCTTTTACACGGGCAGTTTTTTTATGGCTTGCCTTCTAAACGCTTAGGATAAATATTTACCGAAAAGAAAAAAATCACTACATTTAAACTCATAAAATTCTATCAAATCATGAAATTTACCGACCCAATGCTCCGCGAAGGAGCCTTAAACGATAAAACCATTATCGTAACCGGCGGTGGAAGCGGACTAGGCAAAGCCATGGCAAAATACTTTTTGGAACTAGGCGCCCAAGTCGTTCTTACATCCCGAAATTTAGACAAATTAAAAGCCAGCGCCCAAGAACTTGAAACCGCAACAGGAGGAAAAACACTCTGTATTACTTGCGACGTCCGGCACTGGGAAGAAGTCGAAGCGATGAAGCAACAAACCCTTGAAACCTTTGGCAAAATTGATGTTCTGGTTAACAACGCGGCTGGAAATTTTATTTCGCCTACCGAAAGGCTCTCTCCGACGGCCTTCGATTCGGTATTGGACATCGTACTAAAAGGCACCAAAAACTGCACCCTTTCCATCGGAAAATATTGGATTGAACATTCCCTTCCCGGAACCGTTCTCAATATCGTAACCACCTATGCCCAAACAGGTTCCGCCTACGTCGTACCTTCCGCCTGTGCCAAAGCCGGCGTACTAGCCATGACCCGAAGCCTCGCCGTGGAATGGGCAAAATATAACATCCGATTCAATGCCATTGCCCCCGGTCCCTTCCCCACTAAAGGAGCCTGGGAAAGACTTCTCCCCGGCGACTTGGCAGAAAAATTCGATATGCGAAAAAAAATTCCACTGAGAAGACTCGGTGAACATCAGGAACTCGCCAATTTAGCCGCTTACCTCGTTTCCGATTTTTCAGCCTACATTAACGGCGAGGTCGTAACCATCGACGGAGGCGAATGGCTGCAAGGTGCAGGAGAATTCAATATGCTGGAACAAATTCCCAATGCGATGTGGGATCAGTTAGAAGCTCTGATTAAAGCCAAAAAGCACCGTGATTCGCCTAAATAATCTCGAAACAATCCTAGTTTATTATTCCATAAAAAAGAGCGTCGAAAATTTCAACGCTCTTTTTTATAAAGTAGTTATATTTTTTAATCAAAAATATAGTTCAGTACAATACTCGCCACTTGCTGGGATTTTTTCTTTTGGATATTGGGGTCCGAGCCATTCTCGGTCATCAAGCCGGGATACGTATTGGATAATCCCACATCGTATCTTCCACTGATTTCCAGTTTCCGCTTATAGCTGAATCCAATCCCTCCCCCTATGGCAAGGTTAAAGCCCTTGGATTTCCCCTTCGCGTATTGATCGCCCTCCAAAGTATAGGCTTGTCTGGAAGGATTTTCAACCTTTTGATTAATCAAAAAGCCAAATCTAGGCCCAATCAAACCAAAAAACTCCGTTTCAGCCTCAGAAAAATACCCCTTGAAATAAATCGGTACGCTAATGTAATTATTAGCATAAAGAGCATCGTACCCGGGACGCCCCTTGACTCTCTTGTCACGCCCCGTTTCTCCCGCCCCGTAGTAAACCACTTCGGGCTGAATGTAAAACTGGTCGTAGTTGTCAATCGGGATGAGCGCCGTTACCCCGCCCTGAAGCGTATGACGAGGCCCCGAAGGATTATGGGCATTCTGAACACGCGAATAATTATAGCCACCAATAATCCCGAAACGGGTGCTGCTAAAATCAATCTGCGCCGCCAAAGCCGTAGAGGCCGAAAGGGCTAAGCCCAAAACTAGCTTTTTCATTGTCATGTTTTATGATTTATTAAGCCAAAACCTTAGCTACCGTCGCACCGATATCAGCCGGAGAATCCACCACATGAATACCGTTTTCTCTCATGATGGCCATCTTCGCCTGCGCTGTATCTTCTGCACCACCTACAATAGCTCCGGCATGCCCCATGGTTCTTCCTTTAGGTGCAGTTTGCCCCGCAATAAAACCAACCACAGGTTTCTTAGATCCGCTTTCCTTATACCATCTAGCCGCCTCAGCTTCCAAAGAACCACCAATTTCTCCAATCATAACCACCGCATCCGTCTCAGGATCATTGATGAACAATTCCAAAGCCTCTTTAGTCGTCGTTCCGATAATCGGATCCCCACCGATTCCAATAGCCGTAGAAACACCATACCCCGCTCTTACCACTTGATCGGCCGCCTCATAAGTCAAAGTACCCGATTTGGACACAATCCCCACTCTTCCTTTTTTGAAAACAAAGCCCGGCATAATACCAATCTTAGCCTCCTCAGAAGTAATAATCCCCGGACAGTTAGGTCCGATTAAACGGCAGTCTCTATCCGCGATGTAAGATTTCACTCTTACCATGTCAGCAACGGGAATCCCCTCCGTAATAGCAACGATAACTTTGATGCCCGCTTCCGCAGCCTCCATAATCGCATCCGCAGCAAACGCCGGCGGTACAAAGATGATGGAAACATTAGCTCCTGCTTTCTCCACCGCCTCAGCAACCGTATTGAATACCGGCTTGCCAAGATGCTCGCTACCACCCTTGCCCGGAGTAACCCCTCCAACGACATTGGTGCCGTACTCAATCATCTGACTTGCATGGAATGTACCTTCGTTACCTGTAAATCCTTGTACGATTACCTTAGAATCTTTGTTTACTAATACTGACATTGTTTTGTTTTTTTATTTTTTAGCTTTTATTTTTCAAAATTACTCCAATCGCCTGCCCCCTTCAAGTCCATTTCCAAAAAAACAGAACCCCTCTGCAATTTGCAGTCGTGTAAAATTAATACTTTTTGCCGAGATTAGGTTTTATTTTTATGAAGATTTTTCAAAAACACTTCTTTTTTAAGGTACGTCCGGAATTCTTCCGCAATAGAACCAAAGTAAGTCCCCTTCTCTAAATCCCTGTTAACCCCCGTTTTTGCAAGCAAAACCGTTCCCTCCGAAACCCGAAGCCCCGAAGCCATCCCGACCTGCCCCCAAATCGTCACATTATCCTCAATAACGCAACACCCCGCAATCCCCGCCTGAGAAGCGATCAACACGTTTTTACCGATGACCGTATCGTGCCCAATCTGAATCTGGTTGTCCAAAACCGATCCTTCACCGATGATCGTGCTATCGGTAACCCCCCGGTCAATGGCACAGAGATTCCCAATCTCCACACGATCCTCAATCACCACGTTGCCAACGGAAATCAGCCGATCAAAACGCCCATCCACCTTTCGGTAATAAAAAGCATCCCCGCCAATCACCGTTCCGGACTGAATCACCACTTCATCGCCGATCACCGTACGATCCCCAATCACCACGTTCGGAAAAATATGGCAATGACGCCCAATTTTCACGTCGCGACCAATCACCGCCGTAGGATGGATAAAGGTCCCCTCGCCCACCTGTGCAGAAGATAGCTCTCGAAAATTGATAATTTCCGTATAGTGCGTATTAATCCGATTAAAATCCCTGAAAGGATCCTCCGAAATCAATAGCGCCTTCCCCTCCGGGCAGTCCACTTCTTTATCGATTAAAATCACCGTTGCCGGTGAGTTTAAGGCTTTATCGTAATACTTAGGATGATTGACAAAAACAATCTCGCCAGGTTTCACCCGATGGATTTCATTGGTTCCCAACACCGCGAGAGCCGCATCGCCAATCAATCGGGCTCCAATCAGATCGGCAATGGTTTTTAAGGTTTGAGGTTGTGCAAAAGTCATTTTTAATTTCGCTCTAAAAATAAGGAGCAGGAAGTCTTTTTGAAACTTCCCGCTGTTATCCTTGTTATCGTATATCTATTCTTTCACTCTCTCCACATAGGAGCCGTCTTCAGTATTCACCTTGATTTTGTCCCCCGGCTCGATAAAGAGAGGAACCATCACCCGCGCTCCGGTTTCCACAATGGCGTTTTTCAAAGCATTGGTCGCCGTATTCCCCTTAACTCCCGGATCCGCTTCCACCACTTCCAAATAAACCGTCGGAGGAATTTCCGCCGAAAGAGGCGTTTCGTCCGCTTCCTTTAGAATAATCGTGACTTCTTCCCCCGCTTTCATAAATTGCGCATTTTCAATCATCTCCTTATTGATGTAAATCTGGGAAAAATCGTCATTATTCATAAAGTGAAACCCGTTATCATCATCGTAAAGGTACTGGTACTTCCGAGTAATCACCTTTACTTCCTCAATCTTATGTCCCGCCGAAAACGTATTATCAATTACCTTTCCGTTAGTAACCGATTTAAGCTTCGTTCTTACGAACGCCGGCCCTTTCCCCGGTTTCACATGAAGAAACTCGATTACTTTGTAAATATCGTTGCTGTACTCGATACAAAGCCCTTTTCTAATATCAGCTGTTGTTGCCATTGAATATGTTTATGTTTATTATTGATTTTCGTTTTTTCAATTGCCATTACTCTCTCCCTGTTCCGTAGCCTTTCACAATACCTCTCGGAGAGTTTTTAATGAATTCCAAAATTTCATCCCTTTCCGCCGTGGGCAGCATTTCCTTCTCAATGTAATGCATCGCCTGTGTCACATTCATCTTCATTTGGAAAATATAGCGGTAAATCTTCTGAATTTCAAAAATTTTCTCGTTGGAAAATCCTCTTCTACGAAGTCCGACCGAATTAATCCCCGCATAAGAAATCGGATCCCGTCCCACTTTAACATAAGGCGGTATGTCCTTACGAACCAACGAGCCCCCCGAAATCATGGTATGCTTTCCTATCTTACCAAACTGCTGAACGGCACTAAGCCCGCCCATAACCGTAAAGTCTCCTATCTCCACATGCCCCGCTATACCGCAGCCGTTGGCAATAATCACATTATCCCCCACAATACAGTCGTGAGCAATATGAGAAGTCGCCATAATCAAGCAATGACTCCCCACCTTGGTATACCCTAAAGCTTTGGTTCCCCGATTAATCGTAACGCACTCCCTCAAAGTGGTTTCGTCGCCAATAATCACCTGGGTGTCTTCACCGTCAAACTTCAAGTCTTGAGGAATTGCCGAAACTACCGTGCCCGGAAAAATCTTACAGTTTTTACCGATTCGAGCCCCGTCCATAATCGTTACGTTAGGACCGATCCATGTTCCATCGCCAATTTCCACATCGGCAGCAATCGTAGTGAATGGTTCGACCACTACATTTTTTCCAATTTTCGCCCTTTTGTCTACTGCAGCTAACTGGTGTATCATTTTTAGTCCTGTTTGTTTTTCGCCACTTGTGCCATGAGTTCGGCTTCAACCACCACGCTATCCCCCACATAACCATACCCCTGCATATGAACAATTCCCCTGCGGATAGGCTCCATAAGCTCAATCTTGAAAATCAAAGTATCCCCAGGAACCACTTTTTTCTTAAACTTCACTTTGTCGATTTTAACAAAATAAGTCGAATAATTTTCCGGATCCGAAACATTAGCCAAAACCAAAATTCCACCTGTCTGTGCCATCGCCTCAATCTGAAGCACTCCCGGCATTACCGGCTCTTTAGGAAAATGCCCCACAAAAAAAGGTTCGTTCATCGAAACGTTTTTCAAACCCACCACATGGCTATCGGAAAGTTCCAAAATCTTATCAATCAAAAGGAAAGGCGGACGGTGCGGAAGCAACCGCATAATCCCGTTAATATCGTAAACCGGCGGTTTTGAAAGATCAAAATCAGGAACGTTTTTCTTTTTTTGCAACTTCCACTGACGATTTAATTTTTTAGCAAACTGAGTATTAACGAAATGCCCCGGCTTATTCGCGATAACTTTTCCTTTAATTTTAACCCCTACCAAAGCTAAATCCCCAATCACATCCAGCAGCTTATGACGTGCCGCCTCGTTAGGATAGTTAAGCGTCAGGTTATCCAAAATACCATTCGGACGAATGGATACCGAAGCCTTACCAAACGCTTTTTTCAATTTTTCTTCCGTATCAGGAGTTAATTCTTTATCCACATAAACAATGGCATTGGAAATATCCCCTCCTTTGATTAACCCCGCATCCAAAAGCATCTCCAACTCGTGAAGAAAACTAAACGTTCGGGCAGAAGCTATCTCCTCTTTAAATTCGTCAATGCTCTTAAGCGTGGCATTTTGCGTCCCCAAAACCTTGGTCCCAAAATCCACCATCGTCGTAATCTCATAATTATCCGAAGGAATAATTGTAATCTCCGATCCCGTACTCGGATCCGAATAATTAAGCACCTCTTTGATAACCAAATATTCCCGAGCTATAGTCTGCTCCTCAATCCCGGCCTTTTCTATAGCTTCCACAAAATATTTGGAAGAACCATCCATGATGGGAGGTTCGGCACTACTGAGCTCCAATATGGCATTATCAATATCGCACCCCACCAAAGCCGCAAGCAAATGCTCGCATGTATGAATTCGCACGCCGAGTTTTTCCAACGTCGTTCCGCGCTCTGTCGTAGTCACGTAATTCACGTCCGCCTCCACCTGAGGATGACCTTCCAAATCCGTTCGCACAAAAACGAATCCTGTATTTTCTTTTGCCGGTTTCATGGTAAGAGTCACCTCCTTCCCCGTATGCAAACCGATCCCCGATAAGGAAACCGATTCTTTTAAAGTTTTTTGCATTTCACTCATAAGGCTTTAGTCTTTCGAGTTTTTTTCCAAATGATTTATTCGTTGAACGATAGTCGTTAAATTTCTGAAGTGAACATAATTGCGTCGGTAATCGCCCGCCGGTATCGCCGGTGAACCATAAAGCGTTTCGCCATCCTTCGCATTTGCATTAACCCCGCTCTGCGCCTGAATTCTAACCCGATTCCCGATTTGAATGTGTCCCACAATGCCAACTTGCCCACCGATTTGGTTCCAATCTCCAATCGTAGTGGACCCCGCGATGCCAGCCTGAGCCGCAATGACATTATTTTTACCAATCACCACGTTATGAGCCACCTGAATCAAGTTATCCAACTTGGTTCCTTCGCCTATAATCGTCGAGCCGATCGTTCCCCGATCAATGGTACAATTAGAACCGATTTCCACCCGGTCTTTGATGACCACATTGCCCAGTTGCGGAATTTTACTGTATCCGTTTTCCGAAGGCTGAAAACCGAAACCGTCCGAACCTATAACCGTATTGGAATGAATAATACAATCATCCCCAATCACGCAATAATCATAAATACGAACTCCGCTGAAAATCTTACAGTTCTTTCCAATCTTCACGTTTTTTCCGATATAGACCTGAGGGTAAATCTGCGTATCATCGCCCACCCGAACCTTTTCGGAAAGATAGGTAAACGCCCCTACATAAATGTTTTCGCCCAGTTCCGCCGTTTCATGAATCACCGAACCCGACTCAATCCCCCGCTTCCTTCCCTGCATCTGCTGGTAAAGGTTCATAAGAACCTGAAATGCCAAATAAGCATCCTCCACAGCGATAATCGTCGCTTTATAACGAGGTTTGGTCAGCAGTTTTTCCGAAACAATAAGCACGGAACAGTCCGATGTTTCCAAAAAAGAGGCAAATTTCTCTTGCGCAATAAACGACAAATGCCCTTCTTCTCCCCTTTCAATAGGTGATACTCCTGTAATCTTAGCCTGTTCATCCCCGAGAATCCTTCCTCCGATGAACCCGGCAATTTGCGATGCAGTAAATTCCATATTCTGCAAAGATATGAATTTATGAAAAATTCTCCTGCTTTTTTATTTCGAGTCCAAATTTCGCCAACCGCAGCCAACGAACGAATAAAACTAAATTTCCCGAGGAAAATACAAAATATATTTCGTAGCCTTCTCGGTAATCGACGCTGATAAAATCTGATGCTCCGAACCATCCAAAACCGTCTTAGCCCCATTTTTCCGAAGCAAAACGATGGGTTGTTTATCTCTATTATAAGGCAGTAAATTCCGGGAAATCTCGCCCACCAAGCGTTCGCCCTGATCGGTTTTGAAAAAACAATTGGTTTGCCGAACCTTTTCTTCAATGAAAGCCGAATCGAACCTCTCGGAAGAGAGCATCGTTTTAGGTAATTTCCGCCGAATCACCGCCGTACAAAAATAAGATAGCACCAAATCGTCCGAATACTGCCAAGCCTTCATGGCCTGTATCACATCGTTGTCGTCCAACTCCGTAAAACGACGAATGTCTTCCCGAGTCGCCACCGAAGATTTGGACTTCTGAAGAAAATAGAGCAAATTGTCGGGAGCCGGCAAATCTTCCCCCTGAAGAGACAACTCTTTCGCACGCCCCAAAATCTGAACCAAGATATGTTCGGCCAAAGCCGCCGTTTTATGATAATACACCTGCCAATACATAAACATCCTTCCCGTAAGGTAGTTTTCGATTGAATAAATTCCCTTTTCGTCGACCACCAATTCGTCCCCCGAAACATTCAGCATGGACAAAATACGCTCGGTATTGATATTGCCTTCCGAAACCCCCGTATAAAAACTATCCCGCTTCAAATAATCCATCCGGTCCACATCCAGCTGCGAAGAAACCAATTGGTTAAAAAAACGACGATGATACTGCCCTCGAAACATCTCCAACGCCATGGACAACTCCCCGCCGAACGCTTCGTTGAGCTCCTCCATCAAGAGCAACGAAAGCCGCTCGTGATGCCAATCCTCCATCAACATATTTTCCAACGCATGCGAAAAAGGCCCGTGCCCGATGTCATGAAGCAGTATAGCCAACATTGCCGCCCGTTTTTCTTCATTTGAAATCCGGGTTCCCTTCAACTTTAGAGTTTCTAACGCAATAAACATCAAGTGCATCGCTCCTATCGCATGATGAAAACGAGTATGCGTGGCCCCCGGAAAAATAAGGTTAAGAAGCCCCGTCTGACCAATCCGACGAAGCCTCTGAAAATAAGGATGTTCAATAACATCAAACAGAATTTCAAAGGGAATGGTAATAAAACCATGCACCGGATCGTTTATAATTTTCAGTTTGTTTCGCATTTGATTCGGATTGTTAGCGGATTCCGCCATCAAAGGTAGGGAAATTCGTTTAACTATTTTTAACGTAAGATTATTGTTTTTTATGAGTTGAACTAAGCCCCTTTGGTCGTATTTTTGAAGCCATTGTTCCAATGATTAAACCCTAGAAACTATGCCCGGAAAAATCCTATGGATTGACGACGAAGTCGATTTACTAAAACCCCATATCGTCTTTTTGGAAAAAAAAGGCTACCAGATCACTCCCGTAAACAACGTTAACGAAGCCCTTGAACTTTTGGAACAAGAGCCCTTCGCCTTAGTTCTTCTTGACGAGAACATGCCCGGCATTTCCGGCATTGAAGCCATCCCGATGATTAAGGAGAAAAACAGCACCACCAAAATCGTCATGGTGACCAAAAACGAAGAAGAGCACATCATGGAGCAGGCCATCGGTTCCCAAATCGCCGATTATATTTTAAAGCCCGTTAATCCCAATCAGATACTGCTTTCTCTGAAAAAAAACCTCCAAGAAGACGATTTGGTGGAACAAAAAACCCTTTTGGAATACCAACAAGAGTTCCGAAACCTAAGCATGGAACTCTCCTATATCCGCACTTGGCAGGAATGGGCCGATTATTACAAAAAAATACTTCACTGGGAAATAAAATTCGATCGCGTTTTCGATAATGAATTCACCGACCTATTGCAATCCCAAAAGGAAGAAGCCAACATTCATTTTTCAAAATTCATTGAAAACCACTACGAAGGCTGGCTGCATTCCAACGAAAAACCCATCATGAGCCACACCTTGTTCAAAGAAAAGGTTAAGCCCGAAGTCGAACAAAACAAAGTGCTCCTCCTCATGGTGGACAACCTCCGCTACGACCAGTGGAAAGTAATCGAACCCCTCTTCACCAAGTTTTACAACAAAACCTCCGAAGATTATTATTACAGTATTCTTCCCACAGCCACCCAATACGCAAGAAATGCCTTTTTTGCAGGTCTCATGCCTTCGGAAATCGAAAAGCGTTTTCCCGATAAATGGTTTAACGACAACGAAGAAGGCAACAAAAACGAATACGAACGCGATTTTTTGGAAGACCAAATGAAACGTCTCGGGTTGGGAAGCAAATCCATGAAATATCTGAAAATCCTGAATGCCGATTTTGAAAAGAAGGTTCTGGACGACTTCAACCAACACAAGAACAACGATCTTTTGGTCATTGTTTACAATTTTATCGACATTCTTTCCCACGCCAAAACCGACAATACCATTGTCGACCAACTGATACGAGACGATAAAACGTTCCGCTCCTTAACTTACAATTGGTTTGAAAATTCATCCCTTCTGAAAATCATCAAACTGGCCGCCGAAAACGGTTTCCGCCTGGCCATCACTACGGACCACGGAATGATTTACGTAAAAAAACCAAGCAAAGTTGTGGGCGATAGAGAAACCTCTACCAATATCCGTTACAAAACCGGACGAAGCCTCACGTACGAAAAAAGCGACGTATGGGATATTTCCAACCCGGAAAAATTGTTCCTGCCCAAAGGCAATCTGAGTTCGAAGTACATTTTTGCAAAGAATAATACTTTTTTGGCTTATCCCAAGAACTACAATCATTTCGTCAACTATTACAAAGACACCTACCAACACGGCGGTATTTCTTTGGAGGAATGCATCATTCCTTTTAGTTTGCTGGAGCCCAAATAAAACCTTCTCGGAGAGAATTAATGTTTTCTATAGGGCGGGAGCGGCTTTTGCCGCTCCCGCTTTTTTAGCACCAACACTCCCCTATCGTTCCAATACCAATTTTCTATCGTTACTCCCCCGAATATTCCCTATTTTTGGAACATGAAAATCATTAGCTACAACGTCAACGGCATTCGTGCCGCCTTTACAAAAGACTTTCTCGGCTGGCTAAAAGTCGCCGATCCCGATGTGCTTTGCATTCAGGAAAGCAAGGCCGGCAACGACCAAATCGACATCGAAAGCCTCGAAAAATTAGGCTATCACAGTTATTGGCATTCCGCCGTAAGGAAAGGGTATAGCGGAGTGGGCATCGCCTCAAAACAACCGCCGAAGCAAATCATCTACGGTTGCGGCATCGAAGCCTACGATAACGAAGGACGTATCATCCAAGCCGATTTCGAAGAATTTTCCGTCCTTTCCGTCTATGTGCCTTCCGCCTCCAACATCGAACGTCTTGACTTCAAAATGCAATTCTGCCACGATTTCTTAAAGTATGTAAAAAACCTAAAGAAAAGCACCCCTAAATTGATTATTTGCGGCGATTTCAACATTTGCCACAAAGCCATCGACATCCACAATCCCGAAGGGCTAAAAAACGTTTCGGGGTTTCTCCCCATGGAACGAGAATGGATGAGTCAATTCATCGAAGAATGCGGCCTTATCGACAGCTTTCGCTTCTTCAATGACCAACCCGAACAGTACTCCTGGTGGAGCTATCGCCAAAACTCCCGAGCCCGAAACAAGGGCTGGCGTTTGGATTACAATTTCGTTTCCGAGGCTTTAGCCGGAAACCTCAAAAGAGCGGCCATTCTGAAAGAAGCCGTCCATTCCGACCATTGCCCCGTACTCGTCGAACTAAGCTAAATTAAACCAAAAAAGGCGGTCTCTTTCGAGACCGCCTTTTTTGAAACATTTGATTTTTTCTTAATCTTCTACAATTTGATACTCAATCGGCATCGTTCCACGGCTAAGATTGCCGATTTCATCAAAAGCCGCCTTAGACAAGTCCAACGCTCTGGAAGAGTGGAACGGCCCTCGGTCATTGATCGTAACAATCACACTTTCTCCGTTTCTCAAGTTGGTAACCTTCACCTTTGTTCCGAATGGAAGCGTACGGTGAGCCGCCGTTAATTTGCTGTTATGAAAAACTTCTCCGCTGGCGGTTTTTCTACCATTAAATTTGTCGTGATAGTACGACGCATAGCTTGTTTTCACCTCATCATTTTTGGCACCATCTTTGAACGAATAAAAGCCAAAAGTTGAAATAATCATTATGATTACGAGAATGGTTCTTTTCATCATTTTGAATTTATTTTTTTGGTTTGACGGGGGCAAAGGTAAAATCAGTTTAAAACCGAGCAAACTCAATCTGTTAAAATACGTTAAATAAAACCAAAATAAAAGTTAACATTTTATTGAAACGACCATGAATAGGGAGGTTCTCAAACATTGTTAAAAAACGTTAAAAAAATAACTAAAAAAGTTAATACTATTAACAATGCAACGCCTAATTTAATTCCTAAAACAAACACAACTTACTGATTACAAGCAAAATAAACAATAAAACAATCTCTTAATGAAGAAGATTTCAGCCTCATCGTTTTTAATTGTATGAAAACAATACTAAACTTTATTTTTTCCGCTTTTTTCGCAGTCATTTCGTGCCACCCTGCCCCTCAGGCAACCATTGAAGAATTTACCCTTCTACGAATCGGCTTCTACCCCACCAACCACTCTCCTTCGGAAACCTTACTTAATTTATCCGAAAAATACATTCTTTTTTTCAGCCCGACCAACGAAGCACCTCCCCCTCCCATAACAACAAATGAAACCCAAAAGAGCCATCAGGAACATAAGCTAAAGCCTTTTAAAGCTAATCTTGACGATCACCAAATTCATAAAGTAAAAAGCCTATTAGCCCGTTTCAATCAAGACGATTTTAAAGCACTCCCATCTCCTCCCAACGACAGCTTATGGACTAATTTTTTAATCATTGACAGCCAAAATAAAATCATTGAAATAAACCCGAGGCATTCTGCAAATGAAAAACAAAAAGAGCTCTATACTCTTATTTTAGAATTACTTGTCGAAGTCAATCCGAATAAAGAAAATAAAGCCTATTTCGATACCTTAAAAGCATACAAATAAGCTACAAGCCGCCATCGCAAACGTAAATCAAAAAAAATAAAAAAGCCGCCGGAGTCCTCCGACGGCTTATAAAATTTTATCTGTACCAAAAATTTAATTTTCTTGTTCAGGTGAAGGTCTACCCTCGCCTTCCTTTGCCTTACGTTCAGGCTTTGGAAGAAGAACCTTTCTGGATAAGCGCATTTTCTTACGGTTGTCGTACCCCATAAATTTCACTTCCACGATATCGCCCTCGCTGTAAGGTACTTTGTCCAAACGCTTCCAATCGATTTCGGAGATGTGAAGCAAACCGTCCGTTCCCTTGGAAAGTTCGATAAACGCTCCAAAGTCCATTACCTTAACTACTTTGCCTTTATACACCTCTCCCAAGACCGGTACGAAAGCAATTTCGTTGATTTTCGTAATTGCCTGATTGATTTTGTCCCGATCCCTTCCGGAAATCTCAATGTAACCGATTTCACCTTTCTCTTCGATGGTAATCACCGTATCGGTATCTTTCTGCATCTGTTGGATGATTTTACCCTGAGGGCCAATAACCGCACCGATGAATTCCTTAGGAATTTCCATCATCACCATTTTTGGAGCATGAGGTTTAACGTCCGCGTTAGGTTTATCCAACGTTTTAAGCATCTCGCCAAGAATGTGCAAACGGCCTTCCTTAGCCTGCATCAACGCTTTTTCCAGAATATCCATGCTAAGCCCTTGGATCTTGATGTCCATCTGACAAGCCGTAATCCCCTTATCGGTTCCGGTTACCTTAAAGTCCATATCACCCAAGTGGTCTTCATCGCCCAAAATATCGGAAAGAACCGTCCACTTGCCCGACGCCTTATCCGTAATCAAGCCCATGGCGATCCCAGAAACCGGTTTTCTCATCTGCACTCCCGCATCCATCAAAGCCAATGTCCCCGCACAAACCGTTGCCATAGACGACGAACCATTCGACTCCAAAATATCAGAAACCACACGAATCGTGTAAGGGTTCTCCTGAGGAATCATCACTTTAAGAGCTCTTTGCGCCAAATTACCGTGCCCGATTTCCCTTCTCGACGTTCCTCTCAGCGGACGCGCTTCCCCAGTGGAAAACGGAGGAAAGTTATAATGCAAGAAGAAACGTTCGTCGTGCTGAGAAATAACGCTGTCAATACGATTGGCATCCATCAAAGAGCCTAACGTAACCGTTGTAAGCGACTGAGTCTCCCCACGGGTAAATACCGCCGAACCATGAGCCGCCGGAAGGTAATCCACCTCGCACCAAATCGGACGGATTTGCGTATTGTTACGCCCGTCCAAACGAATATTCTCGTTAAGAATCAACTGGCGAACCGCCTCTTTCTGAACCTCATGGAAGTAAACTTTAGCCAAAGCTTCTTTCTCGGCTAATTCTTCCTCTGTATAACGCGTAAGAAACTCTGCTACAACCGCATCGAAAGCCTCGCTCCGTTCATGCTTCGCCGATGGTGTCTTAGCAATATCGTAATACTTTTGGAAAGCATAGTCCCAAACTTCTTTCTTCAAATCTTCATCATGGGTTTCGTGACAATACGTCCGTTTCACCGCTGCTTTTTCCACCTTGGAAGCCAATCGTTCCTGCGCCTCGATTTGTTTTCTAATCTCCTCGTGAGCAAACTGAATAGCCTCAATCATCTCTCTTTCGGTCACCTCGTCCATCTCACCCTCGACCATAACGATGGAATCCTTGGTTGCCCCAACCATAATGTCTAATTCCACACCGCTGTTAAGGGTTTCCCAGCTCGGATTCACCGAAAGCACGCCGTCTTTCTTAATAACCCGCACTTCGGAAAAAGGCCCGTTAAAAGGAATATCCGTTACCGCCACAGCCGCCGAAGCCGCCAAACCAGCCAACGAATCCGGCATCACTCCTCCATCGTAGGAAATTTCGGAAATCATCACCTGAACCTCCGCATGAAAATCGTCCGGAAACAAAGGACGCATCACACGATCCACCAATCGCATGGTAAGAACTTCTTCATCGGAAGGCTTGGTCTCTCTACGGAAAAAGTTTCCAGGGATACGCCCCGCACCCGCAAATTTTTCGCGGTAATCCACCGTAAGCGGAAGGAAATCCACCCCCGGGTTGGCCTCCTTAGCCGCAACCACCGTTGCCAAAAGCATGGTGCCGCCACACTTCACCACCACCGAACCGTCCGCCTGCTTGGCTAACAATCCCGTCTCTATCGTAATTTCTTTGCCATCGTTCATTACGATGGTCTCTCTAATTGCCTGAGGTTTGTTACTCATAAAAATTAATCTTCTGTGCGCCCCGTATTGAGCGCGGTTATCATTTAAACTCTATTTAAGTTCTCAAGGGCAAAGGTAAGGAATTTTAAAGAGTTAACCTCTCTCAACAAAATTAATTTACCTTAACAAAATTGAAATCCCCTTCTCGGAAATTCGTCCCACAGTTTTCTTTCGAACCATAAAAAAATCCCGGCAACCAACGTTCCGGGATTAAAAAACCATTTAAAAATTACGGCCGAGACCTGAGCGAAATCGCATAGCCACCACTTCTCGCCAGCTTCATCGGCAACTTCGTCGCAGAAGTAACCGTACGCTTGGTAATCTTATAGGATTGAGGGTTGGTAATGTAATCCGCCCCCGGACCATCCGCATAAATCGTAGCCTCATAGCGCTTGCCCTTAGGAAGAAAAGAAAAATCAACCGTATACTCTCGGGCATTCTCATCCGTAATTCCTCCTACAAACCACTCGTCTTTCCCTTTCGTCTTGCGAGCCGTATGAATGTAATCGCCAGGTTCTGCCGCCAAAATCACCGTATCGTCCCAATCCAAAGCCACATCCTTAATAAACTGAAACGCATCCAAATGCTTCGCATAATTCTCAGGCAAATCCGCCGCCATCTGCAAGGGCGAATACATCACCACATAAAGTGCCAATTGTTTGGCAATAGTGCTTTTAACAAATCGGGTATCCCCCGGAAAATAATAGTCCAAACGCGTCTGGAAAATCCCCGGAGTGAAATCCATAGGCCCGCCCATATAACGGGTAAATGGCAAAATGGTCTGATGATCCGGACGATTGCCTCCCATCGCCTCAAATTCCGTCCCCCGAGCCGCTTCCGCCGCAATCCAGTTCGGGTAAGTACGGCTCTGCCCCGACGGACGAACCGACTCGTGAGAGTTAACCATAACCCTATACTGATGCGCTTTTTCAGCCATACGGATGTAATGATTGTTCATCCACTGTGAATAATGATGCTCGCCCCGAGGAATAATATTGCCCACATACCCCGTCTTAACCGAAGGGTATCCGTAGCGGTTCATCAATCGAAAAGCCTCGTCCGCCCAGCGCTCGTAATTGGTCGCCGATCCCGAAGTCTCGTGGTGCATCATCAATTTAAGGCCTTTGTCATGGGCATAGCGATTAAGCATTTCAATGTCAAAATCAGGGTAAGGCGTAACGAAATCAAACACAAATTCCTTAGAATGCCCAAACCAATCTTCCCAACCAATATTCCATCCCTCAATAAGCAAAGCATCAAAACCGTGTTCGGAAGCAAAGTCGATGTAACGCTTCACCTTCTCATTATTGGCACCGTGTTTACCATTAGGCGTCAAAAGACTAAAATCCGTCTTGCCGATATGCACGTTATTCGCTGTGGAATAAGCCCACTGCGATTTTCCGATAATCATCTCCCACCAAACGCCCATATACTTCGTAGGCTTGATGTAAGAAGTGTCCTCATACTTCGTAGGCTCGTTAAGGTTGAAAAGCATCTTGGAAGCCAATACCTCTTCGGCTTTATCGGAAACGATAATGGTTCGCCATGGCGAAACCGCAGGCGTTTGGATATACCCTTTCGCCCCTTGACCGTCAGGCGTAAGATGGGTTTTAAACTTATATTCACGGGCGTCGAGTTCCAAATGAGAGGCCGCATAATCAATCACCGCAGCCTCACCCAAATTGATATAAACCGGCCGAGCCCCCTCTTTCTTCAACATCAAAGGAGTCTGAACTGCATTCTCCACCAAAGTCTGCGAAGCATTCCCGTCAAAAGAAGTCGGCCAAAGCGAAGGAACCTGAGACAACAACGACGTCTGAGGTTGATATTCCTGTGTATCGTAATCCGCCGCAATCCACCAAGCCTTTGCATCCCAAGGTAAATCAATTTCCGTATCTTCCTCCTGAATCACAAAATAGTTAAGATTTGGCTGCTGAGGAAACTCGTAACGAAATCCCAAACCATCGTCAAACAATCGAAACTTAACCACAATATGCCTCTGATTTTTGGGCTGCTCCAAAGTAACCGCCAATTCGTTATAATGGTTCAAATAAGACTTTTTTTCGCCCAAAACCGGCTGCCAAGTTTCATTTTTAGACGAATACTCTTCCTTAATCTTTACAAACCCCGAGGCCAAATCTTTACCTTCCACCTTCTTCAAATCAATCTCCGAAGCAAACTGAATTGCCCCGTCGCGAAGGAGACGAAGCCCCAAACGGGAATCCTCCACCACCGTTTCTCCCCGATAACTCAAATGATAATAAGGAACTCCTTGCTTTAGCCGAAAAACCATTTCAAAATTTCCATCAGGCGACTTCAAGGTTTGCGCATTCGGAAAAAATGCCACCGAAAGCCCCAATAAGAAACCGATTCCTCTTAACGTCATAACATTTTATTATTTTAAATTTGATAAAAAAACCACTCCGAAGAGTGGTTTTGTAAAAACTCAAAAGCTCTTATTTCGACGGGATAATGGTATAATCTCCCGTAGCATCGTTAAAATAAATATCATACGTCCAAGCCGTAGAAACCGGAATGTTATTTCCACCAAAAGTGGCCGTACCAAAATACTCAGTAGAACTACCCCAATTGACATCCCAAGAATCGTTAGCCCTGAACTTCAATTCGCCATCTTTAAGACTCACCCCCGTCAAAACCCACACATGAGGATCGAACGAAGACTGAACCATCGGTGTACTTTTATCCCAACCGTTGGAGGTCGCACTACCGATAATTCCCACGGTCGAATAAGTAGCGGAAGGAGTAACTACCGGCGTAAACGTATAAGTTAGATCTGTTGTATTAATCGTCAATTCGTAATAACCGCTCTGAGCCACTTTAATATCGCCCGAACCGCCGTCTTTACTCAACTGTCCCGCCGAAGCCCCCAAACCGTATTGAAGATCCCAGCTTCCTTTCACTTGAACGATCTTAAAGCCTTCGCCTCCTTTGAAGTACCCCGTATAAGTATAAACATCCGGTAGATTAGACATCTTCAGAAGAGGATACATCGCTGCATTATCCGCCGCGTTATTCCATCCCGCTGCCGTCGCAGAACCAATAAGATACAAATCCGTAAATAAATAGCTAGGTCCTGACAAATAAGGCGTTACCACAATCGAAACGTAATTGGAATAAGCCGAAGGCTCCAATAGGTTATTGCTTCGGTCTTTCACGTTGGATTTCACACGAATCTCCACGCTACTGGCCTCACCTGCTTTCAAACCAAGCGAAAGCAAAGCATTATTAAGCTGCGAATAGCTCACTCTGACATAATTCGTACTGGTAGGTGCCCCCAAGTCCACCGGCTGCGCAAATCCCGTACCGGCAACCGCCACCTGAAGCTGACTCTCCACTTCCGTTGCCTGTGTATAAACCGGTGATGTAAACATAATCGTCTCAAACGTGTTGGACAAATTATCTTCCCGAACCACATAACTCGAAGAAGAAAAAGAATTAACATCCAACACCGGACTCTCCTTGAATTCAAGCACCGCCAAATCGTCCGTTCTCTCGCATGACACCAAAGCCATAAAACCCAAAACCGAAGCGATGACCGTTTTAAATATACTTTTCATTGTCTTTCTTTATTAATTTATTTATTAGTACCCTGTGTTTTGAATCAAATTTTTATTGGCAACGATGTCATTCGCCGGAATCGGATAAAGCACCCGGAACGACTCCACGCCTCGTCCTTCTTTCACCCCGCCTTTAAACGGCCACAAATAGGCCGCCGAAGTAAACTTACCGTAACGGATAAGATCGGTTCTGCGCGTGGCTTCCCAAGCCAACTCTCTTCCTCTTTCATCCAAAATGAAATCCAAGGTCAATTCGCCAGCATTAACCGTTTCCGCTTTAGCTCTGGTTCTTAACTTATTAACATACTCCAACGCCGTCGCAGTGCTTCCGCCACCACCTCTCAATACCGCTTCTGCATAAATCAGATACGCATCCGCCAAACGGAACAAAGGAAAATCCGTATCGGCAAACGTTCCCGAAGCATCCGAACCCGGCTGACCGGTTTTCGTCACGTTTTTAAACTTGATATAAGGGTAACCTTGCTTGAACACCGACGTATTGGTGATTTCCAACTCTTGTCCGTCCGTATGGAAACGTCCGCGAACGTCTTTAGAACCGTCCGTTGAAGGGAAAAGCGCCACCAAATTCTTAGTCGCTCTAAGGCCTCCCCATCCTCCAACACCGTAGTCGCTGGATTTCATGCTTCCACCAACACCCGCATTGATGATGTAAGTGGTTCCGCCATAAGTCCGGGTATTAATTCCGTCGAAATTAATGGAAAGAATCACCTCCGGATTGGCCAAATGGTTATCCGCCAAGAACAATTCTTCATAATTGGATTTCAAAGCATACCCCGAATGGATAACTTTTTCGGCATAAGCCCTCGCATCCGCATACCGAGAAGTCCCGGTGTAAACCTGAGCATTAAGATAAAGTTTAGCCAAAAGCATATAAACCGCTCCCTTATCGGCTCTTCCGTATTCATTAGTCCCCGGATTCTTCAAAAGGTTTTCCAAATCCAAAAGCTCTTTTTCCACATAGTTGAACAAATCTGCTCTTTTGATCTGTGGCGGAAGATCTTTCCCCACCTTATCGTTCTCCGTTACAAACGGAACGTTTCCAAACAAATCGATCGCATGGTAATAACTCAAAGCCCTTAAAAAGCGAGCCTCATTACGATACAACACCGCCTCTTCTGCATTGCTTCCCGTAATACCTCTCGAAGCCAATTTCTCATCGGTAGTCTCACGGATAAACTCGTTAGCAATCCCTACCTGATAAAGAATCCGATAGTACATCGCCGTAATAAACTCGTTATTCGCCGCCCAAGTCATGTTGTGCATATCCGGTGAATTACCGTCATTCCAAGCAATCACCGCCTCGTCGGTAGGCAACTCTTGCATTTGGAAATATTGTCTCAGATAGTTAGATGTTCCTCCATCAATTCCTCCGATGTCGGCACGACCATCGCCCCCATCTTGTCCACTCACCGCCAAACCGGCGTACAACTTGGCTAAAACCTGTTTGTAATTGGAAAAATCCGCGTAAACAGAACTGGAGGTAATCTCTGACTTAGGCAAACGCTCCAAATCCTTCTCGCACGACACCAATGCCATGGAAAAAGCCAATCCTGCCACTAAAAACTTCGTATTGAATTTATTTATGATTTTCATAGTGATTTTTGTTGTATTTAATTAAAACTGGAAGTTAAATCCTAAAGAGTACACCCTTGGTCTCTGATAAACGTTGTTATCAATACCATTGAAGACCTCCGGATCCAATCCCGAATACTTGGTAATCACGAAAACGTTTTGAGCCGTTGCAAAAACTCTCAGTCTGGAGTGGTTGATGAATTCCGGGAAGTTATATCCTAAACTGATATTGTCCATTCGGAGGAATGACGCATTCTCAACATAGTAATCCGAAAAATATTCCGCTCTCTTGAAGCCCGTAGCATTAAAGCTTTCGTGGATATTCTGCAAATACCCCGCATTGGAAATCCCCTGAAGGTTACCGTACTGGGACGCCATGTTATTGTACACGTAGTTTCCTATACTCGCACGCAAAGTGAAGCCCAAATCCCAATTCTTATAATTCATGGTATTGGTGAAGCCCAAAAGTACATCCGGCGTTGGAGATTTGAACGGATACAAATCCGCACTGTTAATCACCCCGTCGCCATTACGATCCACATAAACGCCTTCCAATGGTTTTCCGTTCGCATCGTAAACCTGCTGATAAACATAGAACGAGTTCGGTTGGTAACCTACGGCATGCACCTGAATGCGGCCACCGGTTCCTCCCCCAATACCATCACCAGCCAATACTTTTTGAGTAAGGTCTCCCATCGCGGAAAGATTGGTCACCACCGGATTGAAACGAGTAGCATTCAGGCTGAATTCCCACTTGAAGTTCTCCGATTGCACCGGTTTCACGTTCAAATTAAATTCAAAACCACGGTTGGTCATGTTCCCCACGTTGGTCAACAAAATATTAGTAAGGTTTCCTCCCGCAGGGATAGGAATTTCGCTCAAAAGATCAAAGACTTTGCGGTCAAAGTAATCAAACGATCCCGAAATACGGTCTTTGGCAAATCCGAAATCCAAACCAATGTTACGGGTTTCCTGCGTCTCCCAACGAATGGAAGCATCATACCCCTGAGGTCTCAACGTATTGTAATACACCCCGCCCAATTGGTACATCGCTCCACTGTCGGAAAGCGTGTAACGGGAAATATACGGGTAATCCTGATTGATGTCCTGTTGTCCGGTTTTACCCCAACCCAAACGAAGTTTAAGCGTAGAAACCGCATTATTCCCTTTCAAGAAATCTTCCTGATCAATCCGCCAAGCCAAAGCCAAAGCCGGGAAGTACCCCACTCTGTAATCTTCGGCAAATCGGGAAGAGGCATCCCGACGCAAAGAAGCCGTCAAAAGGTAACGGTTGTTAAAGGTATAATTTAACCTACCAAAATAAGAAAGCAAGGTATTTTGAGTAAAGAAATCCACTCCTTCCGCAGGCACAGTCACTCCGGTTCCCAAGAACGTAGGCGCAAAAGGCTCTTTTCTCTGCCAATCCTGATAAGAGTACCCTGCCGTTAAGTCCAAATTGGATTTAATCGAAGGAAGGCTCTTTTGGTAGTTCAAATAAAATTCCATCAACTTATTGGTCTTCTCCTGAGAGTACCTTCTGTAAGTCCCCTGGTTATAGAAAGCAATTCCCGCAGTAGGTAAAGCTTTGGTATTTCCATTGGAATCCGAATAATCCATACCTAAGTTAAGGTTGGCTCTCAACTCCGGAAGAAAATGGAATTTGTAGTCAAACTGAACATTTCCTAACACCCTGCGGACATAAGACAAATCAAATCTTTGATTCAGCATGGATAAAGGGTTTCTGGTCGCAAGACGGTTCAATGTCCCATCCGCCTGACGCCATTCGTAATAGCCCCCAAATTCTTCATTGCCTGCCGCATAAACCGGTTTGGTCGGGTCAAAAGCAATGGAAGCCCCAATAGCCCCGTCGTCTTTAAAACGGTTCTCGGCGTAAGTCCCCTTCAAATTGATGTTGATATCCAAATGTTTATCGAAAAGCTTAGGATTAAGGTTAAGCCCTACGGTAGATCGTTCCAATGTATTGGTTCGGATAATCCCTTCCTGATTAAGGTACCCCAAAGACAAACGGTAAGGCAACCACTTCACCCCGCCGGAAAGCGTCAAGTTGTTATCAAACCCTAAAGCCGTCTGATAAATCTTATTCTGCCAGTTGGTATTGGCGTTCCCCAGCAAAGCCGCGTACTCAGGAGTTCCGTATTGGTTTACCACATTGCGGAAGTCGTCAGCCGAAAGCATTCCGATGGTTCCCATCTTATCGTAAACCGATGTTACCGTGCTGAAATTGGCTCTTAGCCTTCCCGCCGAACCTCTCTTCGTACTGATGATGATAACCCCGTTGGACGCACGGTTACCGTAAATCGCCGTAGCCGAAGCATCCTTCAAAATGTTAAAACTTTCGATATCGTTAGGGTTAATCAAAGCCAAAGGATTGGCTGCACCGGAAATCCCCTGATTATCAACCGGAACCCCGTCGATTACGATAAGCGGATCGTTACTCGCATTAAGCGAAGATCCCCCACGAATCCGAATGGCCGAACCCGAACCCGGAGCTCCTCCCGTGGAAATCTGAACCCCCGCCGTTTTCCCCTGAATCAACTGCTCCGGCGAACCAATCGCTCCTTCTTGGAAATCTTTCGCCGTAATTGCCGTTACAGAACCCGTAAGGTCAGATTTCTTCTTTGCACCATACCCGATAAGAACCACGCCTTCAATCTGCTTTTCCTTAATGGCAGTTTTCGTTGTGTCTGTAGCTTGGGCTTGCAGCATTGTTCCGGCCAGTAAAAAAGCCGGCGCAATTTTCAGAACTTTACTATAGTTTTTCACAAATATAAAATTTAAGGATTAATATTACTCTATTCACATTCCCGATTTCGGTCAAAAACCGGACGCCTAATTTATAGCTTTTTGAGTTAACAAAAAATTAATACTTCCGTTTAATAAAATTTAATGACAAAAATCATCAAGACCCTCCCAAAAACAAAAACAAACCAATGATTTACAAACCATTAAAAATTACAAACCTCAAAAATATCTTACTGCAAATTTACGAACTTATTAAACAACCGCTTAACAAAAACTTAACATAAATTAACCAAAATGACATCTATCATCTGCCAAAATGAAGAAGAAAGCCCCAGCCCTTTCATTTTAAAATGAAAAGGATAAAGCCTATCTTTGCAACAAATTACTAGACCATTATTATGTCGGAAAGAAAAATCATTACAGCAGCCCTGCCTTACGCTAACGGTCCGGTGCATATCGGGCACTTGGCCGGGGTATACATCCCTGCGGACGTCTATGCCAGATTCCAGCGCAGAACCGGGAAAGAGGTCGCTTTCATTTGCGGCAGCGATGAACACGGCATCCCCATCACCATAAGAGCAAAAAAAGAAGGCGTTACTCCTCAGGACATCGTGGACAAGTACCACGCCGTAATCCAGAAATCTTTTGCGGATTTGGGGGTTTCCTTCGACGAATACTCCAGAACCACTTCCAAAAAGCACTACGAAGTGAGTCAGGACTTCTTCAAAACCCTATACGAAAAAGGAAAATTCACCGAAGAGGTTTCCGAACAATATTTCGACGAGCAAGCCAATGAATTTTTAGCCGACCGCTACATCACCGGAACCTGCCCCAACTGCAGCAACCCCGATTCTTATGGCGACCAATGCGAAAAATGCGGCTCCACCCTTTCCCCTTCGGAACTACTCAACCCCAAATCCGCTCTGAGCGGCAACAGTCCCGTCTTAAAGGAAACCAAAAACTGGTACCTTCCACTCAACGAATACGAATCCTTCCTGAACGAATGGATTATCGAAGGACACAAAGACGATTGGAAACCCAACGTTTACGGGCAGGTAAAATCCTGGTTGAACGACGGCCTAAAACCCAGAGCCATGACGCGCGATCTGAACTGGGGCGTTCCCGTACCGCTCCCCGGAGCCGAAGGAAAAGTCATGTACGTATGGTTTGATGCCCCGATTGGCTACATCTCCTTCACGCAAGAATGGGCCGAAAAACACGGAAAAAATTGGAAAGACTACTGGCAGGACGAAAATTCTGAACTAATCCACTTCATAGGCAAGGATAACATTGTCTTCCATTGCATTATTTTCCCAGCCATGATGAAAGCTCACGGCCAGTACATCATGCCCAAAAACGTCCCTGCCTTCGAATTCCTGAATTTGGAAAACGACAAAATCTCCACTTCGAGAAATTGGGCCGTTTGGGCGCACGAATACATCGAGGACTTCCCCGGGCAGCAAGACGTCCTAAGGTACGCCCTGCTCTCTTCCGCCCCGGAAACCAAAGACAACAACTTCACCTGGAAAGACTTCCAAACCAAAAACAACTCCGAATTGGTGGGCATCTTCGGAAACTTCATCAACCGGGTGGCCGTACTAACGCATAAATACTATAACGGCGAGATCCCTGAAGGTAATCCCAACGCCTCCGAACTGAACGAAATCGAAAAAACCGCTAAGGAAATTGCTCATTTCCTCGACAATTTCGAGTTTAGAAACGCCTTGACGTCCCTTATGAACCTCGCCCGCTTCGGTAACCAATACCTTCAGACCGAAGAGCCATGGAAAACCATCAAAGATCAACCGGAAAAAGCCGCCAACGCTCTATTCGTATCGGCTCAAATCGCGGTTGCTTTGGCGCAACTTTGCGAACCCTTCATGCCTTTTTCTTCGGAAAAACTCCTCGCCATGTTCCGCACCGAGAAGAAAAACTGGAGCCAAATCTCAAGCGTATTGATTCCTTGCGGTCATCAAATCGAAGCCTCTTCTCTTCTCTTCTCCAAAATTGAAGACGAAACCATCGAGGCTCAAATTCAAAAATTGGAACAAACCAAACAATCCAACAAAAAAACAAACCCCAAAGCCAACCCTATGAAAGACGAAATAACTTTTGACGATTTCACGAAAATTGATTTAAGAACCGCCACCATCCTGGAAGCCGAAAAAGTGGAAAAAGCTGACAAATTGCTCAAATTAAAAGTGGATACCGGCGTGGATGTACGCACCGTTGTTTCCGGCATCGCCGAAAGTTTCACACCCGAAGAATGCATCGGAAAACAAGTGATGATTCTCCTAAATCTGGCTCCAAGAAAAATCCGAGGCATCGAATCCCAAGGCATGCTCCTATTAACCACCAAGCCCGACGGTAAACTAAGCTTTGTAACCCCCGACGACCGCGTGGAAAACGGAATCGAAATCGGCTAAAACAACCTAATAAAAAAGAGGCTGCAATTAAAAGTATCCTCTTTTTTTATTTATCTTTTTTAATTTAATCATTTATTCCATTCCGAAGTATTCTTTATGCCCAGTTTTTCAGGATCAAACACGGGGTTTTTCCCTTCCTTCTTCTGCTCTTCATAATCTTTAAGGGTTTTCAGCGCCGTTTTCTGCAAAAGAACAACCGCAATAATATTCAACCAAGCCATAACCCCTACCCCGATGTCTCCCAAGCCCCAAGCCGTTCCACCAGTCGTCGTCGCCCCATAAATCACGCTCGCAAAAAAAGGAACCCTCACCAGCCAAAGCCAATGCTTATTAGTTAACTCTTGCTTCAAATAATAAAAATTGGATTCGGCAATGAAATAATAAGCCAATACCGTCGTAAAAGCAAAAAACAACAAAGCCAACGCCACAAACACATCCCCAAAATGAGGAAAATGCTCCGAAATCGCCGCTTGAGTAAACAAAGCCCCTTCCTCAACCCCCGGAAGATTTTCGTACAAAAAGCCTCCGGCTCCGTCCTTTACATTATACTTCCCCGAAAAAAGAATGATAAAAGCCGTTGCTGTACAAACAAAAAGCGTATCAATATACACCGAAAACGCCTGTAAAATCCCCTGCTTGGCAGGATGCGTCGTCGTCGCCGCCGCCGCCGCATGAGGAGCCGTCCCCTGCCCAGCCTCATTGGAATAAATCCCCCGCTTCACCCCAAAAGCCACCGCCGAACCTATAATCCCGCCAAAAGTAGCATCCATCCCAAAAGCCGAAGAAAAAATCAAACGCAAAGCCGAAGGCACATGATGAATATTCATTAAAATAATAACGACAGCCATCAAAATATAAGCTCCCGCCATGAAGGAAACCGTCACTTCCGCAAAACGACCAATCCGTTTCACCCCGCCCACAATAATCAACGCCAAAGCCACCGCCACAGCCACACCGACTCCCAATTTGTTAAACGAAAACGCCCCATTCATCCCTTCCGCAATACTATTGGATTGCACCCCAGGAAGAAAAAGCGTACAAGAAATAATGGTAGCCACCGCAAACAATACGGCATACCACTTTTTACCAAGACCTTTCTCAATATAATAAGCCGGACCCCCACGGTAATGCCCGTTTTTTTCCACCTTGTAAATCTGCCCCAATGCCGCTTCCACAAAAGCCGTCGAACTCCCCAAAAACGCAATCAACCACATCCAAAAAACCGCCCCAGGACCTCCCATCGCAATAGCCGTCGCCACACCAGCAATATTCCCCGTCCCAACCCTTCCGGCAATCGCAATGGCAAAAGCCTGAAAAGGAGAAACCCCTTTATCACTGCTATTCTCACTGAAAAGCTGCCCCACCATATCCTTTACCAAACGCAGTTGCATAAAGCGAGTCCGCAAGCTAAAATACAATCCGACCGCAATGCAAAGCACGATAAAAACATCCGACCAAATCACCGTATTAACCGCCTTGATCAATCCGTCAAGCGTCATAGAACCCGAAAGTAAAGTCTGCATAAATCCTGTTAAAATTAAGACTCTAATATTACGATTTTTTTTCGGGAAGTAAAACCCCCGCCCAAAGTCGGCTTCCCCAAAACGAAATCCCATAAAAAAAGCTCCGAAAAACGGAGCCTTAAATCTTATAAAATTCAGCGTTTATTTCACTTTTACCAACTGAACGTCAAAGAGCAACCAAGCATTGGGAGGAATAACCCCGCCAGCACCCCGCTCGCCATACCCTAACGTCGGAGGAATAAGGAAGGTCGCTTCGTCCCCTTCGTTAAGCAAAAGAATGCCTTCGTCCCATCCCCGAATCACCATTCCCATTCCTACCGGAAACTCAATCGGTTCGCCACGCTTGAAGGAATTATCAAACTCTTTTCCATTTGTCAGTTTTCCCGCATAATGCACCGCCACCGTTTGACCTTTTTCCGCTTTCTTACCTTCTCCTTTCTTCGTGATCTTATACATCAGCCCCGATGCTGTAGTCTGCATGCCGGCTTTCAGTTCTTCCAGTTTCTTCTTGGCTTCCTCTTCTTGCTTTAAAAGAAAAAACTTGTTATTTTCTTGAATTTTAGATTTTCCCTCTTCAAAAATTTTAGCCGCATCGTACTCTTTATAGGACTCGCCTTTACCAAACACCGATACCTTTTCTAAAACCACATCTTCCACAGGACGATCCTGAGCCCCTTTCTTCACAACTGCAATGGTGTCGATAACCTCCAACCCGTGAACAACCTTACCGAAAACCGTATGACGCCCATCCAACCAAGGGGTCGCTACCTGCGTGATAAAAAACTGGGAGCCGTTCGTATTCGCACCGGAATTCGCCATGGATAAAACGCCTTTGCCCGTGTGCTTCAAATCGTTTTTCTCGTCATCGAACTTATAGCCAGGGCCTCCCATCCCCGTACCTTGAGGATCCCCTCCCTGAATCATAAAATCCTGGATGACACGGTGGAAAATGGTTCCGTCATAGAAAGGTTTTCCTTTACCTTTCGTTTCATTTTCAATTTTACCTTCGGCCAATCCCACAAAATTCGCTACCGTTACCGGAGATTTCTCATCCTCCAGCTTTACCAGCATATTCCCTTTGGAAGTTTGAAGATTCGCATACAGGCCATTTTCGAGGCCTTCATAAATTTCTTTGTCTACATTCATCTTTTTATATATTGATACACAACTCATCAGCGACCCTGCCGCCAATGCCATTAATAATTTATTTCCAAGTTTTTTCATAGCAATTTAAGTTTGATAATCAAGGGCATATTTCCCATGATTTCGTCGCCGTCGCCATACGTTCCGTAAGCCAAAACCGAAGGAACCAAAAGAGTAGCCTCCTCCCCCTTGTGCAGATACCCCAGCGCATCCTCCACCGCTTTGATTCCCTCAAAATGCCCCAAAACCGCTTCTTTCACTTCTTTCGGCCGCCCAATCGGTTTCCCCGAAAAGTCGTAAACCCGAAAAAGATAAGACACACGCTCTCCTTCCTTTCGACGCCGGCGAGACTCAAGCCCCTCCAAATTAATCCAATAGTTAAGCGGCATCGGATAAAAAACCTCCGATTGCCCCGCCATCCACTGTTCAATCTGCCGTCTTTCTGCCGCATTCTGCGCCTTTGCCCGATTCACCGAAGCGGCGAGTTCCGAGCCGCCATTCCCCTGTCCCACTGGAGCATGCACCTCCTCCGGACCAGCACAAGAAGCCAACACAAAAATAGCAAAAAACAAAGCTTTATTCATAGGTTTGGCGAAATTAATCATTTTTCTTGTACCAAAAAAAATATCCGGATAAGGCTTCCGGATATTTTCATTTGCTATTTCACTTTTTTAAGACTGAAAAGACGTATAAATCCCTTTTTCCACCTTCAATCTCCAACCGAACGGATCTTCCGCCTTATTGGTCTGAATGTCCACCAACGCTTTCTGAAGACTCAACGCAAAACTCTCCTCTGGAGAAAGCTGAGGCAAATCAAACTTTTCTCCTTTATATCCCAACGACTGGAAAACACTGGTAACCACAGCCGTACCAACGCCCCAAACTTCCTTCAATGTGCCTTGACGGTGCGCTTCCAAAACGTCTGCAACCCTCACGTCATCCACAACCACTTCGATACCGCGTGCTTTAGCCAACTGAATAAAACTGTCTCGGGTTACACCATCCAAAATTTTATCCGAAGTCTTAGGGGTATAAATCGTATCGTTAATCCTTACAAAAACGTTCATCGTACCACTCTCTTCAAAATGTTCGTGTGTGGCATCATCCGTCCAAATCACCTGCTCATACCCCTCTTCGTTAGCTAGTTTTGTAGGGTAAAAAGCCGCCGCATAATTACCCGCCGCTTTCGCAAATCCAACCCCACCGCTAGCCGCACGCGAATAATAATCCGAAATCTTAACCGAAACCGGCTCCGTATAATAGTTTTTCGCAGGCGTAGCTACAATCGCAAACATGTACTTCTTCGATATCCGAGCCTTCAAAGCTTCCTCCGTAGCAAAAATTAGCGGACGAAGATACAACGAAAAGCCTTCCCCATGCGGAATCCAATCCCGATCCACATCCACAAGAGCCTTAAGCCCATTCACAAACATTTCCTCGGTGATTTCCGGCATAGCCAAACGCTTAGCCGACTTGTTAATCCGTTCAAAATTTTTATCCACACGGAACAAAAACACCTCGCCATCAGCATCCTTATAAGCCTTCATTCCCTCAAAACAAGCCTGTCCGTAATTCACGCCCATCATCGCCGGCGTAAAAGGAAGTGGCCCGTAAGGCATCAGCTTAACTTCGCCCCAAGCCCCGTTGTCGTACTCGCAAATTACCATGTGGTCGATAAACGTGTTGCCAAACGAAAAATTATCCTGGTCGAAAGTAGAAAGTCTAGAATCAGTGGTTTTTTGAATTATCATTTTTCTAAAATAATTTAATTTTAACAAATATAATAATAATTTTCCAATTTAATAATTTTAAATTATTTTTGAAAAATTTTAGCATGAAAAGGGAAGTAAAAACCACCAACGACGGAAGCAAAACTTTATTTATCAATGAGTTAAATGAAGGCTACCATTCCGGACACGGCGCTCTACAAGAAGCCCAACACGTTTTTATAAAAAACGGATTAAAACAACTAAACCATTACGAAATCAACATACTTGAACTGGGTTTCGGCACAGGTTTAAACGTTTTGGTATCCATTGATGAATATTTAAAAAACGAACCGCACCAAAAAATACGTTACTTCGGTCTGGAAAAATACCCCGTTCAACCCGAAGAAATCGAAGCCCTAAACTACCCTTCCCTATTTCAAAACCCCGAAATCAAAATCCACAACACCAAAATCCATCAGATTCCATGGGAAGAAGAACACCCCATTCTCCCCAATTTCCATCTGACCAAAATCAAAACCGATTTTCACCAACTCGCCTCCATTGAGCTTCCCCCAATTGACCTCGTCTATTTCGACTGTTTCGGTGCAAGAGTACAGCCCGACCTGTGGGAACGCCCCCTATTGGAAATGGTAAGCCAAAAAATGAGGCAAGGCGGGTTATTTACCACCTATTCCTCCAAAGGAAGCGTAAGACGAATTCTCCAAGACCTCGGCTTTGAAGTCGAAAAAAAACAAGGCCCTCCAGGTAAAAGAGAGATGCTAAACGCCATAAAATATTGATATGATTCGAAAAATCAACCTCCGCGTATACGGATTATGCCTAAAAGAAAAGAAAGTCCTCGTCCTTCATGAACATTACCAAAGCCACCCACTCATTAAATTTCCCGGAGGAGGCCTGGAATTGGGCGAAGGCATCATAGACTGTCTAAAAAGAGAATTTTCGGAAGAATTAAATCTAAAACTCACCCACTGGGAACACTTCTACACCCAAGAGGATTTTATCGTTTCCAAATTCCGTTCCGATGAGCAGCTCCTTACCGTCTACTACCTCGTGGAAACCGAAAACCACTCGCCCGAAACCCCGGCAGATCCCAACATCGAAAAAACCGAATGGCTCCCTCTTGAGTCCGAAGACAACCCTTTCCCGCTGCCCGTGGACCGAATCGTATTCGACAAGCTGAAAAAACGCTTTCTATAAACATTCGTTCAGCACTTTAGCCAAACGAAGCCCGCCATAATAAAGCTGCCGCTCCAAAACGTCATTAAAGCGGTAAACGTAATCGTAAGCATAATTTTTTTCCGCCCCTGTATACGCGTAAATGGTATTGGTTACCTGATGGTATTCGTAAAACCAATCTTCCAACGACCCCGCCATAATCGCCCGCCTTTCCCTACGGTTTTTAACATCCAAAACACGAGCATATTCCGAGTAACTGTATCGACTATGATCCACAAGCCGACTATCCCAAAGCGCATGCAGATTGGTGGGCTCGCCAAAAAACGAAAGCTTAATCTTATTCCCGCCGAGATCCTCCTGCCGACCAATATGCATAGGCTGAGCCAAATCGCCCATTAGGTGAACCAAAAATCTCAACGCAATTGCCCGCTCTGCGGAAGGTGTCTGCCGATTTTTCAGTTTGGAAGAAAGACGCTTTATTTCCGTATAAAGGTTCGGCCCTTTTTGGGATTGGAGCATTTGCTCAAACACTGCCCGATCCGATTGTGGCGGAATATTAACATAATGCCAAGCCTCCGTGGATTTCCAAACGCCCGTCGTATCCGATCTGATAAAATCCGGCCAATTCGCCCAATACGCTAATTTTTGAGAGCCGATAAGTTTACGAAGTTCTTTTTTCGCCCGACCATTCAGATGGTTTTCCGCCACCTCCGCAATAACCCGATGCCCCGTCGTACCCCAAGCCCACAAAGGAAAAGAATACGCCATAAAAACCACAAAGGCCAATCTGCAGAACCAACCGTTTTCTCTCATCACTCTATTTTTTCACTTTAAATTCGTTGTACCCCGGATAAGGCTGCAAATACCCCAAACTCCAATTGTTCTGCAAAAGAGACTCCACGTATTCATCCTCCCGATTTCTATAAGGATCGTACGCTTTACGAAGCTCTACATCCACTGCATTGCCCTTAACATTCCACCAAAAAGCACTCCACCCTCCACGCAACTCCTTGATGATTTCATAGACCGTCTTCCCCGTCGCCCGGTGCATCAGTTTAGCAAAAATCTGACCTTCCGTTGTCGTAAGATCCCTCAGTTGGGCTTCATATTTCTCGGCAAGTTCCTGCTGTTTTTGCTTTGCAAACTGCCGCCGCTCCGAACCCTCCATTCCGGATAGCTGAGCGTTCAAATCCCGGTACTGCTGCAACGCCTGAAGAAACAAAGGGTAAACCCGATTGAGCTTCTTATTCAAAAAATAATAATAATTGCGATCCAATGGATTATTAAACCGCGGTTTGCGCTGAAGCGTTAGCTCATCCATCACCACCACCATTTCTCCATTGATTTCGTACACCTTCGCCTTCTGCCTTTGGTCATAATAATAACGATTACCAAATTCATCCGTCCGCAAAAGCGCCTCGGGATATTGCCGTAGCCCCCGAGAAACGGTATCGTTCTGAGCCCAGAGTGAAAAACTCAAAAACACAAAAAACACAAAGCCAATTCGATTTAATTTCATTACTTTTACTCGCCAAAATCAACAATTAACCATTACAAAAATTATTCCTTTCTATGAAATTCAAAAAAAAATCACTTGATTTTCTCAAGGATTACCTCAACACTGCCTCTCCCACAGGCTACGAACATCGAGGCCAAGCCCTATGGACCAATTATCTTAAACCCTACGTCGACGTTATCGAAAGTGATCATTACGGCACCTGCTACGGCATCATTAATCCCGAAGCAGAATTCAAAGTCGTGATCGAAGCCCATGCCGACGAGATTTCGTGGTACGTTAATTACATCACCGACGACGGACTAATCTACGTCATCCGCAACGGAGGCTCCGACCAAATGATCGCCCCTTCCAAAGTCGTCCACATCCACGGTGAAAAAGGAGTCGTAAAAGGCGTATTCGGCTGGCCCGCCATCCACACCCGAGGCGCCAACGCCAACGAACCCGTCCCCAAAATAGAAAATATCTTCATCGACTGCGGCGCCACGTCCAAAAAAGAAGTCGAAGCACTCGGCATCCACGTCGGATGCATGATTACCTATCCCGATGAGTTTTTCGAACTAAACGACCGCTATTTCGTAGGTCGAGCCCTGGACAACCGTATCGGCGGATTTATGATAGCCGAAGTCGCCCGCCTGATAAAAGAAAACAAAAACAAACTGCCTTTCGGTCTCTATATCGTGAATTCCGTGCAGGAAGAAGTCGGTCTCTATGGCGCCGACATGATTGCCGACACCCTAAAGCCCAACCTCGCTATCATTACCGATGTTACCCACGATACCACCACTCCAATGATCGATAAGAAAAAAGAAGGAGACCAAAAATGCGGCAACGGCCCCGTCGTTTTCTTCGCCCCAAGCGTCCATCATCATGTGAGAGACCTCATCGTAAAAACCGCCAACGAGAAAAAAATCCCCTACCAAAGAGCCGCAGCCAGCAGAGCAACCGGCACCGATACCGACGCCTTTGCCCATTCCAACGGTGGCGTCCCCAGTGCCTTAATCTCGCTTCCTTTGCGCTACATGCACACCACCGTGGAAATGGTGGATAAAAAAGACGTTCAAAACGTCATTCAGCTGATCTACGAAACCCTGCTGAAAATAACCCCAGACCTAAAACTAAAATACCACTAATAAAAGAAGCTCAAAAAAAAGAAAAATGAAAAACAAACTCATTGCCCCCTCCCTACTTTCCGCCGATTTCGGCAACCTGCAACGGGACATCGAAATGCTTAACCGAAGCCAAGCCGACTGGCTCCATGTAGATGTTATGGACGGACGCTTTGTCCCCAACATCTCGTTCGGATTTCCCGTAATGAAAGCCATCCAAAAACACGCCGAAAAATTTATCGACGTTCACCTGATGATTGTAGAACCCGAAAAATACGTCGAAGAATTCATCGACGAAGGAGCCGATTTGGTCTCTGTTCATTACGAAGCCTGCACCCACCTCCACCGCACCATCCATCGGATTCGAGACAAAGGAGCCAAAGCCGGTGTCGTACTGAATCCCGCCACCCCCGTATTGATGCTGGAAGACATCATCGCCGACGTAGACCTCGTCCTATTAATGAGTGTAAACCCCGGATTCGGAGGTCAAAAATTTATTGAAAACACCTACCGAAAAATAGCGGAAACCAAAGACTTAATCCTATCCAATAACTCCACCGCCCTCATCGAAGTCGACGGAGGCGTTAACACCCAAAATGCCGCCCGCCTCTTTGAAGCCGGAGCCGACGTTTTGGTAGCCGGAAATGCCGTCTTCGCCTCCGAAAACCCCGAAAAAACCATAGAACTGTTAAAGTTATAATCCCTACGGTTTCCCATCAAAAAAAGAGAGCCTCGAAACACCAAGGCTCTCTTTTTTTAATCTACCAAAACAGCCTCACCCTCACCGGAAAATGATCCGAAGGAAAGAGACCTCCCCGCATCTGAACCGTAACCACCTCGTACCGTTCAACACGACTCCCGTCAGGAACAAAAACATAGTCAATCCGAGGTGCAGCCCCAAGCTTCCGCCCAAAATCATGATAAGTCCCCTGATCCGTAAGCACACGCTCCGCCAGCAACCCGGCTTCCGACCATCCCGGAAACAAAGAAGAATGCAGCTGCTCCCCCGAAAACGTCTTATTGAAATCCCCCAAAACAATAGCATAAATCCCTCGGCGCCCATCCTCTTTCAATCTCTCCTGAAGCATCAAAATGCTATTCTGCCTCGAAAGTTCACTTTCATGATCCAAATGCGCATTATAAATTTTTAGTTTTCGACCCTGCCCCTTATCACGAAGCACCACCCAAGAACAAATTCGGTTGAGCGTCGCTCCCCAAGCCGATGAAATGCTCTCCGGTGTCGGCGAAAACCAAAACGTCCCCGAATCCAACAACTCAAACTTTGTCGAATCAAAAAAAAATAGGACTCGCCTCCCCCAAACCTCCTTCATCTCTCCCCTTCCCATAAAAACCATAACGCGGAAGCATCGTCTTCAACTGTTCAAACTGACGAGGAAGAACCTCCTGAAAACCAACAATATCAGGTTCATAATAACCCAACACCGCCCCAACCTTAGAAACCCTTTGCTCCCAACGATTTTCGCCATCATCAGGATTATCATACCGAACATTAAATGTCATCACTTCCAACCACTGCGAAGGGAACTTCTGAATCCCAAACCACAGCCCGAATAACAACCCGTAAATCAGTTTATTTCTCATTCTCGTTTATTAAAAAGCCCATTCCTTTAAGCAACTTATGAAAAACCGCCGTGTTCTCATAAAACCCCGTAAACTCTTCCGCCCCAGGACCATACGCAAAAACCAACGCCGGCAACGCCGTGTGATCCATCGTAGAGAATTGACCGAAAACTTGTTTTTTCTGAAAATCACCCCCAAAAAGCGTCAATCCACCGGTCTCATGATCGCCAACCACGACCACCAAAGTCTCCCCGTCCTGATCCGAAAACCGAAGCGCTTCCCCTACCAAGTTATCCATTTCCTGAAGCTCCGACACCAAATAAGGCAAATCCCTCCAGTGCCCTCCAATATCCGTCCTACTGGCCTCAACCACAAAGAAAAATCCTTTGTCATTCTTCCTTATCGCGTCCAATAGTTTAGTATAGGCCCGACGCATCCAATCGCCCCTGCGCCCCAAAACCGTTTCCGAAGCCAAAGCATACATCACCAAAGTCTTACGCCCGTCCGGCTCCCAAAAATCCAAACCCTCATAAACCGAAACCCCCTCCGACTGAAAAAAAGATTTCATCGAAGGCTGCCATCCCTCCGAAGGACCTCCGACAAGATACCGAACCCCCGAGTCTTTAAAAAAACGAATTATTTTTCCACTATCATTACGGTCCGTCGCATGCACATAGAAATCCGCCGGCGTAGCATCCGTAACATCCCCTGAGGTTAAAAGTGCCGTCTGTTTCCCCCTATCGGCCAAAAGCGCAGGCAAAAGCCGCAAAGCATTACCCGATTCATCCACGCCCACATAAGCATTTCTCGTCTTTTTGCCTGAAGAAAAAGCCGTTGAACCCGGAGCCGAATCCGTAATATAAGCATCGAAAGAAGACGTATTGCTAACCCCCGAATAAGGCATATTAAAGATATTAAGACGCCCTCCGTTCGCCGTATAAGCCGCATAAAGCTGAGGCAAAGAAACCCCGTCCGCAATAAACAAAATAACATTTTTTGCCTTCTTTCCGCCAAACCCTTTCCTCTTTGGAAAATAAGACTGGCGCAATCCTAGAACGATAAGAACTCTTGCCCATTCGCTCCAAAACAGCAGCCAATGCAGCCGGCTGATCCGTCGAAATATAATCCACATCGTAGCCCATCAACCCATGCCAAGCATTAATCTCATCCGGAGTCCCCCAAAAACGAATAGGCTTCCCCTTATCATGCGCCCAACTCACCGCTTGCCTAATCCGATGCTGTTCCTGAGCTTTCGGTTGCCCCTTTCCATTCCAAGAGGAGTAAAGCCTGAAATCTTCGCTAAATAAAGCCACCTTAGCAAGCTCTTCCGGACGATAAGTCTCCCCTAATTTTCCGTCAAACTTAATAAACGAAGGGTATTCGGAAAATTTTTCCTTCGGAGGCCGATCCCCCGAAATAACCCACGTCACCTGATCCCCAAACTCCGGATAAGCCTCAATAGCACGAACCACCTCCGGCAACGTTTCCTGCCAAGAAGTTTTCAAATCCACCAAAAAAGAAACCGGCCTCGCCTTTCCCTCCTTCCACAGCCGAGCCAAAGGCTCCAAATAAAGCCTGTTGAACGTACGCCCCTCCCGAACCGTTTCCTTCTCATGCGCCACCATCAATTCGCCACCATTCCAACATAAATCCACCTCAATCAAACCAAAACCCAAAGCATAACTCTCCATTAATGGATGACGTTGAAGATAATCGTTATGAGCAAAACCATTACTCAATGTGTACCTATCGTAATTCTGACCCTCAAGCCACGCGAAAAACAGCAGCCCCAAAGCCGCTGTTAAGCATTTCAGTCTAAAAAAAACCATAGTTTACCAACCTTCATTTTGTTTGATAATTCCATTACTGTTAAGCACTTCCCGCTGAGGAACCGCCCACACATCATGCACATTAGGATCAAAAGAACGCGCCCCCCAAACTTCATTTCCCGTCCAGCCATGCAGCGGCCTGGAATAAACCGCCTTAGCATCGCCCCAACGAACCAAATCCCTATGACGATCGCTCCACTCGCCCGCCAGCTCATTCCGCCTTTCTCTCTTTAAATCCGCCATCGAACACCCCGTCTTAGGCGAAAGCCCCGCACGAAGACGAATTTTATTAATCTCTTCATCCGCATTTTTTCCTTGCATCAGCTTGGCTTCGACTGCAATCAGTATTACTTCCGCATACCTCAGCAAAGGAATAGCTAAATTCGTAGAAGGAAAATCCGGATCGGTACTCACAATATGCGGACTGGAAGCAAAATTTACCTTATAAGGATCCATATACTTATTAAACTGCATCTGAGTAGGACTATTAACCGACGAATAAACCCGCGTCTTTCCATTGAAAATAAACTCGTCCCCAGGTTTAAGAATCGTAGCTTCCCTTCTAAGATCTCCCGTTTCGTAACTATCATACAGCTCTTTCGTAGGCATGAAATACCCCCAGCCGTTATACTCTCCCCAGCCTTTATTCTCCAACATCACCCCCGCAAGAATAGACCCCCATCCCGTAAACTGAGGCGTCAAAATCGCACTCCATATATACTCCGAGCCAAAATTGTTTTCCGCTTTAAAAACAGCCCTAAAATCAGCCATCAAAGCCCGACCTCCCTCATTCATTACCTTGGTGGCCCACAGTTCGGCATTCGCGTAATCTTTCTTATACAAATACACCTTAGCCAAATGAGCCTAAGCCGCCACCTTATGAGGACGCCCAAATTCCGAAGGCGACAACTCCGAAAGCATCGGAAGATAATCTGCGGCCAACTTCAAATCCTCAATAATAAAATCGTAATTCATATCGACACTTTCTGCCCGAGGAACCGCCTCCAAACGAATAACACCGTCCCTGGGAATAATCGGAACCCCAGCTTTAGCATTCCCATAATTAGATGCCAGCTCAAAATACATTCGACTAGAAATAAACAACGCTTCCCCTTTATATTTTCTCTTCACCGCTTCCGAAGCGTTGGTCTGATCCGCATACTTCAAAACTTCATTCGCCCGAGCTATCGTCCAATACCTCACACTCCACTGCCCATCCAAAGACCCTCCAACATAAGCCTTATTGAAATTCTTGGCATTATCCGCTTCCGCCCTCACCCTTCCGGTCACCATATCGTCCGAAGCATTGATAAACCAAAACAACCCCCTACCGTAAAACTCCCCACTCATCATCTGACGGTACATGGCATTCGCCCCCGTCATCAAATCGTACTCCGTCTTCCAAAAATTCTGAAGCGAAGGCGAGCCCTCCTGCTGTATTTCCAACTCCCTTTCACAAGATTGAGCCATCAACAACACCGCAAGAACACAAAAAACTATTTTAATTTTTTTCATTTGATCTATTTTTTTTAATTAAAGATTAATGCTAATACCCAAAATAATATTTCTAGCCTGAGGATACCTTCCTTGGTCAAGCCCCAAATAATCCAATCCCACCTCCGGATCGAACCCCGTATACTTGGTCAAAGTAAAAAGATTAGTTCCCGAAGCATAAATACGAACCCCACGAATGCCTGCCGCTTCCAACTTTTCCGAACGAAGCCTATACCCTATACTGAAACTTTTCAACCTCAAGAAAGAACCGTCTTCCACATAATAATCCGACAACGTCGAGTAATTACCCGAAGGATCCCGTGCCACCAAACGTGGAATGGAGCTCGCCGTATTGGTAGGCGACCAAGCCTCAAGAATAGCCCTATCCAAATTATAATTCTGCCCCGCTCCACCTGCCGGATTCATGGTGATAAACTTTAACCCATTAAAAATCTTATTCCCGTAGACTCCCTGGAAAAAAGCCGACAAATCCCAATTTTCATATTCAAGATTCACCGTAAAAGCATAACTAAACTTCGGAAAAGGATTCCCCAAATTCACAAAATCCTTCTCCGGATCCAACGGCCCCGTAGAACCCTCTGCTTTCAAAAACTTAAGATCCCCCGGTTTGGCATTGGGCTGAAGCAAATTCCCATTGGAATCCACATGAGCCAAAACCTCGGCCTCCGACTGGAAAAGCCCTCCCGTACGATAACCATAATAAGAATACAAAGATTCTCCCACTACCAAACGCAACGGCCTCAACGCTCCCCTAACGCTATATTCATCCATATTGATGTGCTGCCGACTGCCCAAAGAAAGTATTTCGTTGGTCAACGTATTGAAGTTCGCATTAATATTATACCTGAACTTTCGGTGTCCCGAATTGCGAAAAGCCACACCAAGCTCCAAACCCTTATCCAAAAAATCCCCCGCATTCACAAAAGTATTCGCATACCCTGAAGTACTAGGCAATGGAAGACGCAAAATCTGATTAAGCGATTTTTTTTCAAAGTAATCCACATTCACACTCAAACGATCTCTCCACAAACCGAAATCCCAACCAAAATTTGTCTGCTGGCTTACCCTCCATTTCAAATCAGGATTCCCCAACAACGTAGTGAAATACGCATTATTCTGAGCCGCCGAAGAACCAAAAACAATATTTTCAAACCTCGTGAATAGCGGCGAAATCGCATTAACATTATTCTGAAGACCTCACAAATTCCCCGTATAACCATGACTCGCCCTTAGTTTGAATGTCGAAAAACCACTTGCTGCCATAAAATTTTCTTTCGCAACATTCCATGCCCCCGAAACCGCATAAAACGACTCGTACCTGTTTTTCTCCGGAAGCAAAGAAGTCCCATCCCGACGACCAATCAAAGAAACCATATACTTTGAACGATAATCATAATTAACCCTAAACATCATGGAATTGAGCGCCCGCCTCTCCAAGTAACTGCTCATCGTCTTGTTATCCAGTCCGTTTTGCAAATACATGAACGAAGAAATCTCTTGCGGAAAGTTCTGAATCATCGCTGCAAACCCTTCACTCGAGTCCTTCTGAAAAGAATAAACCCCCGTTAAATCCAAATGATGCCCGTTAAAAGTACGGTCATAAGAAAGCACCTGCTCCGCAAGCAACGTCTTTGAAAAATCGTTGGTATAAGCCACCTGATTCTGACGATCCAGCTTACCAATCTCCAAGCGCCTCCGCTTCACATCCTTCGAACCGGTAAACCGCTGTGTAATAGCCAAATTAGAACGATACTTAAGGTACGCCCCCAATTTAACTTCCAAATAAGGATTAACCATCAAAGAGTGGGAAGGATTGCGAAAATCAATTCGGTTGAGATACGCCACCGGATTAATCATATCCCCATAATCCCCCGCAAAAGCCAATGGAAGCCCACTATAATTGCCCGACTCCTCATACACCGTCAAACTGGGCACATAATACATCGCCGACAAAATAGCCCCGATATACCCGTCGTTTGTATTAGCCCCGTTTCCGTTAAGCATACTGTAACTCAAGTTTTCACCAACTTTCAGCCAAGGATTAACCTGATGATCCGAATTAATCCTGAAATTATACCGCTGAGATTCCGTATTGAGAAGAATCCCCTCTTGATTCCGATAATTAAAACTCATGAAAAAATTAGATTTTTCGCCGCCGCTACTAAGAATCTACATTATAATCCTGCATACTGCCCGTACGAAAAATCTCCTCAACCCAATCCGTTCGAGTAATACGCCCGTCCGGATTACGCAAGGGATCAAAGGCCGCCGGAACCGGAAGGTTAGAATGACGATACGCCGCCGCCATCACATCCTGATATTCTGCCGCATTAAGCGATTTTCTCTTCCGCCAAGCCCCCTGAAAACCTTGTTTCGCATCAAAATTAACATTAAGCCGCCCACGTCTTCCTTTTTTAGTCGTAATAAAAACCACTCCTCCCGCTGCCCGCGCCCCATAAACGGCCGCCGTCGCATCTTTAACCACATTGATGGGTTCGATATCGTTGGGATTCAGAATCGGTGTCCCTTCAAAAATAACGTCATCCACCACATACAAAGGCCTCTCGCCATTAATCCCTCCTAATCCCCGAATATTTATCCGGCTTCCAGAAGTAGGATCTCCCCCTTCCGTCGTTACATTAACCCCCGCCGTTTTCCCCTGAATCGCCGAAGCCACATCCGGCAAAGATCGATCGGTAAGGTTGTCCAAATTGGTTCGGGTAACAGCCCCCGACGTCCTTGTCTTCTGCTGCTTACCATACCCCACCGAAACAATCGTAACTTCTTCTATGTTTTTGACCCCAATACTATCATTCTTCCTTTGGGCCGATAAAATCATAGGAAAAAAAGAAAACCCTAAAATAAACTGCGCTGCTCGATTTCGACTTACCGAATAATTTTTCATGGAATATTTTTTTTGCGAAAGTAGTAGTGCAGTAAAAACTATTCCTTAAATACACGTTAAAAGAACATTAAAAAAAGAGGCTCAAAAACCTCCTTTCTTTAATGGAATAATAACAAATCCAACCGCTGTTTCTGCATTTTTAGGCTTTCAATCTGAAGCTGAAGCTCTTCGCCCATACGATCTTCGAAATAGAGCAGTTCCAGCGGATAAAACCCTTTTTTCAGATTAACCTTCGCCGAACGCACACGCACATCATGGCTCCCATCGTTATCAATCACCACTTGCTCTGCAATTTTCAAAACCGCCCCGTCATCAGAAGAAAGTTCGAACAAATAAGCTCCATCTTCCGGAATCCGAAGATACCCCTTGTATCTAATTCCGAAATAATCCTCCGCCCTTTCTTCAGGTAAATCCAAGCCACTTGCAACCCCTTCCCGTAGTGGATCAAGCCCCTCCAACTCCGAAACACTTTTTACCTTTCCCTCGTAGTACGTGTAACGAACCCCTTTTCGCGGCGCTTTTACCGACACCCGACCTTCCAAAAATGCATCCTCCACTCCGACTTCATGAAGCCCGCTGGGATGATGATAAACCCTTGACCGCGTCAACTTCTCCCCCGATACCGTATAGGTATAAAACGACGCCTGATTTCCTCTTAAAACAACCATCCGCCCTCCACGAGGAAGCTTGCCATAGGCATCAAATCCCGAGACATTACCATAAATCAAAGATTTCCCTCGCACCAGTTTTTCATACCGATTGTCGTGATCGTGCCCACAAAAAAAGCCCATGGCAAAAGAATAAGGCAGAGAGCGGGCAAACACCCCCGAATTAACCTGAGGCGCACTTACCGGCTCTCCCCCCATCTCTTCCCCTTCCGCATACTCCGGCAAAGGAATATGCTGAAATACAACCATCGGAATACGCTTCTCTTCACTGTTCTCCAGCCACCGCGAAAGCCACTCCAACTGATCCGGTTTAACCCAATCGTATTTCCCCCATCGGATGGAAGAAGATGGAAGAAGTATAGTCGTGCGTGTCCATCAGAACCAATCGCCCCCCAACCTCAGAGCCATCGTATTTGAAAAGGTCAATCGTGTGATTAAGCACCCCACTGACCGCTTCGGAGTACCCCACAAAAAAGGGCAACCCCTCCAAATACTGCGCAATTTCCTGTTTATTTTTATCTCCCTCATGATCGTGATTCCCCAACACAGCCGTCCACCTCTGCCCCGAACGTGCAAAGATATCCGCTATCGCAGACCACCCTTCCTCCACCGGCGATTGCGTTACAATATCCCCCGAAAGCACAACCAAATCAGGTTTTTCCTGTAAAATTAAATCCGTAATAAGATTTTCATTTTTCGTATTTACAGAGGAGGATGGCGACCAGTGCACATCCGTAAGTTGCAAAATTCGAAACGTACCATCCGAAGCAAACCGAAATTCCATCTTCTTCTGTCCTAACACAAGCGAATACGCTCCGAAACAAACCCATAAAAGCCAAAAACGAACTAAAGTTTTCATACCGCGAATTTAAAAGCTAAGCCCTAAATTCCCGTCAAAACAAAGGTTACGGTTTTGTTAAAAAAAAACAGCAAAAAAATAGCCATTGCGTTTTGCAATGGCTAACAGGAAATTCACATCCCGTAGTCTTATTCCGATTTGGCCATTCTTTCGGCTCTTTTACGGTCTTCTTCCGCCAAAATTTTCTTCCGCATACGGATAAAGTTAGGCGTAACCTCAATGCATTCATCTGCCTGAATATACTCCATGCATTCCTCCAAAGACATTTGGATCTTAGGCGCAATATTACCATCCTTATCCTTACCCGCCGCACGCATGTTATTAAGCTGTTTGCCTTCCACAATATTCACAACCAAATCGCCAGGTTTATTCTGTTCCCCAACAATCATACCCGCATAAACCTCTTCTCCCGGATCCACAAAGAAACGCCCTCTATCTTGTAATTTCTCGATAGAATAAGCCGTTCCTTGACCTTGGTTCTTGGCAATCAAAACCCCATTGTTTCTACCCGGTATCGCCCCTTTAAAAGGTTTGTATTCCGCAAAACGGTGCGCCATAATCGCCTCGCCCGCCGTAGCCGTAAGCATTTGAGAACGCAAACCTATCAGCCCCCGAGAAGGAATCTCGAACTCCAAATGCTGCATTTCTCCTTTAGTCTCCATAATATGCAAATCCCCTTTACGCTGAGTAGCCAAATCAATCACACGGGAAGCATACTCCTCCGGAACATCCACCACCATAGATTCGTACGGTTCGCATTTCTCCCCATCCACCTCACGCAAAATTACCTGAGGCTGACCGATGGTCATCTCATACCCTTCCCGTCTCATCGTTTCGATCAAAACCGAAAGGTGGAGAATCCCCCGTCCAAAAACCAAAAACGTATTGGCATCCTCCGTCTGTTCCACCCGCAAAGCCAAATTTTTCTCTAATTCTTTCTCCAAACGCTCCTTCAAATGATTGGATGTCACATACTTACCATCCTTGCCAAAAAACGGAGAATTATTAATGGAAAACGTCATGTTAAGCGTAGGCTCATCAATGGACAAACGGCTAAGAGGCTCCGGGTTTTCCAAATCCACAAACGTATCCCCAATCTGAAACGCATCAAAACCAACAATCGCACAAATATCGCCAGCCTGAACCTCCTGCACTTTTTTCTTACCCAACCCTTCAAAGACGTAAAGCTCTTTAACCTTACCCTTCAAAATGTTGCCATTCTCTTGAGACAAGCCAATCCATTGCCCTTCTTTAACGTTTCCGCGGGTTACTTTCCCTACGGCAATCCGCCCAAGGAACGAGGAATAATCCAACGAAGTAATCTGCATCTGCAAGTTACCCTCCTCCACTTTAGGCTCCGGCACGTATTGCAAAATCCCATCCAGCAAAGGAAGAATATTATCCGTCGGCTCTAAGGACGTATTGAACCACCCTTGCTTGGACGAACCGTAAAATGTCGGAAAATCCAACTGTTCCTCCGTCGCATCAAGATTAAAGAACAAATCAAATACATTATCGTGAACTTCGTCCGGACGACAGTTTTCCTTATCCACTTTGTTGATCACCACAATCGGTTTCAACCCCAATTCCAACGCTTTATGAAGCACGAAACGGGTCTGAGGCATCGGCCCCTCGAAAGCGTCCACCAATAGCAAAACCCCATCCGCCATCTTCAAAACACGCTCCACTTCGCCTCCAAAATCGGCGTGCCCCGGTGTATCGATAACGTTGATTTTCGTGTCCTTATAGGTTACGGATATGTTTTTGGAAAGAATCGTGATTCCCCTTTCTCTCTCCAAATCATTGTTATCCATAATCAATTCGCCACTTTCCTGATTCTCCCTGAAAATGTTGGTGGCATGAATAATTTTATCAACCAAGGTCGTTTTACCGTGGTCTACGTGCGCAATAATCGCAATGTTTCTGATGTTTTGCATAAAAGGTTTTTGACGGATGCAAAAGTAGAAAAAAAGATTGGAAGATGGAAGCCGTTCCCCCGAAGATTAACCAGAACTTAATGTTTTGATTTTTAACAACCTACCAACAGTATTCCCAAAACAAAACCAAGACCAACAAAAAAGCCCGAAGAAAAATCTTCAGGCCCGTTAGATTACTTCCTTACCAAACAACTCTTACGGATAAGGCGCCAACTCCACCTCCAAGCCATCAATCTCGTCCGTCATAGGAATCTGACAGCCCAAACGGGAATTCGATTTAACATGAAAGGCTTCCGCCAACATGGCCTCCTCCTCGTCACCCATCGGAGACAAAAGTTCCGCCCCACGGCCGACATAAACCTGACAAGAAGCACACATCGCCATCCCGCCACAAACGCCAACCGTACCTTCCTCGGCCAACTCGTAAGCCCGCACTACCTCCATTAAATTCATCGACATATCCGTAGGCGCCGCCACCTCGTGCGTCACTCCTTCCCGATCCTTTATTTTAAGTGTTATATCTCCCATAACTTAGCCCTTTCTTTTCGTTAACGGTATTTTTTTTCTAATCTATCTTTTTCACAACGGCTTTTTCGGCTTCCTTACGGCTACCGTCAAACCCATCCACTCCACTCACTGTCGTGTATTTCAAAACGTACTTCTTCCCAGGGTTCAAACGCTGATAAACACTCTGACACATCAGTGTCGCCTCATGAAACCCGCAGAGAATCAACTTCAGTTTTCCGGGGTAAGTATTGATATCTCCAATAGCATAAACCCCTTCAATATTGGTTTGATAGTCCAAAGCGTTATTCACCACAATGGCATTTTTTTCGATTTCGAGCCCCCAATTTGCCAGCTCGCCCAGCTTCGGCGTAAGCCCAAACAAAGGAATAAAATAATCCGTCTCCACATCGAAAGACTCGCCCTCTTTCTCAATCGTAATCGCCTCGATACGCCCTTCACCTTTAAGCTCTACCACTTCCGCCGGCGTAATCAAGTTAATTCGCCCTTCGTTTTTCAAACGCTGAACCTTCTCCACCGAATCCAAAGCCCCACGAAATTCATTTCTACGATGCACCAAGGTCACCTCCTTGGCCACATCCGCCAAAAAAATCGACCAATCCAAGGCACTATCGCCACCGCCCGCAATCACAATACGCTTATCCCGGAACACCTCGGGATCCTTCACGAAATACTCCACGCCCTTCTCCTCGTAGTCGGACAGATTAGCCAAATCAGGCTTCCTAGGTTCAAAAGTCCCTAATCCTCCGGCTATCGCCACCGCCTTTGCTCGATGAACCGTGCCCTTATTAGTTACAACCTCAAACCACTCTTCATCTATTTTTTCAAGGCTCACCGCCGTTTCTGCCAACGTAAACCCCGGCTGAAACTGCTTAATCTGCTCCATCAAATTATCAATAAGTTCGCCCGCATTGATACTGGGATACCCCGGAATATCAAAGATCGGCTTTTTCGGATAAAGCTCCGCCAGTTGTCCTCCAGGCTGAGGCAGTGCATCGATAAGATGACACTTCATTTTGAGCAATCCTGCTTCAAAAACGGCAAAAAGCCCCGTAGGCCCTGCCCCTATAATCAATAAGTCTGTTGTAATCATGACCTAAATAAATGCTTTGTTGTTAATAATTTGTAAGCGACAAATTTAATAAAAATATAACAACCCCCACGGTAACAAAGATCACCTATTCCCCCTAAAAAGATTCAAAAAAAATCATAAAAACCGAATAAACCCCACCCCGCATAAACTACAAATTCGTAATTTGGCAACGTTTTTGTAAAAATAACCGCATGAAAAAACTAATTCTCTTTTTTGGCATTCTCATCGGAGTAGGGACGTTCGCCCAACTCAACAACATTAAGTCCGGAGAAACCCTGCACTACCGCATTCACTACGGTCCGTTAAATGCCGGAACCGCCACGCTGAGCACCTTAAAAACCAATTATAAAAACATCCCTCACCTCTATGTTAAAGGCGTAGGACGAACAACCGGTGCCGTGCGTACTTTTTTTAAGGTGGAGGACCTTTACGAAAGCTATATCAATCTGAACAACGGACTTCCGAGTTTTTACGTGAGAAACGTCAAAGAAGGCAGCTACAGCCAGCACCTTCAAGCCGCTTTCGACCAGCAAAACAACACTCTTATCCTGACTGACAAAAAAAATCCGAAAAACGCTCCCAAGAAGATCAATACCGTAAACGGACTCCAAGATATGCTTTCCGCTTTCTATCATCTGCGCGGACTGGACGCTACGGAATTGAGAGTCGGCAAAAACATTCGCCTAAACGTATGGATCGACGACGAAATGTTTCCCTTCCAACTTCGGGTGGACGGCACCGAGGACGTTAAAACCAAATTCGGCACCATCAACTGTTTCAAAATCACTCCGATGGTGATGAGCGGAAGGGTTTTCAAAGCCAAAGAAGGCGTTACCATGTGGGTGAGCAACGACAAAAACCGCGTCCCCGTAGCCATGAAAGCCGAATTGGCCGTCGGCTCCATGAAAGCCAGTCTTGAACAATACAGCAACGTAATGTACCCGCTGAACTTCAAAAAATAACCTCCCTTTATACCCAATCAAAAGCAGTCTTAAAGTCTGCTTTTTTTTATTTTCCTCCTTGCCGTAAAAACCCGAATGCACGCACTTCTCAACTTGCGATTATTCATTACCTTTGTACCATGTTCACACTTGGTCATTTTTTAACCCTATCCACCTTTGGCGAAAGCCATGGCGCCGCCTACGGTGGCATTATCACCAATTTTCCCGCAGGCCTCCAGGTCGACCTTCAGGCCGTTCAACACCAATTGGACCGGCGCAAACCCGGACAAAGCGCTTTGGTTACCCAAAGAAAGGAAAGCGATACCATCCGCTTTCTGTCAGGGATTTTCGAGGGAAAAACCACAGGAACCCCCATTGGATTTATCATTGAAAACGAAAACCAAAAATCCAAAGATTACGATCACCTGAAAGACCACTACCGTCCCTCCCACGCCGATTTTACCTACGACCAAAAATTCGGATGGAGAGATCACCGCGGCGGCGGTAAATCGTCCGCCAGAGAAACCATAAACTGGGTGGCTGCCGGCGCACTTGCCAGACAGATCCTGCCCAAGGACATCGAGTTTCATGCATATGTATCCTCCGTCGGCGATATTTTTTGCGAGAAACCCTACCAGCAGCTCGACCTGTCCAAAATTGACCTCAACGACGTCCGCTGTCCCGACGAAGACACCGCCCGAAAAATGACCGAAAAAATAAAAGCCGTCAAAAAAGAAGGAAACACCATAGGCGGCACCATCACCTGTGTCATCAAAGGCGTCCCCGCCGGTATTGGCGAACCCGTATTCGGAAAACTGCAAGCCGAACTGGCCAAAGCCATGATGAACATTAACGCCGCCAAAGGCTTCGAATATGGCAGCGGATTTTGCGGGGCGAAAATGACCGGAAAAGATCACAACGACTTGTTTAATGCCGATTTCAGCACGAAAACCAATCTTTCGGGCGGAATTCAAGGCGGAATTTCCAACGGCATGACCATCTATTTCCGCGTAGCCTTCAAACCCGTAGCCACCATCCTTCGTCCACAGGAAAGTTTCGATAAAAACGGAAATCCCATCCTCGTGGAAGGCAAAGGCCGACACGATCCCTGCGTTCTCCCTAGAGCCGTCCCCATCGTGGAAAACCTAGCGGCTTTCGTCATCGCCGATTTGTTTTTAATCAATCAAATTCGGAAACTCTAACCTCATCCTCCTCTAAAAAACAAAACATGAAAAATTATTGGGATAAAGCCCTTTCCTTTCAAGACTATCTGAACATTGCCCAAACAAGAGCCCAGAACCCTTCCCCCGAAGACGAACATCGGGACTATTACCTCTTGGGCCTCCAGCGTATGGAACGCACCCTGAAAACCTATAAACCCGACCCCGAACAACTAACCGCCCTAAAACAAAAAGAAATTTCGGGAAAAATTCTTATCATTGCCGAACCTTGGTGCGGTGATGCCAGCGCCACCGTTCCTGCCGTGCATTGTTTTTTTGAAGCAGCAGGCATACCTGTCAAAATTTTTCTACGCGATAGCGACCACTCGCTCATCGACCAATTCTTAACAAACGGCAGCCAGTCCATCCCCAAAATCCTCCTTCTCAATGAAGATTTTTCTGTAAAAAACGTATGGGGACCAAGACCAGCTTACGGCACGGCTCTCCTAAAAAAATTCAAGGAAAACCCTGATAGCTATCCTCGGGAAACCTTCTACAACGACCTGCAAATCTATTACGCCAAAAATCGAGGCAAGGACGTCATCGAAGAATTGCTCAATCTAATCTAAAACAACCCCCAAAGTGAAAAAAAATCTTATTTATATTGCTCTTTTAGCCCTTGTCGCAGGGGTATTCTTTATTCCCGGTGTCAAAGATGTATTTTTTCCCGTTGCCGAAATCAAAAACGCCGTAACCGTAGAAGAAGCCGCTTACGACATCCAACTCAAAGGCCTAAACACCACCAGCACCAACCTCAAAAACTTCCGAGGCAAAAAAGTGCTTTTCCTAAACTTTTGGGGCACCTGGTGCAAACCTTGCAGGGAAGAATGGCCCAGCATCCAAAAACTCTACGAAAACCGAAAAGACCAAATGGACTTCGTCCTTATCGCCATGATGGATCAAGAAGAAGACGTAAAGAAGTTCATCGAAGAAAACGGCTATACCGCCCCCGTCTACCTCGCAGAAAGCCCCATCGAAGCCAAGCTGCTTCCCAAGGTCTTCCCCACTACCTTTCTATTAGCGCCCAACGGCCACATCCTCCTAAAAGAAGAAGCTACGAAAGACTGGAACAGCGAGGAAAGTCTGAATTTCATTGATCGTGTAACCCCCTGACTTTAACACATTTTAAAACCATCCCCGCTCTCCTTTGGAACACATTTTGCAAAAATAGGCCTGAAAAACAATCTCCAAATCAATGAAATATTCTAAAATCGACGTACTAAAAGAAGCCATCAAACACAAAGGATTCATCCAAAAACTCCCAGCCATTTGGCGCATGGTAAAACTTTGGAAACAAGGCTACTACCCTGCAAAAACCTTGGACATTGTGCTCCCCATTCTGGGATTACTCTACGTCATTTCCCCAATTGATCTGATACCAGAGTTCCTTGTCCCCGTCATCGGCTCCATGGACGACTTGGCCGTTTTGGCCCTGACCATCCCCAAACTAATGGCCGAAGTGGATAAATTCCTACTGTGGGAAGCCCTGAAAAAGAAGGGCATCACCACCATTGAGGCCGAAGAAGTAAAACCCTAATCCGCTAAATAAACCCAAACCAACCGCCAAAACCTTTTCAGGCGGTTTTTTTATTGAAGAAAATTCAGGACATTTGCAATGTGAAAACACTCGTTTCGGTATCGGGCACCACAGGAATTGGTAAAACCAAACTGGCTATTGAACTAGCCAGCCATTACCGTACGGAAATACTCTCCTGCGATTCCCGTCAGTTTTTTAAGGAAATGCCCATCGGGACAGCCGCTCCTTCACCACAGGAACAGCAGCAGGCTCCCCATCATTTCATCGGACACCTGTCCGTAACCGACTATTATTCCATCGGGCAGTTTGAAACCGATGCCCTGAACCGACTCGAAAGCCTTTTCCAAACCCACGACACCGTTATTATGGTCGGCGGAAGCATGATGTACGAAAAAGCCGTTCTTCAAGGCCTGAACGACCTTCCCGAAGCGACCCCCGAAAATCAGGAAAAACTACTGACCCTTTGGCAATCCGAAGGCATCGAAGCCCTCCAAAACCTCTTGGAAAACCTTGATGCCGAATATTACGCCATTGTCGACCGTCAAAACCCGCGGCGGCTGCTCCGCGCCATCGACGTCATTTGGAAAACCGGAGAAAAATACTCCGAACTGATTGCCAAGCCCCAACCCCAGCGCCCTTTTAAAACCCTGAGAATCGGCATCGAAGCCCCAAGGGAAACCATCTACCAGCGCATCAACCAAAGGGTGGATCTGATGATGGAAAACGGGCTACTGGAAGAAGTGAAAAGCCTACTACCCTACCGTCATCTCACCGCTCTAAAAACCGTAGGATACAGCGAACTTTTTGATTATTTCGACGGTAAAACCGATTTGGAAACCGCCATTGAAGAAATCAAGAAAAACTCCCGAAGATTCGCCAAAAGACAACTCACCTGGTACCGAAAAGAAAACGACATCCACCAAGTAAACTACGCCAATGCATTCGGCGAATCCTTATCTTTGCTGAAAGAAAATCACGTTATCTAAAAATAAAGTTTAACCCTAAAAAAACAATTATTATGGCCAATACGCCTTCCAATATGTTAGCCCTAGGCACCAGAGCCCCTTATTTCGAACTTCCTAACCCTTCCAAAAGCAACGAAATACAATCGCTGGAAGATTTAAAAGGCGAAAAAGGAACTTTGGTCGTATTCATGTGCAACCACTGCCCGTTCGTCCTCCACATCATCGACAAACTCACCGAACTCTACGAAGATTATAACGAAAAAGGAATCGAGTTCATCGCCATCAATGCCAATGACGTGGAAAAATACCCCGACGATGCCCCCGAAAAAATGATCGAATTCCAAATCGAAAAACGCTTCGACTTCCCTTACCTCTTCGACGAAAGCCAATCGGTTGCCAAAGCCTACGACGCCGCTTGCACTCCCGATTTCTATTTCTTCGATAGCAAACTGGATCTCATCTACCGAGGCCAAATGGACGACTCCCGCCCCGGAAACGCCAAAGAAATCACAGGGGAAGATCTCATCATCGCCTTTGAAAACCTCCTCGCAGGAGAACCCCAGGAAGAAATTCAACGCCCAAGTTTAGGCTGTAACATCAAATGGAAAAACTAAACGAAAAGCTGCCCCAAAAGGCAGCTTTTTCTATGAAACAAAAAACGGGTTAAACCGTTTTTCCTCCCCCACCGTAGTCGACGTTCCATGCCCCGGAAAAACCTCGGTAGCCTCCGGCAATACAAATAATTTCGTCCGAATACTCTCAAGTAAAACGTCCGCATTCCCCTTATAAAGATCCGTACGCCCAATACTCCCCCGAAACAAAACATCTCCCGACACCACAAAACCCTGACGAACACAATGAAACGCCACGTGTCCTGGTGAATGCCCCGGCACATGATGCACCACCAGTTCATCCTCATCCAAACGAATCACCTCTCCTTCGGATAAAAAAGAAACCTCCCCCGAAAAAGGAGGAAAAAAGAAACCATACTGCCCCGCCGTCATAGGATTACGATCCAAAATCTCCTTCTCGTCAGGATGCAGCCGCACGCCAATACCAAAACGGTCATGACACCACTGAAGCCCAAACACATGATCAATATGAGCATGCGTTAAAAGCAGATGACGAACTGCCAGCCCCTTGCGGGTAACAAAAGCCTCCAAAGCCTGCGTTTCATGAGGTTGCAAATTTCCCGGATCCACCACCGCCGCAGTTTTTTGCTCGTTATACAAAACATAAGTATTCTCCGAAAAAGGATTAAACGTAAAAGATTCTATAGCCAGCATAACGTCTCGTTTATCGCAAAATTAGACTTTTTAACGAAAAATAAAAAACAGCTATTCACCAAACCAATCAACACTAAGAATATTTTTTTTCATATCAAAATTTTACAACGTTTCTGTTATTTAATAATAATTGAGGTTGTTTTTACACTATTTTTCTTTATCGTGAACCCTAGACGGCCTCACACTAACCCAAGTCCATTTATTTCCCTCTTTCCTAAAAGCCTCAAAATAATAAATCTGTTCCGTATCCGCTTGTATATAGGAGGACAAATCGAAAAAGCTACACCGTCAGCATCCGAAACCTCCTCTCGTTCAATCGGAGGAAGCCGCTTATCCGCCGAGATTTTTAACTTGAACCTCATAACGGCCACCCTTTATTTGGATATGTTTACAGATAAATTTGGTATTAACCGGATGATTAATTTTGAATCACAGAACAATCAATAATTTATAAAGGAAGTGCTGCCAAAAGTTTTTCTATCTTTTGGCATTTTTTTAATAGATATAATTTTTACTATTCATTCTTATGAGTTTATTTTAAATTAGCAGCATAGAAATTTGATATGTTGTTTTTTTAAGAAAGCTAAAAAAGATGAAGATTATAACTTTTAATAAAATTAAAATAAATGAATTTTTCTAAAATACTTTATATGCTTGTTCTTGGTGTAGCACCACTATTAGTAAATGCCCAAGATATAAAAGAAAACATAGCTATTGAGGGAGGTTATACCTATTTTAATAGAAGTTTTGCTGATGTTGGAGTAAAGTTTGCATTGGACAAAGAATTTATAGTATTAGGTGGAAATGCATTAGTAGGTGCTGCTGATGGTAAACTTTTAGTCATACCCGAGATTAATGCAACGAAATATTTTGAATTCAAGAAAAATGATTTACCATTCACTTTTGTAAGGTTTAATGTTTCTCCAAAAACAGTTGCTCCACAAGTTGGATTTAGCTATTTCTTTTTAGAGCTTGGTGTGGGGTATGGCTTTAGGTTTGATAATTCCATCCACTATAGAACAGAAGGATTTAGAACACAACTGAATATCAATATTCCTTTAAAATTTAACATGAGAATAATGTAGAAGTGACAAATGGTAAATTAAAAAGGTCATTCTGAATAACGGTTATTTTACATGAGAATAGCAATAGTAAAAGTTTTTATATAAATTTAATTCTTATGAAAAAAATAATATTAGCCCTGTTTTTGTCCGATGTATAATAAAGATTTTGTAATATTTTCATCATATAATGCTTTTCTCTTTCACTAATTTATTTAACTTAGCAATATAGCAAATACTTTTCTCGTTAGTGTCAGGTGTAGTAAAATAATATCAAAAACAATTATGAAAATGAAAAAAATAACAATTTTAATATTAATGAGTTTTATAATAAATCTTTGTTTTTCTCAAAAAATAAAAATTGAACATGTTATAAAAAATGATTCTCTCCCTAAAAGAGAAAAGAAAGATTTTTTTTACTTGGCAAAAGAAACTGATATTACAAAGGCTAAATATATTGGAAGACTTAAAGCAACGAACAAATTCAGCTATATTGACATGGTAATCTATTTGTTGAAAGACCAAGCACAAAAGAGAGGTGCTAATTCATTCAAATTTGTTGATTTTAAAAATAAAGATGGAATAAACCAGTTAGTTATTGATGTTTATGTTATTGGAGATGAGATAAAAAAGATAAATCAAGATAATCTTCCAAAAAATAATTTTTTTTTCTTTGGTAAAGATAATTTAGGTAAAGAAATTATAGAGGAATATTCTTTAAATGATGAACCAAGAAAAATCAAATCTTTTCATTACACGGTAATGGAATTTGATAAACCTATGAAAGTTACAAAAGGAAAAGCATTTGGCACATCTGTAAAAGTTAAACCGAATGAAAACGGAGACTCAATGTTTATAAGCTTTTCGGGATTCGGTGCTTCTTCAATATCTACACCATCTGGAGGAATTGGAATTGGTTTCTCTGGAGGAAATGTAACTCTAATGGATAGTAATTATGGTTTTTTATTGACAAATATTTATAGCAGAGAATAATAAATATTTGCCAATAACATGTATAGCCTTTACAAAAATTATGTGATATTTTGTTAAATAACCAACATGAAAGGAAAAATTATACTATCCATTTTATTGTTACTTTTTATTTCCTGTAAAAAAGTTGAGGAAAATAAAAGAGTTGATATAAAATCTGCTGAAAATGATTCTGTTCCAAAACACGGAAGAATTTTTTTTGAATATGACAAAATAGACCACTACAAAAACGAAATAGACAGCATTTATGAATTAACGAGTAATAGAGAAATTTCAAAACTTAATAATCTAAAATCTGAAATTGTTTTAGGTGATAAACCTAAAGATTTAAATGACACTGAGTTTTTCAAAAGTTTGGAAAAAATTGGCTATAAAAAATCTGAAATTAGTCAGTCTAAATTTGAAGAAATAAATAAAATTTTTGTTGAAAAAACAGTAAGTCAAAATTTAGATTATGCATGTCCTGCTGTTTATCGAGATATATTAATTTTCAGAAAACAAAATAAAACTGTGGGAATTGCCAAAATATGTTTTGAATGTTTTAAAAGTCAAATTATAGGAACTAAAGCGAATACTGAGAATTTTGGTCAAAATGGAGATTATGAAAAGCTTGAAGAAATACTGAAAAATTAAAAAGATATGTTTGAAAAATAGTCAAAAAAATGTAACGTTTAGGCTCTTTTGTGTTTTTTTATATTAGAAATTCGATGAAAAAATTTTTGTTATTTTTTGTAGTGTGTTTTATTTCTTGTCAGAATTCTAAGTTAGTTAACGAAGGTAAACCTACTTTGGTTAAAGAAATTAGATTTTCCGAAAAGGAGAAGGAAATGCAAACGGTTATCATCAATATTATTAAAGCTTATCAGAATAAAGATGAAAAGACTTTAAATAAACTTATTCATAAGAAGTTTGGGATAACCTTTCTGTTTCGTATGGGAGCTCAGGATAATATTGCTAATTTTAAAAAGATTTCTTTTGCTAAACCCGTTCCCAGCTATTTGCCTTTTGACCCTAATATCATAACTGACTATAAAATTACCCAAGAAAAACTACCGATATTTAGCTGTGAAACCGAAAGCTGGAATAAACCTGCGGGAATTTATATCGACCTTAATCAAAAAGAATCTTTATTTTCTGAAATTGCAAAGTTTGAAAATGCTAACTTTGATGAGAACCTCTGGCCCGATAGTGAGGTTAAAAAACTGGAAACCATAGAGAGAAACAGTCATAAAGTCATTGTGATTGGGCAAAACCAAAAGGAGTTTATTTTCTACATTGGTTATTTCAATAACATATGGTATCTAACGGCTATTGACCGATTTGAGGTTTGTTCCGCATAAAATCAACACAATAAATTGGAGGTGAAATGAATGATTTTAAACTGCTAATCGCTCTTGTATTATTTGTATTGTTATCGTGTCATACAACCGAGAGTAAAATAGAAGAAAAGCAAATACCAACAGAAGGTGCATCGGAAAAATTAGAAAAGAAGGAAACCTTTGAAATTTCGTACGAAAAACTTTCAGATAAAGCGATTCCTCAGGGGCTTTCTTTTGAGGGAAAGGTAAAAGAGGTTGTTAGAGTAGAGGATTTACAGGGAGAGCATATAATCCTGTTAACAGAAACGGGTATTGTTCCCAGCAAAAAGGTGGTCAACGCAGACTATGAAAAAGAGGCAAAAATTTTCGTGTACGATTATCTTTACGATAAAAACGAAAATAAATATAAATTAAACTGGAAAGTGCAAGATTTTATTTTGAATTGCGAGTTTGATTTATCTATGAATTTCGTTAAAGATACTTTTAAAATCACGGATTTAAACCATAATGGTATCGCCGAAATTTGGATGATGTATTCCATGTTGTGTACTTCGGACATCAGTCCAGATGTGATGAAAATTATCATGTACGAAGGCAAACAGAAATATGCTTTAAGAGGACACGCTACTCTAATGGCGGGCGAAGACCAACTTGAGGAAGGCGAGTATCAATTCGACGAAAACTTATCAAAAGCCTCAAAAGAAATCAAAGACTTTGCTTTAAAAATGTGGCGGAAGAACAGCGTTCAGCGTCTGGACTGAGATGCTTTTTTTTCGATGGGGACGCCCCTTCCAAATTTCTTTTTTAGGTTGAATGACATCAAGGAATCAGGCGACGGCGAAGAGGCGACGAAACGCATCAAATAGGTTCTATTTTTGAAGGTTCAGCATTCGGATAGCGGTCATTTTTGAAATTTTACCGTCGCAAAATTCCATTTCCCAATGTCAAAATTTTCTTCCCCAATGTAGAAATTTATTCCCCCAATATCAAAACTCATTTCCCCAATATCAAAATTTGCTCCCCCAATTTGGAAATTTATTTCCCCATTGTCAAAATTTACTTCCCCATTGTCAAAATTTACTTCCCCAATGTGAAAATTTATTCCCTCGATGTCAAAATTCGCTTCCCCAATATGGAAATTTATTTCCCCATTGTCAAAATTTACTTCCCCAATGTCAAAGCTCATTTCCCCGATATAGCGTTCTATTTTAAGGCTATTGATGCCATACTAAACCTATTCTTTAAGCCTTCTAACGGAGTATTTTAGATTTCGGAAGCGCTTTATGAACGTTTTTATTTTCTTGGTATAAATTATCCATTTTTTGTCTGAATCCATTTTCGTCATTGGGGGTATTCCGACTTAATGCCTCTTTCGCTAATTCTAAAAGATCGGTATAATACGCTTCCATGACTCCAGCAATCTTAAAGCATCTTTCTAAGAATAGTTTAATAGCCCCTGTTTCTATTTTTCGATAGACGGCGGGCGTTATTTGGAATTCACCTGCCATATTACTATGGTCCTCCCCTTTACGGCGGCAACATTATTCAATTTTTTTATCGTTTTTTTTCATGCTTATTGGCTTCACCCCCATTAATAAACCTAAACAATTTCACTAAAAGAAAATCCTTTTCATTTAAAAATAGTTTTAGATTAAAAAAATAGTTTTATCTATGCAGGCAGAGAAACAAACTGTTAAAAGAAGCATTTAGAATTAATCAATCTCCTTTCCCTTATTGCTTTTAAAAGTTTTGAAGGGCATTTTTAAAAAAATATGAATGAGGTAATTCAATTTTTATTTAAAGGTAAATGGTCAAACGAGAGGTACGGCTTCGTTCTTAATACCAAAACCGTATTGATAAACTATTTTAAAATACTTTTTCTTTATTTAATTCTCGTAACCTTGTTGGCTTACTTTGGCCTCATGGAATCCGATAAATCGCCTTCATTAAAAGGAAAAGGCAACGAAGAAATCCCTATGTATTTTAAATTGGGATTTATCTGTTTAATAGGACCTATTGTCGAAGAATTGGTTTTTAGATTACCTTTAAAAATGAGCAAGGTCAATAGCTATGTTTCTACTTTTTTTTTGTACTTGTTTTTGTTTTTTGTTACTAAAAAACAGCATCCCGATATAAATGGCTTATTGAAATATAGTATTTGTTTTTTAATCTTGTTTGTTAGCTGGGGGCTGATTTATTTAAAGTACGATCGTATAAGCGCTATTCTCCAAAAGCATTTTTTAATTTATTTTCACCTCCTGACAATAGCTTTCTGTTTGGTGCATTACGGAAATTATAACTTTAATATAAAATCCGTGGCGCCTTATTTATTAATGTTTTTAATGCTCATTAATGGCTATTATTTCGCTTATACCCGGTTAAGATTTGGATTTTCGTATGCTGTTTTTATTCATATTTTTCACAACACATTAATTTCGATTCCTTTAATTATTAAATGGCACATTCAACTCACAAAGGTAACTTTTTAGAGAGAGCAAATAAAAAAGGGAAGTCGAAACTTCCCTTGGGTTAAATGAAAATTTTTCTCACATTTGCTTTCGAGTAAAA